>NZ_JASDCD010000019.1:0-80170 GCF_030408095.1 Pseudoalteromonas sp. APC 3893
TGGTAAAACAGCATACGAAAAGTAAGGGTTCAATAAGAAGTAAGTGCGTAAGAGCATGTTATGACGATGCTTTTAGGGAAGAATTGTTGTTTGGTTAACATCATTAACAAAGTGTGCTCGCGCCCTGGTTGGCTACATTACAGGAGTTAGGCATTGTGCCATCATTTAGTCGACCGTCAGTAAGTAATGACAACCCGTACTCTGAGTCATTATTTAAAACGTTAAAGTATCGCCCAGAGTATCCAGAAAAGGCATTTGAAGATATAAGCGCAGCAAGAGAATGGGTAAGCGGGTTCGTTGATTGGTACAATAATGAGCACCTACACAGTGGTATAAAATTTGTGACGCCAAACCAACGTCATTCAGGTTTAGATAAAGAAATATTAGCTAAGCGTCAGCAGATAAATGACGCAGCTAAATTGAATAACCCAAGTCGTTGGTCAGGAAAGTCACGAGACTGGTCAATGATAAATGAAGTAAATTTAAATCCTGAGAAAAAAGAAGAAATGCGGGCGGCATAAAATTTAACTTGAGGCGACAACTAACTTGAAAACTCCGTGATAGGAATAAATCAGTTGCCTGAATTTAAGTAAGGCAACTGATCAGAACTTCTGTGAACGAGTACTAGAGTATTAAATCTGGCTTTATGGATAGAGTTAGGAGTGACAGCGCGGAGCATATTGTGCAAAATAGTAGACGCATTCATGGTGTTTAGTTCTGTTGTTTTTGGCGATTCATAAGATCACAAAACACCATGAATGTTCCCTCACATTCCACATTTTTTAATACTATTAGTTCATTGATATATAAAGGCTAATTCTGGGGGTACTTTAGGTTAACTTCATTAGGCGAGAAAAAATCCCATGGTGTTTACCAACTAGTTGAGCTCGGCTATATTTCACACCATTCAAGAAGTTATCATTTGCATCTAAAATAACACCGTCTAAACTAAACTCAAATCGCCTTACTATGTTTTTTATTCACTGATTTTTTAATAAGATTTCATCAAAAGAGCGATTAATTATTTCTTCATATGAATACCCTAATACAGTACAAAAACGTTCATTAGCATCAATTATTTTAGACTTATCGTTTATAGAGAAAAAAGCATCTCCTCTTTCAGTTCATTTTTAATTCGCTCATATTCGAAAGCAGCAATTTTAATTTGTGA
Source organism: Pseudoalteromonas sp. APC 3893 (assembly GCF_030408095.1). Taxonomy (NCBI): domain Bacteria; kingdom Pseudomonadati; phylum Pseudomonadota; class Gammaproteobacteria; order Alteromonadales; family Pseudoalteromonadaceae; genus Pseudoalteromonas; species Pseudoalteromonas sp. APC 3893. The sequence goes on from NZ_JASDCD010000019.1 coordinate 1,172, forward strand.
AATTTCACTCCGTAATTTTTTCCTGTGAATTACATTATTTAATTTCTTTTGCAAATGAATGTAAACAGGTTTACAGCTTTGGTAATGGTTAAAATGGAAGCCCAAATTTATTCTTTTTTTACTCTTGAATTGTTCGACTATGGACACAATATTCTAAGCCATGCTACTAGAGCAAATTTGATTGTGTACCAACTTGTGTACCAGAAAGTATAGGGTAATATTATGTCAGAAGAAAAAAACATCACAAAACATGAGTTTGGGTCAGATACAGGTCGCTTATTAAACCTAATGATCCATTCGCTTTATTCAAATAAAGAAATATTTTTACGTGAGCTTGTGTCGAATGCCTCAGATGCGGCTGACAAGTTACGCTTTTTAGCGCTTTCAAATGGTGACTTATACCAAGGTGATGCGGATTTACGTGTTCGTATCAGTGCTGATAAAGATGCAAAAACAGTGACAATTTCAGATAACGGTATCGGTATGACCCGTGATGAAGTTATCAGCTCATTGGGTACTATTGCAAAGTCAGGCACTGCTGAGTTTTTCAAAAATCTAACTGGTGACCAAAGCAAAGATTCGCAGTTGATTGGTCAATTTGGTGTTGGTTTTTACTCAGCTTTTATTGTGGCTGATTTAGTGACAGTTCGCACTCGTAAAGCTGGCGAAGAAAAAGGTGTTGAATGGCAATCACAAGGTGAAGGCGAATACACCCTAGAAGAGATTGAAAAAGAAGGCCGTGGTACAGACATTATTCTGCACCTGCGTGAAGACGAAGCCGAGTTTGCTGATGAGTGGCGTTTGCGTAGCATTGTCACTAAATACTCGGATCACATTTCTACACCGGTACAAATGTATAAAGCAGAAGTACCTGAGTCTGAAGGTGAAGATGGTGAGAAAATCCCAGCTGTTCCAGGTGAGTGGGAAAGCATTAACCGCGCTACAGCACTTTGGACGCGTGATAAGTCTGAAATATCAGAAGATGAATACAAAGAGTTCTATAAGCATGTAAGTCATGACTGGGAAGAGCCGCTAAGTTGGGGTCACAATAAAGTTGAAGGTAAGACTGAGTACACAAGCCTGCTTTATATCCCTAAAAAAGCGCCTTTCGATTTATGGAACCGTGAGCGTCAAAGTGGCTTAAAACTTTACGTACAACGTGTCTTTGTAATGGATGACGCTGAGCAGTTTATGCCAAGCTACTTACGCTTCGTAAAAGGTTTACTAGATTCAAACGATTTACCGCTGAATGTATCGCGTGAAATCTTACAAGATAACAAAGTGACACAAGCTATTCGCAAAGGATGTACTTCACGTATTTTAAAAATGCTTGAACGCATGGCGAAAAACAAAGCTGATGACTACCAAACATTTTGGAATGAATTTGGCCAAGTAATGAAAGAAGGTCCGGCTGAAGATGCGACCAACAAAGAAGCGATTGCTAAATTACTACGTTTTTCTTCAACACATACAGATGAAGAAGCTCAAAGTGTTTCATTAGAGCAATACATCGAACGTATGAACGAAGAGCAAGATGCGATTTACTATGTAGTAGCTGATTCATTCACTGCGGCTAAAAGCTCACCACACTTAGAGATCTTCCGTAAGAAAGGTATCGAAGTATTATTAATGAGTGACCGTGTTGATGAGTGGATGATGAGCCACTTAACAGAGTTTTCTGAAAAACCGTTTAAATCAATTACCCGAGGCGATCTTGACCTAGGTAACTTGGATGATGAAGAAACGAAGAAAGCGCAAGAAGAGTCAGAGAAAGAAGTAGAAGGCTTAGTTGAGCGTATTAAAACAGCACTGGGTGATAGCGTGAAAGACGTACGCTTCACACATCGCTTAACAGACTCACCAGCGTGTGTTGTTGCGGATGACAACGATATGAGTTCACAAATGCAAAAGCTGATGGAATCGGTAGGTCAAGCGGCTCCTGAAGCAAAACCAATTTTTGAGCTAAACCCTGAGCATCAACTTGTTAAGCATTTAAATGTTGAGCAAGATGAAGATAAGTTTGGCCAGTGGTCACATGTACTGCTTGACCAAGCATTGCTTGCTGAACGTGGTACATTAAAAGACCCTGCGGGTTTTGTAACTCGTTTAAATAAATTAATGCTAGATATGAGTAAATAATTGCTAAATTAAGCATTTGATTGAAAAAGGGGCGAAAGTCCCTTTTTTGCATTCTACGGCTAGTTAATTAGTATAAGTTGCTTGAGTATCTGTAGCGCTTATGGAAGAATTCAGGCTTTAAAAATAAATATTACTGAACTGCTTTTTCAGTTTGGTATCAACCGAGGACAATGATATGCGCATTATTCTTTTGGGCGCGCCGGGTGCAGGTAAAGGCACTCAAGCTCAGTTTTTGATGGACAAATACGGTATTCCGCAAATCTCTACTGGTGATATGTTACGTGCAGCGATTAAAGAAGGCACGCCACTGGGTTTAGAAGCTAAAAAAGTAATGGATGCGGGTCAGTTAATTTCTGATGATATCATCATTGGTCTAGTAAAAGAGCGCATCGCCAAAGATGACTGTGAAAAAGGCTTCTTATTAGATGGTTTCCCTCGTACGATCCCTCAAGCTGACGCGATGAAAGAAAATGGCGTAGTGGTTGATCACGTTATTGAGTTTGACGTAGCTGATGAAATCATTGTTGAACGTATGGGCGGACGCCGAGTTCACCCTGGCTCTGGTCGCGTTTACCACGTTGTTTATAATCCGCCAAAAGTGGAAGGTAAAGATGACGTAACAGGTGAAGATTTAATTATCCGCGCCGATGATACTGAAGAAACAGTTCGTAAACGTTTAGGTATATACCATGAGCAAACAATGCCATTGGTTGATTATTATCAAGCAGAAGCGAAAGCGGGTAACACCCAGTATCATAAATTAGATGGTACTCAAGCAGTTGAAGCGGTAAGTCAACAGCTTGGTGAATTGTTAGGCTAATAAACGTCTAAAGTAAAAACCGCCAAATTTGGCGGTTTTTTTCTATCTTTACTATTTTAGTAAACCATGGTGGCTTAAAGCGCGTTCATTGCGTTGATCACAGCATCATAGTTAGGCTCTTTTGATAAATCATCAACAAGCTGCTTATACACAATTTTATGTTCACTGTTTAAAACAAATACTGCACGGGTAAGAAGTCCCATATCTTTAATGATCAACCCATAATTTTGACCAAAGTCACGCCATACTGAATCAGATAAAGCGGTAATTTTATCTATATTCTCGGCTTTGCAAAAACGCTTTTGTGCAAACGGTAAATCCACACTGATAGTAAGCATCACTATATTTGGAAACTTCTCGGCCACTTTTTCGTTGAAATGTTTAGTTTGAATACTACACACTCCAGTATCTAGGCTTGGCACTACACTAATGAGTACAGCCTGACCTTTATAGTCATTTAATGTGATTGGTGAGAAAGAGTCATTGACAACTTTAAAATTAGGCGCTTGTTGCGAAACTTCAACCCCAGTACCAAGTAGTGTAATTGGTTTTGACTGAGCAGAAACTTTACCTGCATCTAAGCTATTTTCAGCTATATTAGCCGCAAAAGTCGCTGAACAAAACGTACATAACGCAAAAGTGATTAAACGAAGCATAAGGTATTTCCTTTAGAATTAACGCAATTGCACTCAGTGTATTATAATCAACACAGTGCACCAAGGTTTTACGCTAATTTAAAATTGTAAATCTAGGTTACATTGATTAACATAATGCAGTAATAAATGTTTATTAGCTGACAAATAATAATAAAGAAAAGTTGTAGGCTTTGCCTTATACAACTGAAACAACAGAGAGAAGTTATGTCAACATCGGTACTAATTTGTGATGACTCAAAGCTAGCGCGACGCCAATTGGCACGTTCGTTACCTGATGATTGGGATATCAAAGTTGAGTTTGCCGAGGATGGTGTTCACTGTATTGAACAAATTAAAGCGATTCAGCCAGAAATACTGTTTCTTGACTTAAACATGCCGCAAATGGATGGCTACGAAGTACTGCAAGCTATTCAGCAGCAATCTCTGTCGGTATTAACGGTCGTTGTTTCAGGTGATATTCAGCCCAACGCACACCAACGCGTGCTTGACTTAGGGGCCATTGATTTTATTCAAAAGCCTTGCGACGCGCAAAAACTTGCCGACATCATTGAGCATCACGGTATTAAAGATAAAGCGATGCGAGAGCGCCTTGCTCATCAGCTTGGTGAGCAGGTTGATCCTGATGTGAGAGATATCTATCAAGAGTTAACCAACGTCGCTATGGGACAGGCAGGGGACTTACTTGCCCGTCTTCTTAATGTGTTTGTTGAGTTACCCATCCCTAATGTGAATATTCTTGAAGTTAATGAGCTTGATATGGCGCTACGCTCCATTGATGCTAACGCAAGTACTTCTGGGGTATGCCAAGGCTTTATCGGTGGTGGTGTATCTGGTGAAGCTCTTTTATTATTAAATGATTCAAGCTTTAAAGAAATTGCTTCACTAATGAATTACCAAGGTGAGCTAAATAATAAAGTTGAGCTTGAGCTATTAATGGATATCAGTAATATCTTAATTGGCGCCATTTTAACGGGTCTATCGCGCCAATTAGACATGACATTTAGCCAAGGCCACCCCGTAGTATTAGGCCAACATTGTGATGTATCAGATTTAGTAAGGGCGAATAAATCCCGCTGGCAACGTACTTTAGCAATAGAGATAAGCTACGGTATTGAAAATCACAATATTAACTGTGACCTTATGCTGTTATTTACCGAAGATTCACTTAAAACTTTGAAATACAAAGTTGCTTACCTACTAGAAGACTAACATTATGCCAGCAGCTGATTTTAACATGAATGAAATCCATTGGTTAATGGATATGTTTAACACCGTCGATGTCGGTTTAGTGGTGCTCGACCGTGACTATAAAGTGTGTATTTGGAATGGCTTTATGGAAAATCACTCGGGTATGTTGCCGAGTGCGGTCAAAGATAAAGATTTATTTGATTTATTTCCCTCTATCGATGAAAAGTGGTTCCGTAGTAAGTCAGAATCCGTATTTATTTTAAAGAATCGCTCATTCACTATTTGGGAGCAACAGCCGTATATTTTTCGCTTCAAAAACTACCGGCCAATCACAGGTAAAGCGGATCATATGTATCAAAATGCGACTTTTATTCCACTTTCAAATACCATGGGGGAGGTAAGCCATATTTGCGTCATTCTTTATGATGTAACGGATGAAGCGGTAAATAAAAAAGAGTTAGAAGAGGTTAACCGCAAGCTTGAACAAATGAGCCAAACCGATGCATTAACCCAACTGAATAACCGCGGCCATTGGGAGAACACATTACGGCAAGAGTTTTTACGCATAAAACGCAATTCAGGTATATGTACTTTATTGATGTTTGATATCGATCACTTTAAGAAAATCAATGATGAATATGGTCACCGCTGCGGCGATGAAGCATTACGCCATATTGCAGACTTACTACGTAAAACCCTCAGAGAAACCGATATAGCAGGACGTTATGGTGGCGAAGAGTTCGCTGTAATTCTACTTGATAGTGATAAAGTAGGTGCTGAGACTTTTGCCGAAAGGCTGCGTAGCTTAATTGAAAACTCATCTGTTTACTTTGATGGACAACAAATCAAAATGACGGTGAGTATTGGCTATGCTAGTTTTGATGAGAGTTTTGAACGTTATGAAAAGTGGATTGAAGCCGCTGACAAAGCTCTATATGCGTCTAAAGATAATGGCCGAAACTGCATTACTGATTACAAAAATTTATAAAGAAAAATGACGCATTGGCGTCATTTTTATTCTGTGCTGTGTCTCGAGTCATCTAACGGGCACTGGCCAAGGATGCTCACATCACCAGTTCCTGATTGCTGCTCTAATTTAACTTTAAATCCCCATAGTCTATAAAGGTGTTTCAACACTTCATCTTGCGATTTTGCTAGCGGAATGTTTTTATGTGGAACATAGCGCAGAGTTAATGAGCGATCACCACGAACATCTACATCATAAACCTGTATATTTGGTTCAAGATTACTCAAATTATATTGTGCAGATAATGCTTCACGCACTTTGTGATAGCCACTGTCATCATGTATCGCGCCCACTTCTAAGGTCGGGTCTTTTTCATGATCAATAATGGTAAAGAGTTTAAAATCTCGAATCAGTTTAGGAGATAAAAACTGGCTAATAAAGCTTTCATCTTTAAAGTTTTGCATTGCAAAATGCAGTGTATCCAGCCAATTACTTCCGGCATATTCAGGAAACCATTGTTTGTCTTCTTCAGTGGGGTTCTCACAAATGCGGCGAATATCAACCATCATCTTAAAGCCAAGTGCATAGGGATTAATACCTGAGTAATACTGGCTGTTATAGGGCGGTTGATAAACCACATTGGTATGGCTTTGCAAAAATTCCAACATAAATGAATCTGTAAGCTTACCTTCATCATATAAGTGATTCAAAATAGTGTAATGCCAAAATGTCGCCCAACCTTCGTTCATGACTTGAGTTTGCTTTTGCGGGTAAAAGTATTGCGATATTTTGCGTACAATACGAATAATTTCCCGCTGCCATGACTCTAATAATGGCGCGTTTTTCTCAATGAAATACAAAATGTTTTCTTGTGGCTCTGAAGGAAAGTGTTGCTCTCGCTTTTTTGTTTCCTGCTGATGTGTTGGAATTGTACGCCATAGCTCATTGACTTGAGATTGCATATATTCTTCACGCTCTTGCTGGCGCTTTTGCTCCTCAAAAAGTGAAATTTGCTGAGGACGTTTATATCTGTCAACGCCGTAGTTCATTAAGGCGTGGCATGAATCAATAAGGTTTTCTACATCATCTATGCCATACTTTTCTTCACAGCGCGCGATATAGTTTTTGGCAAATAATAAATAGTCGATAATAGAGCTGGCATCAGTCCATGTTTTGAATAAGTAATTGCCTTTAAAAAATGAGTTATGGCCGTAACAAGCGTGAGCCATTACCAACGCTTGCATGGGAAGGGTGTTTTCTTCCATTAAATAGGCAATACAAGGGTCTGAGTTAATAACAATTTCATAGGCAAGGCCCATTTGCCCGCGCTTGTAGTTTTGCTCGGTTTGAATAAACTTTTTCCCGTATGACCAATGACTGTAACCAATTGGCATACCAACGCTTGAATATGCGTCCATCATTTGTTCTGCGGTGATCACTTCAATTTGGTTTGGGTAAGTATCTAGGCGATAATGCTCGGCAACGCGAGCAATCTCATCTTGGTATTGTTGTAATAAATCAAATGTCCAATCAGGACCATCACTTATTCGTTTATCGGTCATATAAATACCTCGTTGCGAATCTTACGCTGCACCCTGATGTTGACGACTTTTCTTAAATAGCTCGCGGAAAATAGGGTAAATGTCTCCAACCGTTTTAATATGCTGCATGGCAAAATTGTCATGACTTTGGCAAATGTTTTGATATTCTCGCCAAAGACTTTGGTGTGCACGGGTGGTGATTTCGATATAAGCGTAATACCGTACATCATCAAGTAACTTATTGCGTAATAGTTCAGAGCATTGGGGTGAATCATCAGCCCAATTATCACCATCGGATGCTTGCGCTGCGTATATGTTCCACTGCGACGCGTTGTAGCGTTCTTTAATAATCTCGTTCATTAACTTCAGCGCACTTGAAACAATGGTGCCGCCGGTTTCTTGGGAGTAAAAAAATTCTTGCTCGTCCACCTCTTTTGCTTGGGTATGATGGCGAATATAGACCACTTCAATATCTTTATAGCTACGGGTTAAAAATTGATAAAGTAAAATATAAAACCGTTTAGCCATATCTTTCGTTGCTTGATCCATTGAGCCTGACACATCCATAATGCAAAACATCACGGCTTTGCTGGTGGGGTGAGGCTGTTTTTCATAGTTACGAAAACGCAAATCGTAATTATCTATAAAAGGCACCGCTTTTATTTGCAGTTCTAATTGCGCAATTTCTTGTTCCAGCAAAGTTATTGCAGCTAAATCAGGCTCTGCTTCTGCGAGCAGTATGGCAAGTTGTTCATTGAGCTCGTTTAAGCGACGTTTCTTGCTAGCACTCATGGCAACACGCCTAGCTAAGGAGCCTTGTAATGATCGAACAATGTCAATATTACTAGGCATACCATCGCTACAAAAACCAGCACGGTGGGTTTTCATTTTCACTAATTTATCAAGCTGGTTTTGCTGTAAATTGGGCAGCTCTAAATCTTCAAACAGTAAGTCTAGGTATTCATCTTTTGATATTGAAAAAACAAAGTCATCTTGACCTTCGCCAGAGTCACTTGCTTCGCCTTCACCGGCGCCACCACCTTGCCCCCCTTGTGGGCGTTGTATTTTATCACCGGTAGAGAATTGATCGTTACCTGGGTGTATTTGTTCTCTATCACCGCCTTTGCCTTGATGAAAAATAGGCTCACTAATATCTCGTTGCGGAATAGATATGCTTTCTCCGCTGCTTGTGTCAGTCACACTGCGTTTGTTAATCGCATCAGACACCGCTTCTTTTATTTGCTTTTTATAACGCCTGATAAACCGTTGACGATTTAACGTGCTCTTGTTTTTACCGTTCAGGCGACGGTCTATAAAGTGCGCCATAGAGACCCCCTAAAAGTACATCAGTCACTAACTACTGTGATTTACGAACGCGTAAGTACCACTCTGATAGCAAGCGAACTTGTTTTTGGGTGTAGCCTTTTTCGACCATACGGTTAACAAAATCTTCGTGTTTTTTCTGATCTTCTGCGGATGTTTTAGCATTAAACGAAATAACCGGTAGTAACTCTTCGGTATTTGAGAACATTTTTTTCTCAATCACGGTGCGCAGTTTTTCGTAACTGGTCCACAAGGGGTTTTTACCGTTATTATGAGCCCGTGCTCGTAATACAAAGTTCACTATTTCGTTTCTAAAATCTTTCGGGTTGGAAATACCAGCAGGCTTTTCAATTTTTTCAAGTTCCGCATTAAGTGCTGCACGGTCAAATAACTGGCCGGTGTCAGGGTCGCGGTACTCTTGATCTTGAATCCAAAAGTCTGCATAAGTGACATAACGGTCGAAAATGTTTTGGCCATATTCAGAGTATGATTCTAAATATGCGGTTTGCAGCTCTTTACCGATAAACTCTACATATTGAGGTATAAGGTAACCTTTTAGATGACTCAGGTAGCGCTCTTCAACATCAGCAGAAAATTGCTCGCGTTCTATTTGTTGTTCAAGTACGTAAAATAAATGCACCGGGTTGGCTGCTACTTCAAGGGTGTCAAAATTAAATACCCGAGATAAAATCTTAAACGCAAAGCGGGTAGACAGCCCAGTCATGCCTTCGTCTACGCCGGCATAATCACGGTATTCTTGATATGATTTGGCTTTAGGATCGGTGTCTTTGAGGCTCTCCCCGTCATAGACTCGCATTTTCGAATAAATGCTTGAATTTTCTGGCTCTTTTAGGCGCGATAAGGTGGTGAATTTAGCTAATGTTTCGAGTGTCCCTGGCGCACATGGAGCATTGTAGAGCTCACTGTGCTCAAGGAGTTTGTCATAAATCTTTATTTCTTCAGAAACACGTAAACAGTAAGGGACTTTAACGATATACACACGGTCTAAGAATGCTTCGTTATTTTTATTATTTTTAAAGGTTTGCCATTCTGATTCATTTGAATGGGCTAAAATCATCCCATTGAAGGGCAGGGCACTGATGCCTTCGGTGCCGTTGTAGTTACCTTCTTGGGTTGCTGTTAAAAGTGGATGCAGCACTTTAATAGGCGCTTTAAACATCTCAACAAATTCCATCAAGCCTTGATTCGCAAGGCACAATGAGCCTGAATATGCGTAAGCATCTGGATCGCTTTGGGCAAAATGCTCCAACTGACGAATATCCACTTTACCTACCAGGGCAGAGATATCTTGGTTGTTTTCATCGCCGGGTTCAGTTTTTGCAATGGCAATTTGATTTAAAATTGAAGGGTAGCGTTTTACAACTCTAAACTGGCTAATATCACCATTAAATTCATGCAGTCGTTTAGTTGCCCATGGGGACATAATGGTTTTTAAATAACGTGGTTTAATACCATATTCTTTCTCTAGTAGCTCGGCATCTTCGTTAGCATCAAAAAGTGCCAAAGGGTGATCGTTCACCGGCGAGCCTTTAATTGAATAAATGGGTACCTGTTGCATTAAGTACTTTAGCTTTTCAGCAATCGAAGACTTACCGCCCCCGACTGGACCAAGTAAATACAGTACTTGCTTACATTCTTCTAAGCCTTGTGCGGCGTGTTTCAGATAAGATACTATTTGTTCTATGGCATCTTCCATACCATAAAAATCATTAAAGGCGGGGTAACGTGCAACAACGCGATTGGAAAATAATCGGCTTAACCGAGCATCGGTTGAAGTATCAACCATTTGTGGCTCACCAATAGCCATGAGTAATCGTTCAGGGGCGCTGGCGTAAGCTGCTTTGTCTTTTTTACAAATATCGAGAAATTCTTCGATACTGTACTCTTCTTCTTTTGCTGCTTCGTATCGTGATTGATAATGCTCAAATATACTCATAGTAGAAACCTCCGAAAACCCGCTAAAAAAACCAGTTTTGAATGAAAGAAAAAAGCAAAGGTTAAGTTAAGGGTAGTCACGATTTTGATTCTTTGCGCAATAAAATTAAGAATTTAATTGAAATATTCTCACAGTGATAAGATTTAGTTATGAGTGCGTGTGACACATAAATGCCAGGCATAAAAAAAGACGCCGTAGCGTCTTTCTATCAATTTTTAACTAACTGCTAAGTTAATTATGCGAAGTTTGCGTTCGCGAATTCCCAGTTAACAAGTGACCAAAAACCTTTTAGGTAGTCTGGACGCACGTTACGGTAATCAATGTAGTAAGCGTGTTCCCACAAATCAACAGTTAGGATAGGTGTAACACCTTCGTCAGTAAGTGGAGTTGCAGCGTTAGACGTATTTACGATGTCTAATGTGCCATCAGCAAGTTTTACTAACCACGTCCAGCTTGAACCGAAGTTGTTTACTGCTTTATCATTTAATGCATCTTTAAATGCGTCGAATGAACCCCATTTTGCGTTGATAGCATCAGCAACCGCGCCCGTTGCTTCACCACCGCCGTTTGGAGATAGGCTGTTCCAGTAGAAAGTATGGTTCCAAATTTGTGCAGCGTTGTTAAATACGCCACCAGTTGAAGAACATACGATTTCTTCAAGTGATTTGCCTTCAAATTCAGTACCTGGGATCAAACCGTTAAGTTTAGTCACGTAAGTGTTGTGGTGCTTACCATGGTGAAACTCTAAAGTTTCTTGTGAAATATGTGGCTCAAGTGCATCAATTGCATAGGGTAGTGACGGTAGTTCAAATGCCATTTTTTATCTCCATCTTCTTTTGGTTGATAGTCCAAATAGTAATAGTTAATACCTGCACAAACAGGGTAGTTACCTATACCAAATGGGATTATAGTGTTACTATAATTGTTGAGTATTTTACTCAAGTTTTAGCAAACAGCAATGCCAAACAGCGTTGCAAATGCAAGACTATTTCGATTGTGGCTTTATTTGCCCACTTTAAGATACATATATGAGGCTAAATGAAAATTTTTCAAGCCATGAATATGTTCAGCTATCGTCACTTTGAGGTTGTAGATGGAAACCATTGATAAAATTAAACAGCAAATTTCTGAAAATCCAATTATCCTTTATATGAAAGGATCGCCTAAGTTACCAAATTGTGGTTTTTCTTCACAAGCATCTCAAGCACTTATGTCATGCGGTGAACCGTTTGCTTATGTTGATATTTTACTCAACCCTGATATCCGTGCTGAACTTCCAGCATACGCTAACTGGCCAACATTCCCACAACTATGGGTTGAAGGCGAGTTAATCGGTGGTTGTGACATTATCATCGAAATGTTTCAACGTGGTGAATTACAACCATTGATCACTGAAACAGCTGCAAAATATAAAGAAGCAGACGCAGAATAACCTTCTCGCGAATGTTTAAAGGCCGCACTAAATTGCGGCCTTTTTTATTGCTTATTTGGCAGAACTACATGCACACTGAGACCGCCATTAGGCTGATTATGTAAGCTAATTTGACCATGATGTGCCTCAACTATTTCACGGCATAGTGCCAGTCCTAAGCCGCTGCCTGTCGCTTTAGTGGAATAAAATGGGATCAAGGCATTTGCCATCACTTGTTCACTCATTCCTTTACCCTGATCGCTAATTGTTATTCGCGTACAATTTGCATCTTGTGACAAGTTCACGCTTATCTGCTCAATGTTTGATTCTGACTCATGGGCGTTTTTCAATAAGTTGATTAACAGTTGCTCGATTTGTGTGTGATCGGCATAGGTAGTTACATCAGCGTGTGCATTTAAACAAAATGCCCATTGATTCTGTAATTGTTTTAATAGCTGTGGCCAATTAATGCGAGTAAGTTGTGGGGTGGGTAGTTTGGCAAACTTACCATACCCTTGAACAAATTCGTTTAAATGTTTAATGCGCTCTTCAATTGTTGAAAATACGCGACTAAGTCTTGGTTCATCGACTTTTTCGCTGAGAATTTTTCCACTGTGTAACATGGAGGACATAGGCCCAAGGGAATTATTAAGCTCGTGACTGATTATACGTATCACTTTTTTCCAGACTTCCACTTCTTGCCGGCTTAATTCGCGGGTTAATTGTTTAAACACGTATAAAGTATGGTACTGGTTGTTGAGTAACAGTTTGCCAGTGGCTAAATGCCACGTTTGTGATTCTTGTTGCTGATTATCAAGGGTAAATAAACCGTCTACTCCGCGCTCAAGAGCGTTAACTAACTGCGGATGAACATCAACAAACAACGTTGAAAATTGACTACCTTCAAGTGAACTTTTAGCATTGAGTAAGTCCCTGGCACTGTGGTTACTGTAAACGATAAAGCCTTGATCGTTTTTTAAAATAACCGCTTGCGGTGAGCTTTGTAATACTTTATCTAACATTAATTCACGTTGATAAATCCACTGTTTTTCTTGGCGTAACTGCTTTGCTGTTTGGTTGTACAGTTGGCATAATTTGCCGACTTCGTTATTCGCTTTGTAGGCAAGCAGTGACGACAGTTCGCCATCTTTAAAATTGAGCAGTCCCGTCTCTAAAGACTGTACACCTTGAACGAGTGGTTTAGCTAATCGCAGGGCTAGATAGCCACTGATCAAAATGCTAATAGCACTGACACTGACAACCCATTGCCAAGAAAGTTGGGTTAGCCAACTTATAAACCACACAGGCACTAAAGCAGCTACTGCACTAATTATGATTAACTGTTGGGTGATAGTTAAATTGATGCGGTTACTGGTCATTAATAATCAATCTCAAACTTTTGCAAACGACGGTATAATGCTTGTCGACTCATACTAAATTGTCTGGCAACTTTGGCAATAACACCTTGATGACGATGCATCGCGTCTTCAATCTCTTGCTTAGTGATTTCTTGCGTTGATGTTGCCGTAGTTGTACTTTGCGCTTTGCTGGTTTGCAGCGCAAAGTCAGATAAGTTAATAGTACCCGATGGCTTAAGCACGGCTGCGCGTTTACAGGCATTTTCAAGTTCACGGACATTGCCCGGCCAACTGTGCGCTAACAGTGCGTGCTCAGTATCGAGTGTTAACTCTCGGTTATTTAAAAAATGCTGAGCAAGTGGCAATATATCATCAGGTCTTTCAGCTAGGCTGGGTAAGTTAAGCTCGATAACATTGAGCCGATAATATAAATCCTCTCTAAATTTACCCACTTTGATAGCTGAATGTAAATCTTCGTTGGTGGCAGAGATCACCCGCACTTTTACTTTACGAGTAACCGTTGAGCCTAAGCGTTCAAATTCACCAGTTTGTAATACTCGTAATAACTTCATTTGGCCTGAAAGCGGTAAGTTGCCAATTTCATCTAAAAATAAGGTGCCGCCATCTGCGGCCTCAAAACGGCCAATTCGCTGCTTAGTGATACCCGTATAAGCGCCGGCCTCTGCGCCAAATAGCTCTGCTTCAATAAGCTCATGGGGCAGGGCGCCTGCATTAACAGTAATAAATGGCTGGGTACTCAGTAAAGAGTTAGCTTGAATGATTTGGGCTATGCGCTCTTTACCGCTGCCGTTTGGGCCTGTGATCAGCACTGATGCATCAGACTTTGCTACTTGAATAGCCATAGTTAAAATACGTTCCATGGCGGTGCTTTTATAAATCAAGCCAACTAAGTCAGCACTGCTTAAGCTGGCATTCCGCTCTTGCTGGTGGCGTTCATAGGTCGCATTTTGCTGCTTTGCTTTACCCAGTTCGACTAAATTATTCACGCAAGTCAGCAGTTTTACATCATCCCATGGCTTTGGTAAGTAATCTGCAGCGCCCGCTTTTACTAACTCAATGGCAGTCTCAAGCTCTGTCCATGCGGTGATCAAAATAATGGGTAGGTGGGGGTTAATTGTGCGTAATTGATAAAAGAGCGCTTTGCCCTCTTCACCTGAAGTTGTATCAGCGGTGAAATTCATATCTTGGATCACTAAAGAGATACGTTGGTATTGTACTACTTGTAGCGCTTCAAATGGGGTAGAGGCGGTGACCACTGCAAAATCATGTATCTCGAGCAGTAATGATAAGGCCTGTAAAACGGCAGGGTTATCATCAACGATAAGTATTTTTTCCATGTGTGTTTAATCGCTGTTTTTATTAAGTAATCAGTGAAAATGCTACACCGTGTTAACCCAGTGTAGCATAGGTTGGGAGCAGCTTTATATTGTTCTAGTTGCGATACTCGGCGAAATATTAGCAGCGCGTTTAGCGGGCCCTAATACTGCAAGTAGGCTCATGAAAAACACCATCACAGCAGTAATCGCAATATAGCTCGGTGGTAAAGCAGCAATAGAAAAATGTTGCATTAACATTTGACCAAGCAATAGTGCTGCAATTACACCTAAAAATAAGCCAACACTACAGATCAAGGCATTCTCAACTAAAAAGTAATTAATAATGGCTGACTTTCTCGCTCCAAGAGCACGCCGAGTACCTATTTGTTTAGTCCGTTTACTGATATTAAACAAGGTTAAACCAAAGATACCTAATGCAGTTACCAGCACTAAAATAGTGATAAGCACAATCAGCATACGCATCATAAGTTTATCCGCAGCCATATATTCATCTTTCAACTCATCGAGCCCTCTAATATTATTAATTACGCGTTTGCTGTAATTTTTAAGCATCAGGCTTTCAATATCTTTCATTACAGCAGCACGTTGTCCGGGCTTTGCTCTTACAGCAAATTGGGCATAAGTTCTGCTTTGAATATACGGAATAAGCGCAACATTATTGGGGTGAGAGTCTTTTAACCAAGGGCCTTTCATTGGTGCTGTGATACCGATGATCTTTAGTGGCAAGTCACCAAAATAAATGGTTTTTCCTAGGGCATCACTTTCAGGAAATAACTCATTGGCTAACGCTTCGGTAATGACAGTGACGTTAGTTGTTCTATCTGTCGGTGAATTAGTGATGAGTACTTCATCTTCACTAAAATTACGCCCTGAAATCAATTTTACGCCGTATGTGTCAAGGCCGTGCTCATCAATAAAAAAGTAAGCAGTGCGCACACTTCTACTTTCTTGTGGTGCTGGTTTTAAGTTAAAGCCAGCGGCACTGCCGCTACCAGATAACGGAATACTGCTACTTTGCGCGGCACTTTCAACCCCAGGTAGAGCCCTTAACATGGCTTCGTCCAGTTCAAACTGCTGGCTTAAATCTACATCTTTACCAAAAGTCATCACATTGAACTTAAACAAGTCTTGCTCTGGATAACCGGTTTCTTGATTCAAAAAAGCAATTCTATCTTGAATGATAAATGCGGCATTGCTGACTATGGCAGTGGTAATCGCAATTTGGATCAATAACAGTACTGCGCCTACCTTTGAGCGGCAAAGGGCATGAAATATCGGTTTTATTTCTAACATGAGTGGCTCCTTATTGGCTCTTAAGATAAATAGCAGGGTTGGTTTTACATACTAGCCATGCAGGGTATAGCCCAGCAATAATGCATGTTGTTATCGCGATAACGGGTGCACTCAATAACATGGTTAAATCCATTGTGGCGAGATTAGCGTAGTAATTGTAGCTTTGTCTTACGCCAAATAGACCTATTTGTGCAAGTACAATACCGAGCAAACCACCAATAAAACCAAGCATGGCTACTTCAACTAAATGCTGAAGAAAAATTTGTCGTTTACTGGCTCCAAGTGCTCGGCGTACACCCACCTCAGGTGCGCGGCGTAAAAATTTGGCAAGAAGTAGCCCTAAAATATTGGCTAAACACACCGCTAAAAACATAAAGCTTAGACCAACCAGTATTTTATTATCTTCACTGACCACATTGTTGTACTCCATCCATTGATTTACATCACGCAGGCTATATTCAGGCTTTTCGCGGGTGAAGCGACCTCGTTTTTTTTGCTCTTCAATGTAAGATGTGAGGTAATTACCGTATGCTGTTTTTTGCTCTGGTGTATCAAGCTGTGCCCAAAATTGGATCCACACTATTTCCGATTGCAGTCTATCGGCAAAGCTATTTATGTTTTCATGTTTCCAGCCATTGCTATTGCCCCAGCTAGTAAGCTCTTTTGCTTTGATTAAACTAAAGGGTAAAAATAAATCTTCTACTTTATTAAACGCACCATTATTTAAGTCATAAAATTTTAGGTTTAAGGGCCAGTCATTAATCACGCCAACAACTTGATAGCTATCGTCATCGAGATAAACTAGCTTACCAATTGAGTTTTCACCCGCAAACAACTTATCGTTCAGCTCTTTTGAAATCACCACAACAGGGGCTGCAGATTGTTCTTGTTGCTCACTCCAAACACCGCCATAAAGAAACGACACATCAAACATGTTAAAAAAATCAGGTGTGGTCATGCGGGCGTTGCTAATAAACGGCTTCACTTCATCCGAGTCTAAATACACCGAAAATCCTGTGCGCATCATGGCCACTTTTTTGTCAGTAATAGGGGCGTTGTATAAATTTTCTGCATCTTGATAAGTCAGTTGCATAGGAATATCGTCACCCGTCCACCAAGTATGGCCTTCATCCATGGTTTGCAGCTGTACATAATACAATTGACTGCTCTTATGTGGGATGGGGTCTGCCGACATCATGTGATAAACACTTAAACTGGTCATGGTTATGCCGATACCAATGGCAATCGCCAGCACCATGAGTGCACTTACTAGTGGCGTGCGTTTAAAGCTACGCCAACTTAAATCGAGGTAATGTAATAGCATGGCTTATGCTCCTGCAGCGCTTTTAATCGTTTGTGTACCTTGATACAAGGTAAAGTCAGCCAGTTGGCCGTCAACCACTTGAATGTTACGTGGTGCACGACGGGCAAGTTCTGGATCGTGGGTCACCATCACAATGGTGGCGCCGTCACGATTTATTTGCTCAAGTAACTCCATCACTTGGCGTGCCATTAAGCTATCAAGATTACCAGTTGGTTCATCCGCTAATAAAAAGCGAGGTTCACCCGCAAGTGCGCGGGCAATCGCCACGCGTTGTTGTTGGCCACCAGATAACTGCTGTGGTAAGTGCTTAGCGCGTGATGCAAGGCCAACTTGTTCAAGGCATTGTTCTATACGACGTTTACGTTCATTGGCTTTAATGCCTCTGTAACGCAGTGGTACTTCAATGTTTTCGAATAAATTAAGGTCGGGGATCAAATTGAACCCTTGGAAGATAAAGCCAATTTTTTGATTGCGAACATCAGCCCGTTGATTATCGTTTAATTTACCTACATCTATACCGTCTAGTAAATATTCACCTTCAGAGAATGGCTCTAACATGCCTGCTATATTTAAAAAGGTGGTTTTACCTGAGCCGCTAGGGCCTGTTACTGCAATGAATTCACCTTCATCCACTTGTAAGCTGAAGTCGCGTAAAGCATGAGTTTGTACCATTTCGGTTTGGTATATTTTACTAATGTTGTTCATTTTTAGCATGTGCTTATCCTTTTTATTCGTTCTTAATTAGTTGTCGCTGTTAACGAAGTAATAATGTTGATGCGTCTTTAAAGTTGTCATAACTTGAAATAATAAGTTCGTCACCAGGCTCGACACCGGTAATTAACTCAATGGCATTTATACTGGTTGCACCGATAGCAATGTCTACTCGTTGGGCTGTATCACCTGTTACTTTGTAAACTTGCGTTCCGCCTTGTTGCATAAATGCACCGCGTTTAACTTGTAAAACGTTGTCACGGTTCTCTAATAGGATGCGTGCGGTCAATCGCTGGTTTTGGCGAATGCCTGAGAGTGCTTTATTAAATCTTACTCGGGTTGTAACCTCGCGGTTATTTACCTCTGGCGAAATTGCAGAGAGCGTACCGGTTACTTTTCTTGCACCTAGTAACAATTCAACTTCCATCCCGAGGCCAAGTTCATTTGCATAGCTTTCAGGTACTTGCAGCTGGGCCTCAAAGTTACTTAAATCAACCAGTGTCATTAGAGGTTGGCTTTGAGTTACAGCCTCTTTTTGTTGCACTAAAAGATTACCAACAATCCCCGTTACACTTGCTTTGATGGTTAAATTGCTAACTTGACGGTTTAATTCATCAACAATGAGTTGTTGGCGTGTGAGATCACGCTCTGCGGCTTGTAGTTCAAAAGCGAGTGTATCATTAGCAAGCGCAACTTCTTGCTCGGCATGTTTGTACGAGAGCTTTGCACGGGCGAGATCATCCACCGCTTTTTCTAAATCAATTTGGCTGATCAAACTTTTTTCGATTGATAACTTTGCGCGGCGGTTTTCTCTATCTGCGGCGTTGAGTTCTACTTGCGCGAGATCCAATGCTTTAGTTAAGCTCAGTTTTTGTCGTCTAGCTTCTAAATGTTTACGTTGTAATTCACCCTCAAGGCGAGCTAATACGGACTGTTGTTGCTTGAGCTCATTGGTAAGTTCGGGGCTGTCTACTATTGCAATCACCGCATTTTCACTCACTTTGTCACCGGCTTTGACGTGCAAATCTACATAACCACGTTCAGGGCTATACACTTTAGGTGCATTGGCCGCAACAACTTTACCACTGGCAGAAACATCTCTTGTTAGAGTTTTTAAACTGACAGGTGCAATTTGTAAGGTGTTTCTAGCTACTGATATTGTACCTTGCTCCGTTCCCATAAATGCCTTTACACATAAGGCAACGAATGCCAATAGCGCGATTAGTATCACTAATGGCTTTTTATAATTTTTGCGCTTGCTTACAGAAATATCCTGCGCGCTAGTATCTTTAATCATGAGGCGTCCTATTTTTATTGTGTTTAATCTTCGAGATACGAAATCATCAAACTCACTGCAAACATGGTAATAGGTGAGATTAAAAATAAACTGAGAGTAAACATAATAGTGTCCTGTTAAAAACTTACTCTTTATTATTCGAATATCATGCCAATTTTCAAGTCATTGTATTTTAAGGTTATTTTTAATTTTGATGAATTCTAAGAGTGTCCGCGGACAGATTAAGTGTCCGCCGCGGACACTTTTAATGACGAGCTTTACCTGTGCGTTATACAGCACGCCCAGTAAATCACGCTAACTTATGCGTAATCTATGCAAAAAATAACTGGCAAGTTTATATTTATGCATTAATTAACTTGCTAGTAATAAGTGACTTAATTTTAAAATGAGGGTGATTACTCTAACTGTCGGTGTTTTTTAGGTTTTTCAGACAGGTGATTGAGTTGAACCTTGGCCCTTGTGTTGGTGTTACTGAAACGCTTCGGTGAATAATTATTCACTAAAGCAAGTGGTTTACGTTTACGTAAACTGGATATTTTGAGTGTGGCTTTTTTTACAACTTGTTAAATATGACACCAGTGTCATAAAAAAATAATGGCTAAAAAGGCGCTAAATGTTAAAAAATGGCATGAAATATAAAAGTTGCGCTTAAGTGAGAAATATTCAAGAATGTGAATATGTATTCAAAATTTTATTGACTCTACATACGATAGGCGATAGTTTTGACCGTCTGCTAGCAAACCGTCGAGAAGATCTTTAATAGCTAGCTGTTGTAGCAAGGGGAGGGGTCTATGTTATACGACTCAAAATTAGAAAAAGATAATTGTGGCTTTGGCTTAATAGCCCAGGTCAATGGTCAAGCTAGTCATCGCTTAATAAGAACTGCGATCACCGGTCTTGACCGTATGGAACACCGTGGTGGTATTTCTGCCGATGGTAAAACAGGCGATGGCTGTGGGTTATTATTACAAAAACCAGATAGCTTTTTTCGCGCAATCGCAGCTGAGAACAATTGGCATCTAGGTAAGAATTATGCAGTAGGCATGATTTTCTTAAATCCAGATCCAGTATTAGCACAAACCGCAAAAGACATATTGAGTGAAGAACTCGAAAAAGAAACACTTAATATTAAAGGCTGGCGTGTAGTACCCACTGATGCTTCATGTTTAGGTCCAATTGCCAAAAAACAATTACCAAACTTTGAACAAATATTTATTAATGCTCCAGAAGGTTGGCGTCCAAAAGATTTAGAACGCCGATTATACGTTGCGCGTCGTCGTGCAGAAAAACGTTTGAGCAATGATGAAGGTTTTTATATTGCCAGTTTGTCAGGGCTTGTGACTATCTACAAAGGCTTGATGATGCCAGTAGATTTACCTAACTTTTATCTAGACTTAGCTGATATCCGCATGACCAGTGCGATTTGTGTTTTCCACCAACGTTTTTCAACAAATACACAACCGCGTTGGCCTCTTGCTCAACCGTTCCGTTATTTAGCGCACAATGGTGAAATTAACACCATTCAAGGTAACCGCCAGTGGGCGCGCGCACGTTCGTACAAATTTGCATCGCCACTGATCCCAGATTTACAATCAGCTGCGCCATTTGTTAACGAAACTGGCTCGGATTCATCAAGCCTAGATAACATGCTTGAGCTATTTTTAGCGGGTGGTATGGATTTATTCCGTGCGATGCGCATGCTGGTGCCACCTGCATGGCAGAAAAACCGTGCTATGGATGATGATCTTCGTGCATTCTACGACTTTAACTCAATGCATATGGAACCATGGGATGGCCCTGCGGGTATTGTAATGTCTGATGGTCGCTTTGCAGCCTGTAACCTAGACCGTAACGGTTTACGTCCAGCGCGTTATGTGATCACGCAAGATGGCTTTATTACACTTGCCTCAGAAGTCGGTATTTGGGATTACACCGCTGATGAAGTGGTTGAAAAAGGCCGTGTAGGTCCAGGCGAGCTGTTAGTTATTGATACTCAGCTTGGTAAAATTTGGCATTCAGACGAAATTGACCAAGATTTAAAATCGCGCCACCCATACAAAGCATGGCTTGAAGAAAACGTGAAACGCTTAACACCGTTTGAAAAGTTATCAGAGCAGGATGCGGGTAATCGCTCATTTGACGACGAAACTTTACTGAAATATCAGAAAATGTTTGGCTTCACTAACGAAGAGCTAGACAGTGTCATTCGTGTAATGGGTGAAATTGGCCAAGAAGCAACGGGTTCTATGGGCGATGATACGCCATTTGCTGTGCTATCTGAAGGTAACCGTTCGTTGTTTGATTACTTCCGCCAAAAGTTTGCGCAGGTAACCAATCCGCCGATCGATCCTCTTCGTGAAAATCACGTCATGTCACTGGCTACTTGTATTGGTAGTGAGCAAAACGTATTTAACGAAACCACAGGCCACGCTAAACGCTTGCAGTTTGATACGCCTATTTTGATGTATGCAGACATGCAGCAGCTACTTAGTGCTGACCAAGCTCACTACAGCTACTGTAAAATTGATATTACTTATAGCCAGGAAGAAGGTTTAGCCAATGCGGTAACACGTATTTGTGACGAAGCACAAGAAAAAGCAGCCGGTGGCTGTGTGATGTTGTTTCTTAGTGACCGCAATTTTGATGAAAATCAATTACCAATTCCTGCTGCTATGGCGGTGGGTGCTGTGCAAAAGCGTCTTGTTGATAATAACTTACGTTGTGAGTCAAACATTATTATTGAAACCGGTAGCGTACGTGATGCGCACCAGTTTGCGGTTTTAATTGGCTTTGGTGCAACGGCAATTTACCCATACCTAGCGTATGAATCACTGGTTGCAATGAGCGACTCTAAAGTGATCAACAAAAGCTACTGTGAAGTGACCCTTGCATATCGTAACGCGATAAACAAAGGCCTTTATAAGATTATGTCGAAAATGGGTATTAGTACCGTTGCGTCATATCGTTGTTCAATGTTATTCGAAGCCGTCGGCTTGTCTGACGCGATAGTTGATACTTGCTTTAAAGGTGTTGCTAGTCGCATTAAAGGGGCATGTTTTAGCGATTTTGATGAAGATCAACGCAAACTTCATAAACTGGCACATAGCAAGCGTAAACTATTAAGCCACGGTGGCTTACTAAAATATGTGCACGGTGGTGAGTATCACGCCTATAACCCAGACGTTATCCAAACATTGCAAAAAGCAGTGCGCTCTGGTGAATACACAGATTACAACGTGTATGCCGATTTAGTTAATAAGCGCCCAATTTCAACTTTACGTGACATGCTAGCGCTTAAATTACCAGCAGAAGGCATTAGCATCGATGATGTTGAGCCTGCTACTGAGTTATATAAACGCTTTGACTCTGCGGCAATGAGTATTGGTGCGTTGTCACCAGAAGCACATGAAGCACTGGCTATTGCGATGAACCGTTTAGGCGGTTGCTCAAATTCAGGTGAGGGTGGTGAAGATAAACTACGCTACGGCACTGAGAAAAACTCGCGCATTAAGCAAGTTGCATCGGGCCGATTTGGTGTAACACCACATTACTTACGTAGTGCAGATGTAATTCAAATCAAAGTGGCGCAAGGTGCAAAACCAGGCGAAGGTGGTCAATTACCGGGTGAAAAAGTAACCCCGTATATCGCTAAGCTACGTTACTCAGTGCCCGGTGTGACGCTTATTTCGCCTCCACCACATCACGATATTTATTCAATTGAAGATTTAGCCCAGCTAATTTTTGATTTAAAACAAGTAAATCCTAAAGCTCTGATCTCGGTCAAACTTGTATCAGAGCCAGGTGTGGGTACGATTGCAACAGGTGTTGCAAAAGCCTATGCCGATTTAATAACAATATCTGGTTATGACGGTGGTACCGGTGCGAGTCCATTAACGTCCGTGAAGTATGCGGGTAGTCCATGGGAGCTTGGTCTTGCAGAGACCCAACAAGCATTGGTTGAAAATGGCTTACGTCACCGCATACGTCTACAAACAGATGGCGGATTAAAAACAGGTTTAGACATTATTAAAGCCGCTATTTTAGGTGCTGAAAGCTTTGGTTTTGGTACCGGACCTATGGTTGCACTAGGCTGTAAATATCTACGTATTTGTCACTTAAACAACTGTGCGACCGGTGTTGCAACACAAGACGATACACTGCGTCAAAAGCATTACCATGGTCTGCCAGAAATGGCGATGAACTACTTTAAGTTTATTGCCCAAGAAGCACGCGAAATCATGGCAAGCCTTGGTGTAGCAAATTTAACCGACTTAATTGGCCGTTTAGATTTACTTGAAGCGATTGAAGGCAAAACGGCTAAACAACAAAAGATTGATTTATCTTCTGTGATTGCGCAGCCAAATAACCCAACGGGTGAAACGCTTTATTGTAGCGTGCCAAATTCGTCACATTACTTAGGTAAACTAAACGAAACGTTACTTGAAAAAGCACAACAAGCAATCGATGAAAGTACGGGAATTTCACTGGTTAATCGTATTTGTAATACCGACCGTTCAGTTGGAGCGATGTTATCAGGCTATATAGCTGATAAACACGGTAACCAAGGTATGGCTGCTGATCCTGTGTCAATTGAATTGCACGGTACTGCCGGTCAATCATTTGGTGTGTGGAATGCAGGCGGCCTTGAGATGACGTTAGTCGGCGATGCGAACGATTATGTTGGCAAAGGCATGGCAGGCGGTAAGTTGGTTATTCGTCCACCATTGGGTTCATCATTTGAAAGTCATAAAGCAACGATTGCGGGTAATACCTGCTTGTACGGTGCAACAGGTGGTAAATTATTTGCTGCAGGCTGTGCAGGTGAGCGTTTTGCTGTGCGTAACTCAGGTGTGCAAGCGGTTGTTGAAGGCTTAGGTGATAACGGCTGTGAATACATGACCGGTGGTGTTGTGTGTGTACTTGGCAACGTGGGTGTTAACTTTGGTGCCGGTATGACAGGTGGTTTTGCGTATATTTTAGATGAGCGAAATGACTTTGAAAAACGCATTAACCCAGAGCTCGTTGAAATAGTGTTATTGGATGAGCTCAGTTCTCACCAAGAGCATCTACGTGGCCTAATTGCAGAGCACTTAGAGTCAACAGGTTCAAGCCGTGCAGAAAATATTTTAGCGAACTTTGAAGCTTACTTACCTAAGTTTAAGTTAGTTAAGCCAAAATCAAGTGATGTGAAAAGTTTACTCGGGCATCGCGCTCGTAGTAGTGCAGAACTTCGTGTTCAAGCACAGTAAGGGGGTAGTATGAGCGAGAATGTATATCAATTTATAGACGTGCAACGGGTTGATCCCCGTAAGAAACCTATTTCGTCACGTAAGAAATCGTTTGTTGAAATTTACGAACCCTTTTCAGAAACTCAAGTAAACTCACAAGCGGATCGCTGCCTTGATTGTGGTAACCCATATTGTGAGTGGAAATGCCCAGTACATAACTATATCCCACAGTGGTTAAAGTTAATTCGTACCGGCCGTATATTAGAGGCAGCAGAGCTGTCTCACCGCACCAACAGTTTACCTGAAGTATGTGGCCGAGTTTGTCCACAAGATAGATTATGTGAAGGCTCATGTACTTTAGATGAAGAGTTTGGTGCAGTAACTATCGGTAATATTGAAAAATATATCACTGACACTGCATTTAAAATGGGCTGGAAGCCTGATATGTCCTATGTGACATGGACAGATAAAAAAGTAGCCATTATTGGTGCAGGCCCTGCGGGACTAGGTTGTGCAGATATTCTAGTGCGTAATGGCGTGAAACCGGTGGTATTTGATCGTCACCCAGAGATTGGTGGGCTATTAACCTTTGGTATTCCTTCTTTCAAACTTGAAAAAGAAGTCATGCAAAAGCGCCGCGAAATATTCACTGAAATGGGCGTTGAGTTTAAGCTTAATGTTGAAGTGGGTGTTGATATCACCATGGATGATATTTTAGCTGATTACGACGCTGTGTTTTTAGGCGTGGGTACGTACCAAAGTATGCGTGCTGGCCTTGAAAATGAAGACGCACCGGGTGTACATGATGCACTGCCGTTCTTAATCGGTAATACTAACCGTGTAATGGGCTATGACGAGACAAACCAAGCGTACATTGATATGGCCAACCAAAAGGTTGTAGTACTTGGTGGTGGTGATACCGCGATGGACTGTGTTCGTACATCGATTCGTCAAGGCGCTGACAAAGTAATTTGTGCCTATCGCCGTGATGAAGAAAATATGCCTGGTTCGAAGCGTGAAGTTAAAAATGCCAAAGAAGAAGGCGTAGAATTTACCTTTAACGTACAACCTACAGGTATTGAGCTTGACGACAAAGGCCATGTTGCTGGCGTCAGAATGGTTAAAACTCAAATGGGTGAACCTGATGAGAATGGTCGTAGCCGCGCAGAAGTCGTACCTGGTTCTGAGCATGTTATCGAGGCAGATCAAGTCCTTATGGCATTTGGTTTTAAACCACACAAAATGGATTGGTTAGAAAAATACGATGTTGAAATTAACCACTGGGGCGGTATTAACGCACCAGAGCAGGGCGAATTTACTCATCAAACGACAAATCCAAAAATCTTTGCTGGTGGCGATATCGTTCGCGGCTCTGATTTAGTAGTTACTGCAATCTTCGAAGGGCGTAATGCCGCTGAAGGCATTATGGACTACTTAGAAGTGTAATGTTTTGAAGATTTAAGAATGTAAAAAGCAAGCCAACTGGCTTGCTTTTTTTTATGGGCTTAATAAAAGCGAGAAGTTTTAAGCTTGCTCGGTGTTAAATTAAGCGCAGTAGTTTGGCTTGAGTATAACGAAACCAGCAAAAAATACCTTTCATTCGGTATCAAGCTCTTACGTTATTGAGTGATCTATATTTTAGGAAAGCCACTTAAGTGAAATTCACAAAGAGGTCAAGAGGCGCTGCGCTTAAGAGTAGATATTAAGATTATATTTAAGTCGTAAAGGTAAAACGCAGACAGCTTAGTACCACCACATTAGGTCATTCGGGTAAGTTCGTTTATGCCCCATAATGGTTTGTAGGAATTTAAATTAAGTGTAAAAAAATCTCTATCGTTTTAGTGTTTATTCCATATATACCCGAGCTATACGATTAAAAATAATTTAACCTTTGTGTATATCCAATAGATACACCACAATTTGTATATCTAATTAATATACGGGAGCTAATATGGCTACTAAAACTGCACCTATAAATATGCGAGTAGAACCGTCTGTTCGTAATATCATTGATGCTGCGGCTAATTTATTAAAGGTTTACCGTTCTGTATTTATTCAACAAGCAGCGCTTTGTAAAGCATATCAAGTTATAGCTTCACAAAGAGATTTTGCTTTGGACGAACAAGCCTTTGCTGCATTTGAGCAAGCGTTAGACGCAGAACCAACGGTTAATCAAGGTATGGTAGAGTTGCTGAATAGGAAATCACCTTGGGAATAACTGCACCTGAATTGCTTAGCGAAACTCACGATTTATCTGATTTTGATTGTGGCAGACCTGAGCTAAATGACTGGTTAGTAAAAAAGGCGCTTAAGAGCCAACAACGAAATAACGCAAAAGTTTATATAGTCACTGATTCTATCACTACAAAGGTAATCTGTTATTACGCTATTGCTATGGGCTCTATTCAACGAGAAGGTGCGATTGCAGCCCTAAGAAGAAACAGCCCCAACCCAATTTCAATGATCGTTCTTGCGAGATTAGCCGTTAATGACTCATATCACGGAAAAGGCATCGGTGTTGGCCTTCTTAAAGACTGTGTCAAAAGATCTGTTCATGCTATGAACGTAGTCGGCGGGGCGGGGGTTCTTGTTCACGCTATCGACGATTCAGCAAAAGATTTTTACGCGAGATTTGGCTTCAAAGAATCCACATTTGACCCGATGACGCTTATGGCTAGAATAAAGGATATTGAAGCTGCTCAAAAAGCATAAGTTTACAGGATCAGAAGCTTTCCAAAAAAATTATTACTGCTATTCAGAAAGCTTAAACAAGAACGGCAAGCTCAAGTGATCATCGTTTCAAATAGCCTGCGCTCATAAATATTCTAAAGCTCGGCTTTGAGCGTGAAACAGACAGTCGATCTAACTCATTTTTGGACAGAAACGTGTTATTGAAGAAGGACAGTTGTGTGCCAACAACCGCCGTTCGGCTAGTAGAGTGCAATTCTCATGACTTTTTGGAAGCATACGCTCGGTAACGCCGCAAATAAACTGCTAAAAATAGTTGGCTAAAATAAGTGAGTTACGAACAAAGCCAACAGTTTTTTGTCCGTACTTTAATTTGCTTTGTTAGCCCTGCTCTGAACTACAAGTGCAGCAGCAACCAGTCTCATAGCTAATCACATTTCCCGGACAGTCGTCTGCTGTACAGTCGGTTCTTGTAACAGGGTGCAAGTCATCACATACGAAGCAATATAAGTGCTCTGAATCTGGCTCATTAGGCTGCAATACAGCATATTTCGGTTCGATCATTTCGTACTTTTCGCTTTCATAATGACATTCTGGACATAAATACAATCGTTGTCGTTTATCTATTTTGAAAAACCTTTTTATCTGAGATCGTGTCAAGAAATTGAAAACCGTCAGAAACTCTTTAGCGATGAGCCCGTTCACATGATCGGTATCGAAATGCACATGAGTAGCAGGTGATTCAAAGAGAAAGTCCCTTCGTGTTGAAACCCAATTATCACTAGGGTATAGATGCTCATGCACTTCAAGTAATATGGTAACAACATCCTGCGCGGATACATTTAACTCTCTATCGACAGTATGCATTGCTTTATTTCTAAGTTTTCTAACCTTTTCAAATAGGTTTACGAAATCACCATCAAGCTGAGAAGTTGAGGCAGTATTGTGTACCTTTATCAAATCTTGTGCATCTAATGCTCTGAAATCAGAGAAGCTAACACCAGAACCGTCTGGATCTTTTGGCCAGTCACTCGGGTTACCTGCAATAAGAAGATATGGGCTAATTGAAACAAGCTTTCCTTTTAACGATAGCTCTACACCTTGCTGAACTATAATTAGCGCAGTCAATATTCTCTGTCGCGCCGTCTCCCAGAAGGCAATTTCATTTCTTTCATCTATATCAGAATAGCGTCCGGCATCATCTAGGGTTAACAAAAACGAGATTACAATATCCCACGCAAAATCAAACTGAGCCTTTGCCGCAGAATTAAATTCAGAGCTAGTAGGTATATCTTTAATCATTCTTAATTATAATTCCTTAGTCGCATGCTAGGGCTAACGTTTTTCTACCACAGCGTCGCTCGTTTTTCTGAATCACTCATTTGTAGCAAACTTCTTAACTAATTGCCATTACTACTAAAATGCAGTTGTTCTAGCTTTTGTCTCAAGACAAAAACGAGCGATTGGGTCGCTTTCCTGAATATGCAAGCAATATACTTTGATAAAATAGAAAAGCAATTTTGAATGGCCGAAATTCGCTCTTTTTAGTAATTCGTCTAAACACGTTTTGGGGCAGAAACGAGTTATCTCTGAATGTTTGATTATGGCACCAAGCCACCCCTAAGCTCTAAATCATTTGTGTCCAAGCGAGTGGAAGAGCGTTTGCTTCACGGCTTAAGCAGTAACTAAAATTTTAATATTGATTGTTGGGTTTCGTTGCACTCAACCCAACCTACGGTGATAAATTAAACACTGAGCTAAATGTGGCTTCCTAGCGCCTATTGCCTAGCCCCTCGTACCTTTAACCTTATTAATGACTAGCTTGCAAGCTTTGTAGCCAAGCATCGGGTTCTGCGATGATAAATTCTAGACAATGTTTATCTGTGGTGGTGATTTTAATACCAGAATTGCTGATAGGTATTATGCCTGCGGCTTTTGCTGTGCATCTTTCAACGCGTGCTATGGTGTCGCGTTTAATGGCGTAACTACCTAAGTTTAACTGTTTATTAAGGGCTTCAAAGTGGAGTAAATGCTCAGTTAACGTTAAACGTCCATCAGCTTTTGCAGCGCCTAATTGTATTGTTGCGTAACTTGTTTTTAGTTGGGTTACTTTTGCAAGAGTTGCGTTCATCATTCACTCCGTGATTTTAATTTTTATTGAGTGTAAGCGGTGTTTTAATATGTGTCAATTTTGTAAATTAAATGTATTTATATTTGTCTGTACATAAAAGATTACAAAAAATTCTTTGCTCTATTATGTAGCTTTTGTTGTTTGTTTAACGAGATAAAAGCAAATAACACCACGCTCATTTGCACTGTTAATGCAATTAAGGTGCTCACTAAATTAAAGCGGCTCTGTGCACTGTTAGTGGTGTTTAGCTCGATTAACCATGCAAGCGCTAACATTAACACTAACGAGCCATGTAAAAAGCGTTGCAGATTGGCTTTAAACTTTAAATGTTTAAAAAAGCTAAAACCAAAGAGCAGTAAACTCAGGATTGGAGTGAGCAAAATACAAATAAATGACAGCGTTATAAATGGTTGCCAATTTATGGCCGTGAGCGCGCTTGATTGTTGAATATAGTCTTTACAGCCGGTTAAAAGCACGAAGGCAAACGTGATCGCGCTAGTTTTGAGTGTGGTGTTATTTATCATTTTCGTCTATTCATTATGAGTTATTAAACAAAGTACTGAGCTTAACCGTGGGCAGAAATAAGCTCTTTAGCGTTTGCCCGGGCCATTTTGCTAATGTTATCGCCGGCGAGCAAGCGGGCAATTTCATCAATACGACCATTTTTATTTAAACTCTGCATATGGGTAAACGTTTCGCCATCGGCGATTTCTTTGGCAACAAAAAATTGTTGATGCCCTGAACTTGCCACTTGCGGTAAGTGAGTAACGCAAATAACTTGGGTTGATTTACCCAGTTGACGTAATAATTTTCCTACCGCTGAGGCCGTTGGGCCAGAAATACCCACATCTACCTCATCAAAAATCAGGGTCGGTGTTGTCACTTTTTGCGCAATAATAACCTGTATCGCTAAGCTAATTCTCGATAACTCACCACCCGATGCTACTTTAGATAAAGGCTGTAGCGGTTGCCCTGGGTTGGTTGATACTAAAAATGCAATAGAGTCAAAACCAAGGCTATTAGGCGCACGCTCTGGCTCTTTTTTTAGGGCTATTTCAAATTGGCCATTCTCCATAGATAAGTTTGCCATACTAGCGCTGATCAAGGTGTTTAATGTCATTGCAGCTTGCAAGCGGCTTTCACTTAATTCATCAGCGGCATATTGATATGTACTAAGTGCGTCTTCAATTTCTTGTGCTAGCTGCTCGAGCCTGTCAGAGTTGTGGCTTATTGAGTCAAGCTCTTGGCTAATTGATTGGTGAAAATCAACCAGCTCTTCTGGTTTAATATGATGTTTGCGAGCAAGATCCATGGCGCCACTTAAACGCTCTTCAACCTCAACTAAGCGGTTAGGGTCAAGCTCCGTTTGCTCGGCGTAGTTTCTGATTTCGCGGCTGGCTTCTTCTACTTGAACAGCCGCTTCTTCTAGCAAGGTTGCCACACCAGACAAATTTGCATCGTAGTGCGCTAATTCAGCAAATTTTTGGGCGCTGTGTTGTAAAATAGAACACGCATTTTGCTCGTCGCTTTCGTACAAGTGCTGCAACTCTCGCTGACAAGACTCAAGAATCGTTTGGCTGTGGCTTAATTTGTGATGTTCAGCTTCAATAGCGCTGAATTCATTTTGTTGTAAAGCAAACTCGTCTAATTCAGCTACTTGATATTCCAGTAACTGTTTTTGCGCAGCTTGCTGTTGCTGGGCTTGTTCAAGCGCAGTGAACTCTTTTTGTAAACTTTGATAATGTCGATATTTACTTCGCACAGCATCAACAAGTTCAATATGCCCAGCATAAGCGTCTAGCAAATGCAGTTGATGATCCGCTTTTAACAGGTGCTGATGAGCATGTTGACCATGAATTGAAATAAGGTGTTGGCCAAGCTCTTTTAATTGAGCTGCCGTGACAGGGCTGCCATTAATATAACTTTTACTACGGCCATTTTTACAAATAACGCGGCGTAGCAAGCATTCATTGTCGTCATTGGAAAGTAAATGTTGCTCTAGAAATTGCACTGCATTAGGTAATGCGGTGATATCAAATTGAGCGCAGATTTCTGCCCGCTCTGTACCAGGGCGAACGGCTGAGGCCTCTGCACGTTCTCCTAGGCATAAAGATAGGGCATCGATAGCAATCGATTTACCGGCACCGGTTTCACCGGTTATTGCTGTCATGCCACTGTGCCATTCAGTGCTGAGGTTGCTTACAATTGCGAAGTTTTTTATTTCTAATCCAATTAACATACTGTTTATCCATCCAGCTAATTGACTGTTAATTTATACAGTGTTTTGGGTTTTTGCAAATTAAATTTTTAAATTAATTCAAATTTTATACACATAGTAGAAAGGGCAATGAACAGTGGAAGGGCTAAATGTGGCAGGAGAAACTGTAATAGGTAGTTGAGTAATATAGATAACTTTTAAATCATTAGTGCAGGGTGAATTGCTCACCCAACCCGTTATGCAATATTACTATGTATGCTGTTATTTTGTTCTGCTGAGTCGTTGTTATTATCCGTTGTTGTGATGTAGTCATCGCCATTGCCGCTAAGCTCTGCTGACTCCAAGGTTTTTATAAGAGAAGGGAGTATTTCATAATAAAATGTACGGTTGTACTCAATACCGCCATACGGCAACTCGGCCACAAATAACGACAGTTGTTCTGATAACTGACCACGCTCACCGGTCACGTAGGTTTTTGCCAGTTCACTATTAACCGTGTTTATGAGTGAATCAACAATGCGCTCTAGGTATAGTAAGTTTTCATCTGTGTGTGGTTGCACAACAAAAAAGTTACTGGCAATCACCTGAATGCGGGCTATATATTTTGGTTTTATAATTTTTGCTGCGCAAAACTCGTTTAGCTTTGATTTTAAGTGAGTCGTAACTTCGGCCACTCTACTGTTAAACAGTCGTTTTTCGGCTTCGCGTGCTTTGCGGCGATTGTTTTCAATAACAAGGTAGGTACCTAATAATGTAATTAATAACAGCAAAGCTAAAAATACAACGTACGTCATATCGGCTTTATTTCCCATTTAAGGTATTTATACTATTTTTTGATATTTTGCTCTAAAGTATGGGTAAGTGCAATAAGATTAATACAAACGACTACCC
Organism: Pseudoalteromonas sp. APC 3893; assembly: GCF_030408095.1. Lineage (NCBI taxonomy): Bacteria > Pseudomonadati > Pseudomonadota > Gammaproteobacteria > Alteromonadales > Pseudoalteromonadaceae > Pseudoalteromonas > Pseudoalteromonas sp. APC 3893. The sequence continues at coordinate 33,671 of NZ_JASDCD010000019.1, forward strand.
CAATTAAGCTTAGTTCGTAAAACGTGATAATAAGAGTAGTCTTTAGGATGAATTAATCTCAGTTTTTTATCCGCCTTTTTAATGACTACTTCATCGCCTGGGAGTACAGCTAAAACCACATGGCTGTCGCAACTTACTTGCAGGCTATCGGTATTTTCTAAGCTCAGCTTTAGTCGCACTTCGTTATCAGCATCAACCACTAATGGGCGGCTTGAAAGAGTGTGTGGAAACATCGGCACTAATGAAATCGCGTTAAGTTCAGGTGTTAAAATTGGTCCACCACCAGAAAGCGAATAAGCAGTTGAACCTGTTGGTGTTGATACGATTAAGCCGTCGGAGCGTTGAGAAAACACAAACGCATCGTTGATAAAGGCCTCAAATTCAATCATGTGGGCGACTTTATCGGCATGTAGTACGGCTTCGTTTACCGCTGAATTTGCGCTTTTAAGCTCAGCATGACGATACACTTCTACTTCGAGTAAAAAACGGTTTTCTTCTATATATTGGCCACTTAGTACTTGTTCTAAGCTTGCTTCAAAACCTTCGGGGTTTAAATCTGTCAGAAACCCTAAATTCCCCCGGTTTACACCAATAACGGCTACATTAAACCGCGCTAAAACACGCGCTGCACCTAACATGTTTCCATCACCGCCAACTACAATGGCTAAATCAGCTCGTTCACCGAGCTCTATGAGTTTAACGAGTTTGTCTTTTGGTATATCAGCAAGTTGGTGCCCAGTGCGCTGTTCAACAATCACGTTAAATCCTAACGCATTTAAAAATGTATAAAGGCGTTGTAAGGTAGTGGCTGCGCCATCGTGATTTGCTTTGCCAATTAAGCCTATGGTTTTAAACGGTGATTCCATGATGTTTACGCGAATAGTTATAATATCGTTAGGGTAACTCATAAATGATTGCTTTGAAAACCTCAGAGTCTTGAAATAACTTCTCGTTGCCCCGATATACCCAATATGCAGCAAGATGTAGATACTATGAATTTAAATCCGCGAGATCAGCAAATATTTTCCGCCGTAATGAGTCTTTATTGTAATGGTGAAGGTTTACCTGTGGCGTCAAGCCGTATTGCTAAGCAAAAAGGCATGGCTGTATGCTCTGCAACGGTGCGTAATGCTATGTCACGCCTTGAAAAGGTCGGGCTGTTATATTCACCTCATACCTCCGCAGGGCGCGTACCGACTAATGCAGGCTTTGATTATTGGCTAAGTGAGTTTTTTCCGTTAACTAATATTGCTCAATATTGGCATCCCGCTCAGGCGCAATTGGTTGAGTTGGCTCATGGATTAAGTCAAAAATACCAAGTGTGTTGTTGTGTTGGCTTACCGCAAGTAAGCTCGCAACATGTATTTAGAGTAGAAGTGCTCGATTTTGATAGCAACGACTGGCTTATTTTATTACTCGATAGAGCAGGTCAAAGTCATAATATTTGTATTCACAAACCCAATGATGCTTCAGATACTGTGCGATATCAGTTCGCTACGTGGTTAAATACGGTATTTAGTCAACAAACCTTAATGGAAGGTTTGTATCGGATGCAGGCGATGGCCAATACAGCACCGCGTAATTGTCATGATTCATTAAATCAGTGGACGCGAGAATTGAGCCAAAAGCTGGGTTCAGACAATAGCATTGTAGTTGGTGAGAATTATCTGTATCGACAAATCGATTGCCAACAAAGTTTAAACATTGGTGTGTCGTTCTTAAATTTTGTAGAAGATAAGCTGGCTTTTAAAAATGGCGTATCTGTGCTTAATACCGATCAACTGCCATTTACAGATTGCGATGAATTAATGGTGATCAGTGTGCCGTATTTTCAGAATCAAGAATATCAAAGTCGATTTTGTGTTATTTGCCCTAAATCGGCGCAAATTGAAGCAATCATACAAGAATTTAGATTAATCGAGTCATCTGACTCTTGAATCTTTTGATTCAATCCCCATAATTATCGCAATTGTAAAGAATTGGAGTACTTAAATTATGTCTGAGCAGACAAAATCACCAGAGCAAGAAGTTGAACTCAACGAAGAATTAGATCAAATGCAAGCAGATGTTGAAGCCGCTGTAGAAGCCGCAGATGCACATGAAGCTGAAGAAGTAAGCCCTGAAGCTGAAATTGCGATGCTATACGCTGAGCTTGAAGCTGCAAAGCAAACTATCAATGATCAAAAAGATGGTGTCGTTCGCGCTGCTGCTGATGTTGAAAATATTCGCCGTCGTGCTGCACAAGACGTAGAGAAAGCGCATAAATTTGCTTTAGAGAAATTTGCAAACGAATTACTACCTGTTATTGATAATCTAGAGCGTGCTATTGAGTTCTCTGACAAAGAAAATGAAACGTTAAAGCCGTTACTTGAAGGTATTGATATGACGGTTAAAAGCTTTAATGATGCAGTTGCAAAATTTGGTGTTGAAATTGTTAATCCACAAGGTGAGCAATTTAACCCTGAGTTTCATCAAGCCATGTCAATTCAGCCAAGTAATGATGTATCACCCAATACAGTGTTAGCGGTAATGCAAAAAGGTTATACATTGAATGGTCGTTTATTACGCCCTGCCATGGTAATGGTGTCTAAAGCTGCAGAATAATTTGTTACTCACAGTTTGAAAAAATGCCTCATCTATTATGAGGCATTTTTTTTATCTCTCGCTCGGTGCCACAACTGGGCAATTAAAGTAAGTACTAAAGCACTAAACATTAGGCTCGAAAAAGGGACGGCACTTTGCGCGTGCATAAGCGCTAAAATTGGTCCAACTAATGCGCCGCTACCAAAGCGTAAGGTGCCAATCACCGCTGTAGCAGTGCCTGATTTTTCTTCAAATTTCATTAAAATGAGTGCATCAGCATTGCTTGCGATGACACCTAAACTCATCATTAATGGCGCAATAGCCGCAACAATAAAATACAATGATAAGTGTAAAATACTAAAGCTAAGTAGCGAGCTACCAGCAATAAAGCCTATAAATAAACCGTAATAGAGCATTTTTCGTGAGCCAATACGTGGTACCAACCGGGTATTTAAAAAGTTACCAAACATTAAGGCCATTACATTAAAAGCAAACAGTAAACCAAACAACTGCTCTGAGACTTTAAAGTAGTCGAGGTATACAAATGGAACGGCGGTTAAAAAACAAAAAAAGCCAAATGAGACAAACATCGAACTGGCTATGTCTGCTCGGGCATCTTTATTACTAAATACGGTTTTGTAGCTATCAAAAAAGAGCGCAAAACCTTTGAGTGGGCTTTTAAAAATTGGTATATCAATTAAGTGTATTTGTGCCAGTGCTAAGATAACAAAGCTATAACTTGCCAGTACAATAAAAATTGTTTGCCATTGTGAAAAGCCTAAAATCATAGAGCCGACCGTCGGAGCTATAAGTGGCGCGACCATCATTATCATCGATACATATGACATACCTTTTGCCGTGTCTTTTTGATAAATATGGCGAATAACTCCAGGCACTACAACCGTTGCTGCTGCTCCTGTAAAGGCCTGCACAATACGAAGACCCCAAAATATATGAATATCACTGCAAAAGGCGAGAGCGAGGGAGCTTATACCAAATAGAGCCAATCCTGTTTTAGCTAACACACGTCGGCCAAGTTGGTCAGCAATCGGGCCAAAAAAGAGCATGCCTAAAGCATAACCCGCTAAATAAAGACTAAGCGATATTTGTACATTAGGCATAGTCGTATTTAAGTCATTCGCAATGACCAACATAGCAGGTAAGTACATATCTATTGCCAATGGTGTTATTGCAACAATACTGGCGAGCAGGGGGAGTAAAATACGCTTACTAAAAGAGTCTTGAATGTGCATGATCCACTCGAGAAATGAAAAGAGCCGCTATTGTAGCAGTCAATATTAGAACACGGAACTTAGTTTGCGTGCTAAGTAATCATTATTAAAATTAAGTAAATAGAAGTGCCGTAGTAATATTAAATTAAGGCATGTTTTGCTATATTATTATTAATGTCTAAGTTACTGAATATGCTTGAGGGAATACAATGAAAAAGTTAGTTTTGGCGATACTTGCTACGGCTGTATTAGCAGGCTGTAAAACATCACCAACGGGTCGCACTCAGCTTGCGCTTTATTCTGATCAAGAAATGAGCCAAATGGGGCAGCAAAGTTTTGCTGATATGAAGCAAAATCAAAAGATTAATAATGATCCATCGGTTAATGCTTACGTTAAGTGTATTGCTGAAGATGTAATTGCTGTACTACCACAGCAATACGCGTCTCAAAAATGGGAAGTTGTAGTGTTTGAAGAAGACTCTGCCAACGCGTTTGCTTTACCTGGTGGCTATATTGGTGTTCATACAGGCTTGCTTCAAGTCGCTAAAAACCAAGATCAATTAGCAACGGTGATAGGTCATGAAGTAGGCCATGTCATTGCAGAGCATTCTAACGAGCGAGTATCACAAAGTTCAATTTTACAAACTGGCATGCAAGTGGGCAGTGCCGCCCTTGATATGGGAAATGTGCAATACCGTGGTGAAATTATGCAAGCTTTAGGGTTAGGCGCTCAGTATGGCGTTATTTTACCGTTTAGCCGCTCTCATGAGTCAGAAGCTGACATTATTGGTTTGGATTTAATGGCTAAAGCGGGCTTTAATCCACAAGAGTCAGTCACACTTTGGCAAAATATGAGTCAAGCGGGAAGTGGTGAAACACCTGAGTTTATGTCGACTCACCCAGCGCCGGGAAATCGAATAAAAGAATTACAGGCGAACATGTCAGAAGCACTCTCAGAGCAAAAGGTAGCAAATAGCTCAGGTAAAAACCCTCAGTGTTCTTTGTAATGTAAGTCGAGCTAAAATGATAAAAGCCTGTAAAAATACAGGCTTTTGTTCAGGGGAATTATTTGTAATCTTCATTTACAGGTGTTGCGTCACTAAGCACTAACTTAGAAAAAGTAACTTGTGTGTAGTCACCATTGGCTTTATCGGTTTTCCAATCACCCGTACCAGGACAGGCTGTGTACCAACCACCCGGTGAATCTTTGGTACTACATTGGTTATAAGCACCGGCTTTAAAGTAATGCCAGTCAGCTAAGTAACCTAATGGGTGATCGTATTTATCAACTTCACCGTTAGCATCGACGTTGTTTGATAAGTCAATAGCGTATTTTACTGTTGGTTTTCCTTTTGCAGTAAATGTCAGGTGCATTGTGCTTTCATACACATTGATTTCGTAGCTAAACTCTTCACCAAGGGCGATACCCGCAGCGCCAGGCTCTTCAGGGTTCTTCCAGGTATTACCCCAAACTGGGTAGGTGATATCAGTACGATTCGGATCATCTTTTGGTAAGTTACGTTCGTAGTTCCAAAATACAGATCCGGTTTCGTGGTTTGGCCATTTTTTATAGTAAATTTTAATCGGTTCGTTGCCCCAGCCAAAACCAAAATCTTTTTCAATTAAGGCTTTATCTTTACCTGCATGTATTTGTCCTACAACTACACTATAAGCAGGTGGCTTATCAGCATGGCCTGCACGAACAGCAACATGGTCAACTTTTAACGTTGCTTGCATTTTGCCACCGACAGAGCCAAAACGTTCTGACAAAGGGTGAGCTGCAAGCGCAAAATTGTTGCGAGAGTTTTTTGTTTTAATTTTAGTATTTGTACCACGGATCATTTGACGTAACTCACTACGAGTATTACTTGAAGTCGCCGTTGTAATTGCTTTATTTGGGCTGGTAAATACCATGCCGCCTTGATCATCTAAATAAAAATAATCAGGGTGAGCATAGGTTTGAATTTCTTCTACATCTATTTCGTCGATTTTACCATTACCGTCTTGATCCATTGGTAAAGTTATCTTCCATTGACTTAAATCAAATTTATCGGCAGGGACTAAGTTGGCGCTATTGCCAGTGTTTTGCGGTTTGTCGCCGCCGTTGCTACTACAAGCTGCTAGTATTGAAAGAGAAAGAGGTATCACCGTGCCATAAAAAACACATTGCTTAAGTCGATTATTTTTCATTTATATCTCTTTAATTTTACGTGTGTGTTAAAACCAATTAGCAAAATATAACAGACCAATTAATTAAATCAACAATACCAATTAATAAAATAAAAATAAGATTTGAGATTTTATGTTTTCATTTTTTGTCATGCCAATTAACTGTGTAAGGTTATATACGATGTTGAATGATGAAGGTGAATACGAATATTTATGCTGAAATGTCTGTGCGCAGAAAAGAGTGGCTATATAAAAAACTAAGCCCGTAGGGCACGGGCTTAGTGACTTTACTATTAAAAACTTAGCTTACCAGCCACATTGGCGGCCTTGGTTTTGTTCATCTAAGTATTTTTGTAATGGCGCAAAATAATCCAGTAGCGCCGTCGCATCCATTTCAGGTTTACCGGTTACCGTAGCAAGTGCTTCTTGCCATGGACGGCTTGAGCCCATTTCTAGCATCGCGTTAAGCTTTTCACCGGCTTCTTTTGAATTATATACAGAGCAGCGGTGAATCGCTTCTTTGTTTCCTGCTATTTCACATAGGCTACGGTGGAAATCAAATTGTAAGATATGGGCTAAGAAGTAACGGGTATAAGGTGTATTACCTGGAACATGGTATTTAGCACCTGGATCAAAGTCAGCTTCTGTACGGGCTATTGGCGCTTGAACGCCTTGATACTTTTGACGTAAATCCCACCAAGCTTGGTTATAGTTCTCAGGCGTTACTTCACCAGAGAATACTTTCCAACGCCATTGATCTACTAACAAGCCAAATGGAATAAAGGCAACTTTATCGAGTGCCATTTTCATTAGTAATCCAATGTCTTTAGATTCGTCTGGAACTTGCTCTAATAAACCAATTTCTTTTAGGTAACCAGGAGTCACTGATAAGGCTATAGTGTCACCGATGGCTTCGTGAAATCCATCATTAGCACTTTCTTGATAATAAAGCGGTTGAGTATTGTACGCACGCTGGTAAAAGTTGTGGCCAAGTTCATGGTGAATTACAGAAAACTCTTCGCCAGTGCGTTGTATACACATTTTTATACGCAGGTCGTCTTTACTATCAATATTCCATGCTGAGGCATGGCATTGTACGTCGCGATCTTGTGGCTTTGTAAACAATGAACGCTCGTAGAATGTTTCTGGCAGGGGATCGAAGCCCATTGATGTAAAGAACGTTTCAGCGCCACGCACCATTTTTAGTTCATCGTAATTATGTTCGGCGAGTAAAGCGGTCACATCATAACCTGGATCGGCGTTTTCAGGTGCAACAACATCATAAATATTGCCCCATGTTTGCGCCCACATGTTACCTAAAAGGTGGGCTGGAATTGGTTGATCTTGTGGTACTTTATCTTCACCGTATTTTTCGCCAAGTTTCGCGCGAACATGACAGTGTAATGAGTCATAAAGCGGTTTTACCTGACCCCAAATACGGTCAAGCTCGGTGGCAAAATCATCCGCAGGCATATCATATTTACTGCGCCACATGGCACCAGTGTCTGCGTAACCAAGCTCTTTTGCACCTTCATTTGTCAGTGCAACTTGTTGTTCATACAGTGGGCGCATCGGTTTTGAAACTTGACGCCAGCCTTGCCATAAATCAAGCAGTTCATTGTAATCACGGCTGCTTGCCATTTTTGCCGTCATATCACCTAAGCTTAAGCAGCTGCCGTCATCTTTACAGTATTTACCTTTGCCATATAAACCGCCTAGCTCAGCAACGAGTTGCGAAAGTTTTGCTGTTTTTTCTGCGTCTTGAGGTGCAGGTAACGTTAATGCCAGTTTTAGTTTATTTAGTTTGCGGCGCGCATCGTAATCAAGTTCTAATTCGTCAAACTTTGCAGCTTCATTAGCAAGGCGAACGACAGCTTCGGTCATTTTGCGGTTTACTTCAGCTGATAATGCAGCTGTATCATGGGTGATAAAGTTTGCGTAAATCCATTCAGCACGGCTTGATTCTAAATAAAGCGCATTGAGTTCTTGTTCGGTTTTATCAATAAATGCATGGGCATCTTTTGCGTTTACAGGGGCTGGTGTTACAGCCGTTGTATTGTTTTTTGCTGTTTCTTGGTTGCAGCCAGATAGTGCTAAGGTACTTGCCACCATTAAGGCGCTTAAACTGAGCTTAAACTGTGGAGTAGTCATGTTGTGACCCTTATATTTGTTATTTGTCGGGTAGGATAATAGCAGCGTCTGTCACTTAGGCAAAATTTATCAAGTGAGTTGGTGAAAGTCAGGCGATGTCGACAGTGACATTGTATTTATAAAAGGATCGGTCATAATTGAAGCTAGTCATTTTCATTAATTAAAAGGATAGTTTCCATGTCAGTGTTCATATTATTACTGGTCGTGGTGATAGTTATTTTTGCGGTAAAAGATATTCGCATTAGCTTAATTAGTCGCCCTGCATTTAAGTTTTTCAAAAAAGTCCTTCCTCCATTATCGCAAACCGAGCGTGAAGCGATGGAAGCGGGGGATGTTTGGTGGGATGGAGAGCTATTTAGTGGTAACCCTGATTGGCAGATGTTACATAGCTACCCTAAACCAGAGCTCAGTGAAAAAGAGCGAGCGTTTTTAGATAGCGAAGTTGAAACATTGCTTGCGATGCTAGATGACTATCAAATAGTGCAAAAAGACAAAGACCTACCAAAAGAAGTATGGGATTACTTAAAGGTAAAGGGCTTTTTTGCACTTATTATTCCAGAAGAATTTGGCGGTCGTCAGTTCAGTGCAATAGCAAACTCTACGATAGTGGCAAAAATTGCGACCAAAAGCTTAACGGCGGCGGTCACTGTTATGGTACCTAATAGTTTAGGTCCGGGTGAGCTTTTACTGCATTACGGTACCAAAGAACAGCAACAACGGTGGCTTCCAACGCTTGCGACTGGCGAAGACGTCCCGTGTTTCGCGCTTACAGGCCCTGAAGCGGGCTCTGATGCCGGCAGCATTCCTGATTCAGGCGTGGTCTGTAAAGGTAATTTTAATGGTGAAGAAGTCGTTGGCTTACGTCTAAATTGGTCAAAGCGTTATATAACATTAGCGCCTGTGGCAACAGTACTTGGTCTTGCTTTTAAAATGTATGACCCTGATGGTTTATTAGGCAAGCACAAAGAGCTGGGTATTACCTGTGCGTTGATCCCAACTGACCATCCAGGTGTTGAAACAGGCGAACGTCATTTTCCACTTAATATGGCATTTATGAACGGCACGACATACGGCAAAGATGTGTTTATTCCATTAGATTGGATTATCGGTGGGCAACAAGGCGCAGGCCGGGGTTGGCGTATGTTGGTTGAGTGTTTGAGTGCTGGCCGAGGAATTTCATTGCCAGCACTAAGCAGTGCGACTGGGCATTTATGCGCGCGTATGACGTCAGCATATACCATGGTGCGTCAACAATTCGGTTTATCAATTGGCCAATTTGAGGGGGTTCAAGAAGCCCTAGCGCGGATAGGTGGATTAACTTATAGCTTAGAAGCTTGTAGGTTAATGACTGCAGGCGCAATTGATCTTAAATTAAGCCCGTCAGTGGTTACGGCTATTGCTAAATACCATATGACCGAAATGGGCCGTACCGTTATGAACGATGCCATGGATATCCACTCTGGTAAAGGGATTCAAGTTGGCCCTAATAACTACTTAGCTCATGGTTATATGGGAATTCCTGTTTCCATTACTGTGGAAGGAGCCAATATTCTAACTCGCAACTTGATGATTTTTGGTCAAGGGGCTACACGATGCCATCCATTTGTGCTTAAAGAAATGGAAGCCGCGGCAATGGAAGACGAAGATGTTGCATTAAAAGAGTTTGATGCATTATTGCTACAGCATATTCTTTTTGCCGCTACTAATGCGGGGATGGCGTTTATTCATGGCTTAACGCGTAGCTTCTTTGCAAAATCGCCTGTTTGTGGTGCAACCGCTAATTATTATAAACAGCTTGGTAGAATGAGCCGAGGTTTAGCGTTTTGTACAGATGTAGCCATGCTTATTTTAGGCGGTGAGCTTAAACGTAAAGAGATGATTTCTGCTCGTTTAGGTGATGTACTGAGTCATCTTTATCTTGCATCAACGGTATTAAAGCGCTTTGAAGACGAAGGTCGTCAGCAAGCTGATTTAGCATTTGTGCAATATTCTGTAGAGCGCTCTCTGTTTGAAATTGGCCAAGCGTTTGATGGTTTCTTTAAAAACTTCTCAAACCCAGTGGTTAACTTCTTATTAAAACGCATTGTTTTTCCACTGGGGAATCATTATCACCGACCTAGTGATGATATTGCACAAACAGTGTGTGAACACATGACGCAGCCGGGCGTATTTAGGAACCGTTTAACTCATTTATGTTATATCGACGATAATGCTGGCACTGGGGTAATGGAAAACGCCTTTATTGCTATGCATGACACGGCGAATGCATTTAAGCGATTAAAAAAATGGCAACGTGAAGGAACTCTGAACCGTAACGCTGATATTGCAACAGCGATTAATGACGCAATTGAAAAACAACTTATTACTGCCGAGGAAGGGCAAAGGCTCAATGAAGCAAATGAGTTGAGAAAACAAGCTATTGCAGTAGATAACTATAAACAAGGTGAGCTATAAATAAAAAAGCCTCAGCAGTAGCGAGGCTTTAGATTTTAACTTTGTCTTATCTGGCAAATGGGTCGGCGTTTATTTTATCAACGTACCATTTGCCTTTTTTACGCACCATTTTTACGCTACGCATATCATCTATTTTGTCACCGTTAAAATAACCAGTGAAAATTAAGTTAATGTTGGCTTTATCCCCGTACTGCTCGCGCAGACTCATATTAGTCATATCAACTTCGATAACAACTTCATCGTACTGCATGTTAACTAAGTTTCGCGCAAATTGCTTTGCGGTACCGTATGATTTCATAATACGTGCAAGCTTTGGTGTCGCCATTGTCATCGCTTTACTGAGGTCTTTAGCATTATAAAGCGTGTCAAAGTAAAGCGCGGCACTTTCGCCAGGAGTATTGTTTTCACCAGAAGGGATGCCATCATCGCCACAGCCTTGCAGCATGAGCGCACAAACAAATGTGCAAATAGTTAGAAATAATTTCATTCGCAATAGTTGAATTATTATTGATGATTTAGTGTGAGACTAAACGAGGAATATGTAAAGTTAATCACATATAATAGTTGTTTATTTGGCTATAAATAATAAAAAAGGATGCTAATTAGCATCCTTTTAAATGTACAGTTGTTACTACTGTACTAGTTCTTGCTCTGAGAACTCTTCAGCAAATAATGGGCTAGATAAATAGCGCTCTGTAGCACTTGGTAAGATAACTACAATATTTTTGTCTGCGTTTTCAGGTAGTTCAGCAATGCGTTTTGCTGCAACCACTGCAGCACCAGATGAAATGCCGACTAAAATACCTTCATCTTTCATTAACTGGTGCGCCATAGCAATAGCATCTTCGTTAGAAACTTGCTCAGCGGCATCGATAACATCTAAATCTAAGTTGCCAGGAATAAAGCCAGCACCGATACCTTGGATTTTATGAGGCCCTGGCGTTACGTCCTCCCCAGCTAATGTTTGGCTAATAACAGGGGAGTTTGTAGGTTCTACCGCAATTGATTTTACATCTAAGCCTTTTTCAAGCTTTAAGTAGCGGCTTACACCAGTAATTGTACCGCCAGTACCTACACCCGCTACGAAGAAATCTACTTTACCGTCAGTTGCATTGAAAATTTCAGGGCCTGTTGTTTCAAAGTGAATTTTAGGGTTCGCAGGGTTTTCAAATTGTTGTAACAGAATGAATTTAGTTGGATCGCTTGCTTGGATCTCTTTTGCTTTTTCGATTGCGCCATTCATACCTTTAGCACCCTCGGTAAGTACTAAATTAGCGCCTAGAGCTTTTAATAGTTTACGACGTTCTAAGCTCATTGTATTAGGCATAGTAAGTGTAAGCTTATAACCGCGAGAAGCTGCAACAAACGCTAGTGCTATACCTGTGTTACCTGAGGTCGGCTCAATTAGTTCTTTATCTTGCGTTAATTGCCCAGACTTTTCGGCTTCCCAAATCATTGATGCACCAATGCGGCATTTAACACTGAAGCTTGGGTTACGAGATTCAATTTTAGCGAATACATTACCAGATGTAACTCGATTAAGTTTTACCAGTGGTGTATTACCAATGCTGAGTGAATTATCTTCAAAAATTGTAGACATAGTGGTCCCTTGGGTGCAATTTGTTCAATCGGGATCGAATTATAGCAATCGATCTGTAATAGCTACACTTTACTGCTCAATAAAAAAAACTAAAGTAAAGTTTGGGTATAAGATATACCCAAACCAACTCAAAATACAGAATTCAGCGTTTCACAGGGGCTTAATATCAAGGCGTTATTTTGCAAGAATGGTAGTCCCTTTTAAGAAGTAACAACGATGAGAGTAAGTTCCTGTGAAACGCCCTACGGGTTGGTTTAAAAGCGATTAATACTGCGTTATTGATTTTAACAATAGAACCACTATTATTTGCAATCAATGCCTTGCCTAAATCGCTTTTAACTCCAACTGAAGCTCGTATCTTGAGATGGTTTGGGTATAGATCTATTCGGCTTATAATAAAATGAAATTAACTTTTAAGTTTTGTATGTTTTTTGTTATTAAAATTATTTTTATAATGCAGTTGTGGTTTATTAATGTGCCTTCAGCACGGGTTATACATATGTCAGTGATATTTTAGTTTGATGTTTATCTACATGCTCACATTCCTAGTTGTCTTTTTAATGTAATCCAATAGCCAACCAGACACCTACTGCTATCATTAAGCTGCCAGCGATTGCGTTCATCCATTTTATGTTATCGCCGCGGTTTAAAAATAAGCGTAAACTTTTACCACCCGTTGCATAGGCCATCATACAAACAAATTCACTAATAAGTATTATAGCAACCAAAATACTCAGTTGAGGAGCAATAGCATAGTCAATGTTAATAAAAGGGGGCAGTAACGAGATCATAAAAGCCCAACCTTTGGGGTTAGCCATAGCAGTCACCAACCCTTGGCTAAATAATATTTTGCGACTTATTTTACTCTTTTGATGATTATCTAGATTGAGTTTAGCCTCATCGCGCCACATGCTAATGCCTATAAAGACTAAATATGCACCGCCGGCCCATTTTAAGATTGAAAATGCCTGCGGGTAATTTAACATGATACTTGCCACGCCTAATACGGCAGCTATAGCTACTAGGGCTACACCAAGTAACTCACCTAGCATCATCCACATAGTCCGTCTGACGCCAATACTCATACCGAGTGTCATTGCTAGTGTCATACACATACCGGGTGTGATTGAAACAAAAAAGAATGTTGGTATAAATGCCGCCAGTATTGCTAAATCAAACATCAAGTTATCCACTGAAAATTATCTGGACATGACAATATCAAGATCTTGCGCTCTAAACCAAGAAATCGGCTATGTTTATAGCAAAAAATATAAAGCAGCAAAGCAGCATTGCGACATCTTTTGGCTAGTGGCATTAAATAGCTTGGTATTTTGAATATATTTTTGCTTTGTGCGGTGCTTTGAATTAGGATCAAATTAGTTTAAAACCAAGAACTAATGGCCTGTGTCTAGATTATTAATTTTACTTACTGCTATATTCTTCAGCTATTCGATTAAAGCTGTTGAAGTTACTGATTTATATCAAGATATACTTAAGGTTGAAGATAAATCCCGAGATGCACGTTTAACGGCAAGTCGTGCTGCACTATTAAACGTTTTGGTAAAGGTAAGTGGTGATCCGTATGCAGATCAAAACCCGCTTGCTAAACGGCGTAGTAAAGATATCTCTGATTATATGCTTAAATTTGAGTATGATGAGAAAACAGACGGCACACTTCAACTTGTTGTAAAATTTGAAGCTAATAAAATTAATGCCTTGATTAAGGAGCTTAACCTGCCACTATGGGGAACACGTAGACCTTTAGTTGCAATCTGGTTAGCAATCGAAGATAACTGGCGGCGAGAGCTTGTAACCCAAGAAAGTTACCCGCAACTTGAACAGCTTATTTACGACACTGCCGCTCGCCGTGGGTTACCTGTTGTTGTCCCGTTACTTGATCTACAAGACAGAGCACTCGTTGGTATCCCTGAAGTGTGGGGTAATTTTTCTGAGCCAGTAGAACAAGCATCAAGCAGATACAGAGCGGAGCGAAGTATTACTGCACGTTTATATACGCAGCAAGATAGCGAAAACTGGGTACTTGATTGGCGTTTTACAAACGATGACTTATTTGAAGCAAATCGTTTAACGGGCGATAAGCAACAAACCATTGCTTTAATGATAGATAGCTTAGCAGCAGGGCTTGCCGCTGAGTATGCTGTCGATCCAAATTCTTCAGGGCAACTTGCTCAAGCAATCTTTAAACTTAAAGGCACGCAAAGTTTTGTTGATATTGAACTTGCAAAAAGACGATTGGAAAGTTTAAGTGTGGTTACAAAAGTAGTAATCCGTTCACGTGATAGCCAAACGATTTACTTTGAAGTTAATCACACTGGTTCTTTAAGTGACTTTAAAAAAGCGTTGGAGTTAGACCGTACATTTGAAGCGTTTGTCGATCCTAGAGCTTTTTATCAGGTTGCTTCTGAGAATGATCTTGATTATCAATGGGTCGGCTTATAATGCAGGCATTAGAGCCGGTGCAAATGGCGCTTCCAGTTACACTGCCTGACGATGAAACGTTTGCATCGTATTTTGGTGGTGAGAACTCCTTGGAAGTAAGCCACTTAAAAAATGCCTTTAAAAGCCTTGCGACCACGTTTCAATATACTTATTTGTGTGGGCTAGGTGATTCTGGTAAATCTCATTTATTATATGCTACCTGTATTCATGCGCAAGAACGTGGTTTATCAACTATGTTGCTGTCAATGCGTGAAGTAATTGATTTTGGCCCTATGGTGCTAGATGGCTTAGACGCATTAGATGTATTGTGTATAGATGACGTGCACTTAGTTGCGGGTAATGATGCTTGGGAAAAAGCATTATTTAACTTCTTTAACCGTTTTAACGAACCTGGTAAGTGTCTAGTGGTCACCGCGGATTTACTCCCTGATATGCTTAATATCACACTGCCGGATTTGGTTTCTCGGCTGAAATGGGGAACGACGTTTCAGATTCGTTCAATGAGTGATGATGATAAGGCTGAAGCGTTAGTAAAACGTGCAAATATGCGAGGACTTGAACTTAGTGATGAATGTGCTCGTTTTTTATTAACCCGCCTAAGCCGTGACATGAGAGCGCTATTAGATGTGCTGGATAAGCTTGACCATGCGTCTATGGCTGCGCAACGAAAACTCACTATTCCTTTTATAAAGTCTGCATTAAAGTTGTAAAAAACGTATTTCCTCGCTTTTAGACGCATGTTATTTAGAAAGAATTCAATAAGATTAGTATAAAGCCTAGAATCTAGTCCTTGCTTTCAGTTATCATTAGTCAACAAAATTGTAATCACCTTCTGTGAAAGATCAGGTACCGAATGAACTTAGAAAATATATTAGCGCAAGCACTTGAGGCAGTTGCCAGTGCCAATGAAATCGCGCAGCTTGAAGATATCAGGGTTAATTATCTTGGTAAAAAGGGCGAAATCACCAGTTTATTAAAAACGCTTGGTAAAATTGCGCCTGAAGAGCGTAAAGAAGCCGGTCAAGTTATCAATCAAGCAAAACAAGATGTACAAGTCGCGATTAACGAAAAACGCGAATTACTTGCTAGCAAAGCACTTGAAGAAAAACTTGCCGCAGAAACAATTGATGTAACATTACCAGGACGCGTTATGCCTACTGGTGGCCTTCACCCAGTGACACGTACAATTGAGCGTATTGAAAGCTTTTTTGGTGAATTAGGCTTTGCTGTTAAATCTGGCCCTGAAGTTGAAGATGATTTTCATAACTTCGATGCGCTAAATATTCCTGAGCATCATCCAGCGCGTGCTGATCACGATACCTTCTATTTCAATCCAAAGCTTGTGTTACGTACCCAAACAAGTGGTGTACAAATACGTACTATGGAAACCGAACAGCCGCCACTTAGAATTATTTCTCCGGGTCGTGTTTATCGTAATGATTATGACCAAACACACACACCAATGTTCCATCAGGTTGAAGGCCTAATGGTCGATACAGATGTAAGTTTCACAGAGCTTAAAGGTATTTTGCACGATTTCTTGCGTAACTTCTTTGAAGAAGACATGGAGATTCGTTTCCGTCCATCTTACTTCCCATTTACTGAACCGTCAGCTGAAGTAGATGTGATGGGTAAAAATGGTAAATGGTTAGAGGTATTAGGTTGTGGCATGGTTCACCCTAATGTACTTAAATCAGTGGGTATTGATCCTGAAAAATACACCGGTTTTGCCTTTGGTATGGGTGTAGAGCGTTTAACTATGTTGCGCTATGGCGTAAATGACTTACGTGCGTTTTTCGAAAACGATTTAAAATTCCTAAACCAGTTCCGTTAAGAGTGAAGATATAAAATGAAATTTAGTGAAAAGTGGTTAAGAGAGTGGGTAAATCCTGCAATTGACACGCAGGCTCTTTCGGAACAGTTATCGATGGCTGGCCTTGAAGTTGATGCTGTAGAGCCAGCGGCTGACGAGTTTAACGGTGTTGTGGTTGGTGAAGTTGTTGAATGTGGTCAACATCCTGATGCAGACAAATTACGTGTAACAAAAATCAATGTTGGTGGCGATGAGCTACTTGATATTGTGTGTGGCGCACCAAATTGTCGTCAAGGTATTAAGGTTGCAGTAGCAACTGTAGGTGCAGTATTACCGGGCGACTTTAAAATTAAGAAAGCCAAGCTTCGTGGCCAACCATCTCACGGCATGTTATGTGCGTTTGTTGAGCTAGGTATTAGTGAAGAAGGCGATGGCATTATGGAATTGCCATTAGATGCGCCTGTAGGCACTGATTTACGTGAATATTTAGGCCTTGATGACAATATCATTGATGTTGATTTAACCCCTAACCGTGGTGACTGCCTTGGTATTAAAGGGATTGCCCGTGAAGTCGGTGTGCTTAACAGTATTGATGTTAAAGCGCTAGAAATTCCAGCAGTTAAAGCCACAATTGACGATAAAGTATCAATTGAATTAGTTAACGAAGATGCCTGTCCTCGTTATTTAGGCCGCGTGATTAAAGGCATTAACCTTGATGCAGAAACGCCGCTTTGGATGGTAGAAAAACTACGTCGTAGTGGTATTCGTTCAATCGACCCTGTGGTTGATGTAACTAATTTTGTGTTGCTTGAGCTAGGCCATCCAATGCATGCATTTGACTTAAATGCGATTGAAGGCGGTATTAAAGTTCGCAGTGCAAATGCAGGTGAAGAACTTGTTCTTCTTGATGGCAACACAGCAAAACTTAACGAATCAACTTTGGTTATTGCCGATCACAATAAAGCGTTAGCAATTGCCGGTATTTTTGGTGGCGAGCAATCAGGTGTAACAGAAAAAACCGCTGATATTTTATTAGAAAGCGCATTTTTCAACCCAATTGCAATTGCAGGTCAAGCTCGTAGCTACGGCCTACATACGGATGCATCACACCGCTATGAGCGTGGTGTTGATTTTGCACTGCAACATGATGCTATGGAACGTGCGACTGCATTATTACTTGATATTGTAGGTGGTGAGGCCGGCCCAGTTGTTGAAGCCGTTGCTAAAGACAAGTTACCAAAAGTAACAGAAGTACGCCTACGCCGTGAACGTCTAGACCGCGTAATAGGCCATCACATTGCTGATGAAAAAGTAACGGATATCCTAACGCGCCTAGGTCTTGATGTGAAAATTGTTGATGGTGTGTGGAGTGCTGATGTACCAAGCTACCGCTTTGATATTCGTATCGAAGAAGATTTAATTGAAGAAGTAGCGCGTGTATTTGGTTACAACAGTATTCCAAATGTAGCGCCTACAGCTAAATTGAAAATGACAACGCATAATGAAGCCACCATTGCCGTGAATAAATTTCGCAATGCACTTGTTACACGTGGTTATCAAGAAGCCATTACTTACAGTTTTGTTGATCCAAAAGCACAAACTATTTTGCACCCAGACAGCGATGCACTTATCTTACCGCATCCGATCTCAAGTGATATGTCAGCAATGCGTGTAAGCTTAATGCCAGGATTATTAGCATCATTGGTTTATAACCAAAACCGTCAGCAGCCTCGTATTCGTTTATTCGAACATGGTCTTAAATTCTTACGTGATGAAAACGCAGAAAACGGCGTTAACCAAGTGGCAGTTATTGGTGGTGTTATTACGGGCCTTGCTCATGGTGAGCATTGGGTTGAAGAAAAGCGTAATGTTGATTTTTATGATTTAAAAGGTGATGTTGAAGCATTACTTTCATTAACTAATGATATAAATCGTTTTGAGATCAAAGCAGAGCAATCTGATGGTTTACACCCAGGTCAATCTGCTGCTATCTACGTTGATGGCAAAAAAGTAGGTTTCTTTGGTGCCATTCACCCGCAAGTACAAAAATCGCTAGATATTAATAATGCGGCTTATGTATTTGAAATTGAAATGTCAGCAATTGAAAAAAGAAATTTACCTGAAGCTGTAGGGGTATCTAAGTTCCCTTCAAACCGCCGCGACATCGCTATTTTAGTGGAAGATCAGGTGAAATCTGGCGACATTTTATCAGTGATAGAAAAAGTTGGCGGAAATCAATTGGTTGACCTAAACTTATTCGATGTGTATAAGGGCAAAGGTATTGAGCCAAATTATAAGAGTTTGGCGATTGCTCTAACACTGCAGGCGGTTGATAGAACACTCGAAGAGAAAGATATCAATCAGGTAGTGGATAACGTGGTGGCCGCACTGGCCGAACAGTTTAATGCATCGTTGAGGGACTAGATATGGCGCTTACTAAAGCCGACATAGCTGAACACCTATTTGAAAAACTCGGGATCAATAAAAAAGATGCCAAAGATTTAGTTGAAGCGTTTTTTGAAGAAATCCGCTCAGCGCTTGAAAAAGGCGAGCAGGTTAAGCTCTCTGGATTTGGTAACTTTGATCTTCGTGACAAAAAAGAAAGGCCAGGACGTAATCCGAAAACAGGAGAAGATATTCCTATTTCGGCGCGTCGAGTGGTCACTTTTAGACCGGGTCAGAAATTAAAGACTCGTGTTGAAGTAGGCACTAGCAAAGCAAAATAAAAAAAGGCAGCGTAAGCTGCCTTTTTCTTTTCTAACTGGTGAGATATTAAAACCCTCGTGGTGATACAAATTGACCGCTTTGAATGCTGTCGTAGGTTTGCTGCGCCAATGTCTCTAAACTGTCTAAACTTTTACCAGTGGCCGTTATCTTGTGCTCAATTGGTAAAATATCAATATTTGTAATGCCTGATAATTGAGCGACGCGGGCAAAGGTATATGCGTGTTTATATTTTTCGTGTTTGTTAAATAAACTCACTAGCGTCATATACACTTCAGGGTTTGGAATTTGATCAGCTTCATTGAGTTCCAGCGTTTTGTAGAGTAAATCAATGGTTTTTTCTTCATCAAACTTAATGTAGTAAGATGCTAAGAAAAATTGCATCTGTGCATCTTGCGTTACACTTGGATCATCTTCAAGTGCTAAAAGTTTAGTCAATGCAGACTGATCATTATTGCGAGACCAATGATAATAAAGTAACCCAGGGTGATTAGTGCCCTTAGTATCTTGATAAATTCGCGTCATCTCTTTGATACTTGTTAAATGACCTTCAACACGGGAGGTGGTTTTTTCTTTGAGTTTGATGTGTTCAATTTTTGCCGCAAGTGATACGCATTGACTGTACTGTTCAAAGCCTTGTAGTAGCAAGTATTTGTTTTCTTCAGTGGGTTGTTTATATTCATGGTAACGTGCCATGATCACATCCGCGCGTTGTTTCTTACAATGACTGTCTTTGTTTAAATCGTTACATAACCCAGGGGTTTCCTTGCACACCTTTGCTTGCGTAAGCGGCTCTTCACACCCGGTTAGTACTAATAAACTCAATAATAAACTTGCCCTGAGCAACATCCCTCAATCCCACAGTAATAATTTCTTATTTATTCTAACGCAATGAATTGCTCTGTAACAGTGGAGAATAAAGTGAGTTTAAATTAGAATAGCCATGCCCATAGTGGCGAATTGCTCTCACATGCTTAATTCGCATTATGGTTATCCGTTCAAAAATTGTTTAATTAGGTAAAAAACATGACCTCATCTCACGAGTTAGAATATACAAATAGCTGGCAAGAGCGCCAAGATTACGCAGAAAGCATGCAACCGATTATTGGTAAACTTTACCGTAGTCGCGGTGTTGAAATTGCAGTGTATGGTCGTCCGCTTGTTAATGCGAGCACCATTGATATCATTAAATCTCATAAAACAGTGGCGCAGTTTGAAGGTACTAAATTACGTTTACGCGAAAGCTTCCCGTTTTTAGAAGCCATCAGCAAAATGGATTTAAACTCAGCACGTATTGATATTGGTAAACTTGCTTATGGTTATTTATTTAACGATGCTGCTAAAGGTCGTTCAATTGAAGATTATCTAAATGATGAATTAGCTGAAATCATTAACTCAAAAGCAAAAGAGCCTCGTGATGTCGTACTATATGGTTTTGGCCGTATTGGCCGTTTATTAGCGCGTTTGCTAATCGAAAAATCAGGCCCGTATGCTGACTTACGCTTACGTGCAATTGTTGTGCGTGGTGGTAAAGAGGGTGACCTTGAAAAACGTGCAAGCCTTTTACGTCGTGATTCAATTCATGGACCATTCAATGGCTCTATCACCATTGATAAAGAGCGTAATGCAATTAAAGCAAATGGTAGCTATATCCAAGTTATCTATGCTAACTCGCCAAGTGAAGTGGATTACACAGCTTACGGTATTGAAAATGCATTAGTTGTTGATAACACGGGTATCTGGAAAGATGAAGCAGGCCTTGGTCAACACCTAGAGTCAAAAGGTGCTGCAAAAGTATTATTAACAGCCCCTGCAAAAGGTAATATCAAAAATATCGTTTATGGTGTAAATAACCAAGATATTTTACCTGAAGATAAGATTGTGTGTGCGGCAAGCTGTACGACAAACGCAATTACACCAACACTTAAAGCATTAAACGATAAGTTTGGTATTAACAACGGTCATGTTGAAACGGTGCATTCTTATACCAATGACCAAAATTTGATTGATAACTATCATAAAGCTGAGCGTCGTGGCCGTGCCGCTGCACTTAACATGGTAATCACCGAAACCGGCGCTGCGAAAGCAGTATCAAAAGCGCTACCAGAACTTGAAGGTAAGCTGACAGGTAATGCTATCCGTGTTCCGACGCCAAATGTATCTTTAGCCATTTTGAATCTGAACTTAGCAAAAGACACCTCAGTAGAAGAGTTAAACTCTTTCTTACGTGATGCTGCCCTGCATTCTGATTTACGCGACCAAATTGATTACACCGCCTCTACAGAAATCGTATCAACTGACTTAGTCGGTAGCCGTTACGCCGGTGTTGTTGATTCACAAGCGACAATTGTTGATGGCAACCGTGTTGTACTTTATGTTTGGTACGATAATGAATTTGGCTATAGCTGTCAGGTTGTGCGTTGTATGCGTGATATGGCTGAGGTTTCATTCCCAAGCTTGCCACGTTAATCTGTAATAGCTATAAATATTTACAAAAAGCCAGCGAATGCTGGCTTTTTTAATCGTGAACTTTTTCCAAATCTCTAAGCGTGTGGTAGGCTGTTTCTAGTTTGCTACATTTTACTAACAAAGCATCCCTTGCAATGGGGTGTTGCTTAATTTCTAACTGACAAGCGACTGACTGTTAGGAGTTATTTTTAACCTAAAGGTTTATTTTAGATGAAAATCACCAGTAATTTTGACAGTGGTAACATCAATGTTATTGAAGCCACTGATCCATTAAACATACAGCTTGAGATCAACAAAGATCACGAGTCTGATTTTTTCCAATGGTTTCATTTCCGTCTCGAGACCACCCCTTTTCAAAATCATAAACTACACATTAATAATCTTGAAAACTCAGCTTACCCAGATGGCTGGGTAGGGTACCATGCCGTTGCATCTTATGACCGTCAAACATGGTTTCGTGTGCCGTCAAACTACGAAGAGGGCACATTAAGCTTTGAGATTGAGCCTGAATGCGGCACGGTATATTTTGCTTACTTTGCACCTTACAGTTACGAGCGCCACCTTGACTTAATTACGTGGGCACAAAGCCAAGAAGCATGCCAGCTAGAAACTTTAGGTGAAACACTCGACGGCCGTGATATGAGTGTATTACGCATTGGTGGTGATAGCGATGAGAACAAAAAAACAATTTGGATCACCGCACGTCAACACCCTGGCGAAACCATGGCTGAATGGTTTGTTGAAGGCGTATTACATAAGCTACTCGATGACGAAGACCCACACGCAGCGGCGTTACTTTCAAAAGCAGTCTTCTATATAGTGCCAAACATGAACCCAGATGGCAGTGCTCGTGGACACTTACGTACTAATGCTAAAGGGGTTAACTTAAATCGTGAATGGCAGACACCAAGTATGGAAAATAGCCCTGAAGTGTACTTAGTGCTTAATAAAATGCGTGAAACAGGTTTAGACATGCATTTAGATATCCACGGTGATGAAGCTATCCCGTATAACTTCTTTGCTGGTAGCGAAGGTATCCCATGTTATGACGAACGCTTAAAAGGTTTAGAAGATAGCTTTAAAGCAGCAATGCATATCGTAACACCTGAATTTCAGGATGTTCATGGCTATGATAAAGACGAACCTGGTCAAGCTAACTTAACGGTTGGCTCTTCTGCGGTTGCACAGGAGTTTAATGCACTTGCTTACACCGTTGAAATGCCATTTAAAGATAATGATGGCTTACCGGATCCAGATTATGGCTGGTCTGATCGCCGCTCTTATCAGTTTGGTCAAGATACGTTAGCAGCAATTGTTAATGTGGTTGATAAGCTTAGATAAGACCTAAGTTATGGGTATTGGCTAAGGCTGATGCCCATTACAATATGAGCGATAACTTTATTATAAATTCAGTAGGAAACTCTTTAGTTGTTCAAATGTAAAACAAAAAAGTTTAATAATATTTTATAGAGTCTGTGCGGATAGTTGAATAAATTAGTAATTATGAAAATTAAGTGTTAACTAAACTGGTTGGTTTAAGTTAATATGCAAAAACAATGAAAATTAGTTTTATATTCGTCGCGCATTCTGAGTAACTGAAGCAGAGTATCGTAACTAAAAATAAAAAATATAATTATAGAGGATATCCATGGAAGCTTTTGTAAGTGCCGTTAATGACGTGGTTTGGAGTAGCGCACTCATATACTTATGCCTAGGCGCAGGTCTATTTTATTCAATTTTAACTCGCTTTGCGCAAGTTAGACACTTTAAAGAAATGTGTAAACTGTTACTCACTTCTAACCGTTCCACTACGGGTATTTCATCTTTTCAAGCGCTAGCTGTATCGTTATCTGGCCGTGTAGGTGTAGGTAACATTGCCGGTGTGGCTGCTGCTATTGGCTTTGGTGGTCCAGGTGCCATTTTTTGGATGTGGATTGTTGCATTTTTAGGTGCGAGTACTGCTTATGCAGAGTCTACATTAGGGCAAATTTATAAAACAGAAGAAGACGGCCAATATCGTGGTGGCCCAGCTTATTATTTTGATCGTTGTCTAGAGCAAAAGTGGTTAGGTATTCTATTTGCTGTTTCTGCAATCATTGCCTGTGGAGTATTTTTACCTGGTGTTCAAGCCAATGCCGTTGGTAACGCGTTTACCCAAGTGTTTGGTAATGGTGAAATGGTAACAACGAGTTTTGGTGAAGTTGGTACATTTAAGCTTGTAGCATTAGCCATTATTTTAATTGTGTTAGCCTTTATTATTTTTGGTGGCATTAAGCGTATTGCAAACTTTACCCAAATAGTTGTGCCATTTATGGCGCTTGGTTACATTGTATTAGCGTTGATCGTTGTATTTTTAAACGTGGATAAAGTACCGGGTATCTTCTCATTAATTATTTCGGATGCATTCACTGCACAAGCTGGTTTTGGTGCTGCGATAGGTTGGGGTGTAAAACGTGGTATTTACTCTAACGAAGCAGGTCAAGGTACAGGCCCGCATGCAGCGGCTGCTGCAGAAGTTGAACACCCAGCACAGCAAGGCTTAGTACAAGCTTTTTCTGTGTATGTAGATACTATATTTGTATGTACAGCGACTGCATTAATGATATTAATTACTCAACAATATAATGTTGTTGGTGAACTACCTGCAGGGCAATTTATTGTACAAAATGTTGATGCTGCAACTGAAGTTGGCTCAGCTGCATTCACTCAAATGGCTTTATTTAGTGTATTTGGTGGTTTTGGTGAGGCCTTTGTTGGTGTTGCTTTGTTCTTCTTCGCATTTACAACAATACTTGCGTATTACTACATAGCAGAAACCAATGTGGCTTACTTAAATCGCTATTTTAAAGGCAGCATCCCACTTTTAATCGTTAAGTTGGTTATTATGTTTATGGTGGCATACGGTATGGTTAATAATTCTGGTTATATCTGGAGCATTGGTGATATCGGTGTGGGTTTGATGGCTTGGATCAATATTGTCGGGATATTGGCTATTTTCTTTGTTGCTAAGCCTGCTCTGAACTGTTTACGCGATTACGAAGAACAAAAGAAAGCCGGTGGTGAAATTATATTTGACCCCATTAAATTAGGCATTAAAAATGCGACTTTCTGGGAAAAACGCTTAGAACAAAAGAGAAAAGAAAAAAGCAATCTAGCAGACTAATGTATTTAATTTGTTGATATCACTGTGCGGCTTGCATTTTTTTCGAATCTTCACAATTGAGTGAAATTCAAAAAAGACATCGACTAATAAAACACGTACAATAAAGAGCGCCGCAAGGCGCTTTTTTTATGCGAAGTATGGAGAGATGTATGGCGATTGTTAGTTGTCCTAATTGTAATAAGTCGATATCAGATAAACATAAGCAGTGCCCTCACTGTGAAAATAATGTGGCAGAGCTTAACGACGAGCAACGCCAGCAATTAGCGCGTGAAAAACGCATTCAAAAACAGCAAATGTTTATGAACCACTCCTTTTTCGCATTATTTATATTCTTAGGTGGTTTCTTCTGCTTATATTTCTTACAGCCAGAGCCAAAAAGCGCCAATTGGTACGCATGTACCGCTGCGATTGGCATTGGTTGTATTTGGTATTTAATTAACCGCGTTATTTTAGTAACACTCAAGAAGAAAAAATGACATGAACATCGACAATCTTGTAAATAGCATTACCCCTGAATTATTTGAACGTTTGCAGTACGGCGCTGCAACAGGGAAATGGCCTGATGGCACAGTATTAAGTGACGAGCAAAAAGAGCAAACTGTACAGCTGGTTATGCTTTATCAAGCTAAAGTAGCCCAGTCGAACGAGCAATTCACCATTGGCTCAAATGGCGAAATGGTACAAAAAACCAAAGCACAACTACAAAAAGAATTCACCGCAGATAACGAAATAGCAAGGTTTAGTGAACATGATCTTTAAACACCTTTTTACCCCAAAATGGAAGCACCCAAAACAACAAGTTCGTTTAGAGGCGATTGAAAAATTAGATGTTGAGCGTGACGCAACCATTTTAAGTTCACTGGCACTGGATGATAATTCAGCCGAAATACGTAAGAAAGCACTTAATAAAGTAGATAATTTAGTACTTTGGTGGAAAGCATATAAGCAAGACCAAAGCTTAAAAGATTTAGCTGAACAGCATATCTCTAATGCGGTTTTAAATAACGAGCAATCACTTACTAGTGATATAAAAAATGAATACATCGAACGTTTTGCGCCGGTTAAAACCCTAGAAAAGCTCGCTTTTGCTGAAAAAGAGTTACAAGTAAGGGTTAAGTTACTAAAGCGTCTATCGAACCCTAAGTTAACTGAAAAAGCCTTTAAAGAAGGCGCTAGTGAATTACAGCAGCAGCTAGTTGAATTAGTGATAAATCAACAGTTAGCAAAAAACCTAGTCAAACACGCGCAAGGTGAAGTTAAAACCATCCTACAAACGCATTTAGACAATGAACGTTTAGCTGTAGAAATGCCTGTGCAAGTACACAATGAAACACGTGTTATTTTAGCCAAGCTCAATGCATTACGTGACAAACAAGATTATGAACAGGTAAATCAGCAAAACCAACTGTTAGTCGCCCAGTGGCAAGCAATAGAACTAAAGTGGCTAAATGCAGAACAAGTAGCTGTTTTAGATGAAAAGTACCAATCAATCACAGCAAAATTAGATGCGCATTTAGCGCAGCTTAATACGCAGTATGAGCAGCAAAAAGCTCTATTAATACAACAGCAACATGAAGTGTTAGCACTGGCTAACCTCGAAGCTTTAAGTGAAGAAATTGAGAATGCATTACAGCTTGGTTTAGAAACTCCAGAGCAAATCCAACAAGACTGGTTAGATGCAAAAGTCGAACAAGCTCAAGTTGCTATTGCGCAAAGTGAACTAGGTAATAGCGAGCAAAAAACACAAATAGTAGGTAAACTGACTCAGTTGTTTAAGCAAGTTGCGCAATTACCACAATTAACTCAAGCAATTAGTGATTTTAAGCTTGCCTTTGATGCGCTAAATGCGATTCCTACTGAGGTTGATAAGAGTACATTTGACCAACTAAATAGTGATTTTGATAACGCTTTTAAAGCGGCAAATACGCCTTTAAAGCAATTACCAGCGTCATTACAAGGCCCTTTTAAAGCGCAATTAAAGGCGAAGAAGCAAGCCTGGCAAGAAGCCGTTGCGCCGTTGAGCACGCAACTGACAAAAAGCCAGCAACAGGCGAGCCGTAAAGGCCGTGATGTTAAACGCTTAATTGAACAAGGGCGCTTTAATGTTGCTTTTGGTGTATTTAAAGGCTTTATTGAGCTGTATGACACACTTACTCCTGCGTTTGCTCAGCAATTAGATAAACTTAAAGATGAACTTGAGCAACAGCTTGCCGATGCGCGCGATTGGCAAAAATACGCATCTGCACCTAAACGTGAAGAGTTACTAGCAGAGATTACAGCACAGCTCGAGCAACCATGTACAGATGCAAAAGCACGTGCTAACGAAGTGAAAACCTTACGTCGTCGTTGGAATGAGCTTGGCCGTTTAGACACAGAGCAAGAGCAGCTTCAAGGTAAAGAGTTTGATGAAAAAATTGAACTATTGTTTGCACCATGTCGTGAGCATTTTGCGCAATTAGAGCAACAACGTGAGCAAATTAAGCAACAGCGTGAAGCAGTCATTGTGCAAATGCAGGCACTTGCACAAACAGATACCAGCATTGATGGGTTTGAGTGGAAAGACTATGAAAGCCAGTACAACCGCATAAACAAGGCATGGCGCAACGCTGGTAATGTTGAGCCTAAGGTGTATCGCGCATTACAACAGCAGTATAAACCGCATCAACAAGCTGTATTTAATGCACTTAATGCGTTTCATAAAGCAAATAGCGCAGCTAAAAATGCCTTAGTAGAGCAAGCACAGCAACTCAGCCAATCAGACGATTTAGCCAGCGCGTGTCAGCAGCTTAAAGAGCTACAGCAACAGTGGCAAAAAGTGGGGTTTGCGGGTGTTAAAGCTGAAAATGCGCTGTGGCAAAAGTTTCGTCAACTTAACGACCTAACCTTCGCTAAGCGCAGTGAAGAGTTCGCTCAACATAAAGAACAACAAGATGCCGACAATGCAATAATTGCTCAGCAATTAACTGAACTTGAAGATGCCCTTGGAGCGGTCAATCAAAAAGCGCAGTTGCTTGATTTAAAAACAAAAGTCACTGCATTGCCTAATGCAAAAGAACTGGCAAATAGAGTGAGCACATTGCTTAGCAATATTGATGCTAAGTTAGCCCAGTTGACAGAGCAAGCAGCAAAAGCTGATTTTGCTGCCTTGTTTAGTGCTCTTGAAAACCAACAGCCAATCCCGGCGCAATGGCAAGGCAATGCAAGTACAGCACTTTCGGTTGCACAGTTACTTATCCGCATGGAAATTTTAGCCAATGTAGCAAGCCCAGCAGGTAGTGAGCGTATGGCTGAGCAAGTTGCCATGTTGGATGATAAACACCGCGGTGAGCAGGCTGATTTACACTTTTATTTAAAACAATTGTTAGCGCTCAGTGAAGGTTCAGTTGATGCTGAGACACTAACGCGGTTAAAAACTGTTTTTAGTGTTTAGTAAATAAATACACTAAACAATAATAAAGTCGCATTTTGTGGCTTTATTTTTAAAGGAAGTTTCATGAAGTATATTTTATTAATTAGCTGCTTATTTTTGTCAGCATGCAATACCACCAATGGTGTGTCTGTTTATTCATTTACAAACAGTGAAATAGAGTCTGTTCTTAACCAGCAATTACCAAAGCTCAGTGAACAAGTTAAGTTGATGGGGTTGCCGGTACAATTTGATGTCAACGACCTTAGTGTAAATGTAAGCCCTGACAACCGTGATGTAGTGGTGCTGGGTGCTGATTCAAGTGCAATTATTAATGCCTTCGCTATTAAATACCCTGTGCGTCTGAAGCTACAGATAGAAGGTGCGCCATTTTATGACAGCGAGAAAAAGGCCGTATTTTTACGTAATGTAAAGTTACTGGATTCATCAATCGACGCAGGTGGCTTTAAAGGAAATTTAGGTGTACTCGATGATGAAGCAATGAAAGTTATTAATGGCTTTTTAGCAGTCAACCCTGTTTATACGCTTAATATGAATGACCCCAAAGTGGCATTATTAAGTAAACTGCCATTAGATATGAAAGTTGAGCAAGGTGCGATAAAACTCGTGCCGAGTATATAATAGGCGCAAGTTAGGTCGACAGCCCCCTAATAACACATAGTTACAAAAAAGCCCTGATGTTCAGGGCTTTTTGATTCCAGGGGGGATTTTGCTAAGGGCTAAACTAATTCACATCTGCGTAAAAACAACCAAAACCGGGCAGGGTTAACGTGTTGTCTGTTACAGTGCCAGTGTGATGAGCGAGCTCCTCATGAGTGTTAACTATTGTATTTCTCATTGTAAGAGATGCATTACTGCCAGCTAAGTTGAATACACATAGCATTGTCTGACCTTCAAAGCGACGATAGAAGGCAAGTAATGGCTCAGCTGTATCGATAAACTCAATGTCACCTTCAACTAATACAGTTTGGTTTTTTCGCCACGCCATAAATTCACGAAAAGCATTTAAAATAGAGTCGGAATTAGCATCTTGTTCATCGACTGCTTGCTTCTTATGATTCGCATCAACAGGCAACCAAGGTTTCGCTTGAGAAAACCCAGCTTGTTCGCAGTTATCATTATGCCAAGGTATCGGAGTACGACAGCCATCACGGCCTTTAAAGTTTGGCCAGAAGGTAATGCCGTATGGGTCTTGTAAGTCCTCAAATGCAACGTTTGCTTCACCAAGTCCTAGTTCTTCACCTTGATACATACAAACACTGCCGCGTAGTGAAGCTAATAGGGCACTGAGCATCTTACATTGCGCTGGATTAATACTGCTATCACTGCTCCAGCGGCTCGCAACACGTTCGACGTCGTGATTGCTAAACGCCCAGCATGGCCAGCCTTCAGTCATTCTATTCTCTAATGTTTCAACTGTTGTGCGAATATATTCACTGCTGTAGTCATTTGTAAGCAGCTCAAAGCTGTAACCCATGTGTAGCTTATCACCACCTGAAGTGTACTCCGCCATTGTAGCGAGAGAGTCTTCTGATGATATTTCACCTAACGACACCGTGCCCGGATATTTATTAAGTAAGTCACGAATATCCTGCATAAAGCTGATGTTTTCAGGCTGCGTGTTATTGTAGTGATGATATTGAAACGCATACGGGTTATCTTCACTAAAGCCGCGGCCTTGGCGTTTTTCAGGTGGCTTAGCAGGGTTGTCGCGTAGTTGTGAATCGTGATAGCAAAAGTTAATTGCATCTAACCTAAAGCCGTCTACCCCTTTTTTAAGCCAAAACTCTACGTTATCCAAAACCGCTTTACGAACATCTGGGTTATGAAAGTTTAGATCAGGTTGTTCAGTTAAAAAGTTATGTAAGTAATACTGACCACGACGCGGCTCCCACTGCCAAGCTGGGCCGCCAAAAATACTTAACCAATTATTTGGTTGTGTACCGTCTGGTTTTGAGTCTGCCCATACGTACCAGTCAGATCTGTCGTTAGTTTTGTCTTCACGGCTATCTAAAAACCATTGATGTTGGTCTGATGTGTGGCTCAATACTTGGTCAATAATAATTTTAATATCACGTTGATGAGCTTGAGCAATTAACTCATCAAAGTCATTTAAATCACCAAATAATGGGTCAATGTCACGATAATCACTAATATCATAGCCAAAGTCTTTCATTGGGGACTTAAAAAATGGTGAGATCCAAATAGCATCAACACCGAGACTTTTTATATAGTCAATTCGAGAGATGATCCCTTTTAAATCACCAATTCCATCGCCATTGGTATCTTGAAAACTGCGCGGGTAAACTTGATAAATAACCGCACCTTTATACCATTGCTGCTGAGCCATGCTTTTCTCCATCGTGACAATGCTGCTTCACCACATTAGTCGTAGTGATTACGTCAATCTTATATGTGGCTACTACTTCGCCACGTTATTTTTTAAAAAGCATACGTGAAGGCCCGAGGACTGTAAAAAGCCTGCATACGTATGCATGATAAATAGATTTTGAAAGCGGTAGATACAGCACAGCAAAATACGCTTTAACAACACAATATCCTCTCATCATAAAACCTTACCAATTAGAGTTTGATAAAAATTAACATTTTATTCTGTTCATTTTGGTGCGACTTTAAAAGGGTTTGCGAGTTATTGGTGCGCGCCTGTAATGGTCTTACCAATTCCCTATTGTAAAAAGTTACAATTTTTAGTGCGCTATATTAGCAAGCTTGTTTGAAATTAAATGCTTACAGATTGAAAGAGTGAAAATGCATGGGGTCTGATTGGTGAAATTAATTTACTGATCAGTTGCACTATAACTGTTGTTGTTTATCCTTATAAAAACAAGGTGTTGCCATTTTGTTTGTGAAAACTTTGTTAAATAGATTGTTTTTGCATTAGCCTGAATACGTATGCATAAAGTTGTTAATAAAATAAAGCCAGCGTTAATATCCATCCTGACAACAAAATCAGCTAACGAATAACATCGCTTCTATCACAAGCTAGTTATCACGGTAGTAATACAAAATATGGGTAACGGGAAAACATCATGTCTATGTTCAAACCAAGTATATTAACAATTGCACTTGCAACAGCAGGTATTAGCAGTTTCGCTTCATACGCACAACAAGAGCAAGCAACAGCAAAGAGTGACGTTGAAGTCATCGAAGTTAAAGGTTTTCGTGGCAGCGTAGTAGAGTCAATCAATACAAAGCGTTTTTCATCAGAAGTGGTTGAGTCTATCTCTGCAGAAGATATAGGTAAATTACCAGACTCTTCAATTGCTGAATCAATTGCACGCTTACCAGGGCTAACAGCACAACGCCTTGATGGCCGCGCAAGCCGCGTAAGTGTTCGTGGTTTTAGCGAAAACGAAAGTGCAACAACTTTTAATGGTCGTGAGCAAGTATCAATTGGTGATAACCGTGGTGTTGAGTTTGACCTTTACCCATCAGAAATAATGAACGGTGTTACCGTATATAAAACACCAAGCGCTAGCCTAGATGCTGAGGGTATTGCGGGTGTTATCGACATGCAAACCGTAAAACCGTTAAGTAAAGGTGAGCGTGTGATCATGTTTAATGGTCAATTAGAGCAAACAGGTTTTGATAAGCTAAACCCTGATGGCGATGATCAAGGTTTCCGCGGTACAGTTTCGTATATTGACCAATTTGCAGACGACACCATCGGTGTGGCATTTGCGTATAATAAAATGAGTTCACCTAACCAAGAAAAACGTTGGAACTCATGGGGCTACCCTGAGTTTACAGAAGATAGTGGTGAGACATACTCTATCTTAGGCGGTGCTAAGCCATTTGTACGTTCATCAACCCTTGAACGTGATTCAGCCATGTTAGTAATTGAAGCAGCACCAACAGATCGCTTAAACATGACATTTGATGCCTTATATGTGGATTTTTCAGATGAAAAAATTCTTCGTGGTATTGAAGTGCCCTTTGCCTGGGGTCAAGGAGCATTAGATCCAAGCTCTGTGGTAGTTGATCCTGAAAGTGGTTTTATCACCAGTGCTGTAACGCAAGGTCAACGTGTTGTAGTGCGTAATGACTATGAAGAGCGAGATGCAGATTTAACGCAATTTGGTTTTAATACTAAATATGACATTAACGATGATTGGTCTGTAGAGTTTGATGTAAGCCGCTCTGAAGTAGAGCGCAGAATTTGGAGTATCGAAAGCTATTCTGGTACTGGTCGTGGCGATAATCGAGGCGTAGCTGATAATATTGGCTATACCTTTGATGATGGTAATACTGGCGCGCAGTTTTCACATGAGCTCGATTACAGTGACTTTGACTTGATTCAATTAGGTGGTCCATTATCTTGGGGAGCCAGCAAACCTCTGAATCTAAAATATGGTTTAGTTGATGCAGATGGTGAAGATATTTCTGGTTATAAAAACCAGGCACAAGATGGCTTTATTAATGCGCCAGAGATCAATGATGAATTAAGCACATTAAAGCTAGCAGCTAGTAAAGTACTTGATAACGCTTATATTAGCCGTGTTTCATTTGGTATGTCATACCGAGATCGCGAAAAGTCAAAACTGTCTGAAGGTTACTTTATGACACTAAAAGACTTTTCATTATCAAACCCTGGCATGGTGTCAGTACCTGAACAGTATCGTTTGGGCTCAGCAAGCCTTGATTTTATCGGTATGGGCGACATGATTGCTTATGATACTAACGCGCTTGTAAATGATGGTTATTACAGTTTATTTCAAGAAAGCTTAAATGATTCAAAGCATCTAGCTCGTTCTTGGACAGTAAAAGAAGAAGTAATAGCGCTATTTGCTCAAGCTGATATCAATACCGAGTTTGGCTCAACGCTTGTAACGGGTAATATCGGTGTGCGTTATGTTGAGACTAAGCAATCATCTCAAGGTAATGCAGCAGACACCGTGAATGGTGAAGTAATAGTGTCTCCAACAGATATTAGTCATGACTATAATCACTTTTTACCTAGTATTAACTTATCATTTGCTATTGATGAAGAACAAACAGTGCGTTTTGGCGCAGCTAAAACTATCTCTCGTGCGCGCTTAGATGAGATGAATGCATCTGTCACTGCTGAATATAAACAGCAGGTAGACGAGAATGGTAATAACTGGGCGATATCTGGCGGTAACCCAAACTTAGAGCCAAAAGAAGCGACAGGCCTAGATTTAACCTATGAAAATTATTTTCATGAAGAAGGCTATTTCGCTGCAGCATTATTTTATAAAGATATTTCAAAATGGATTTTTGACGGTACTTATGAAACTGATTTAACTGGAGTGCCAAATCCATCTACGGGTGAAGTCCCTGAAAACCCAATTGCCACTGGTTCAGGTAAAGTGAATGGTGGTGGTGGTGACTTGTGGGGTTACGAGCTTTCATTAACCTTACCGTTCACCATGTTTAGCGACTCACTTGATGGCTTTGGTTTAATTGCTAGCCACACAGGTGTAGAGCAAGACTTAAAAGATCAGAAAGGTAACGAATTTGAGCTACCAGGTTTATCAGACCAAATTGATAGCTTAACAGTGTACTTTGAGCGTAGCGGTTTCCAAGCACGTACCAGCATGCGTAAACGCAGTGATTTTAAGGGTGATATTTACGGCCCAGGTTTTGAAACAACACAAGTTGATATTAAAGGCGAAACGATTTGGGATGCGCAAATTGGTTATGACTTTAGTGAAGGCGCTGTAGAAAGCCTTGACGGTTTAAGTGTGACGTTCCAAGTGCAGAATATTACTGAAGAACCATTTGTTTCTTTACAAGGTGACAATGCACTGCAAGTACGTGATTACCAAGACTACGGTCGTACGTTCTTGTTAGGCTTTAGTTACAAGCTATAATAATCTTTAGCGTTGAAAAGCCCTTGTGAATTGTTTTACAAGGGCTTTTTTATATCGACTACACTTATGTAAACGCAAGTGGAGCAGGTGCTATGCAGAATAAAAAAATAAAAAACGTGGTAATAGCGGGCGGTGGCACGGCTGGATGGATAACCGCGGCGCTACTTAATAAAGTGCTCGGCAAGGTTGTTAACATTACCCTTGTTGAGTCAGAACAAATAGGCACTGTAGGCGTAGGCGAGGCGAGTATTCCACCGATCCTTCATCTTAATGCGGCACTGGGTATACCAGAGAACGAGTTTATAAAAGCCACCCAAGCGACGATTAAATTGGGGATTGAGTTCGAAAATTGGCAAAAACAAAATCATAAATACATGCACGCCTTTGGCGATATTGGCAAAGACTTTCCGTTTTGTGAATTTTACCATTTTTGGTTAAGAGCAAAGCAGCAAGGTACAGCGTCAGATTTTTGGGACTTTTCCCTCAATTACCAAGCTGCCAAACAGCATAAGTTTGCTCACTTAACGCATATTCCAAACACGCAACTCACAGGCTTAAATTACGCCTACCATTTTGATGCCACCCTATATGGCGAATTTTTAAAAGAGCTTACAATTTCGCGCGGCGTTAAACGCATTGAAGGTAAAATAGCCAACGTAAAACAATGTGAAGAAAGCGGTTTTGTTCGCGCCTTAGCGCTTGATGATGGGCAGTCAATATCCGGTGACTTATTTATTGATTGTACTGGGTTACGTGCCTTGTTGATTGAGCAAACCCTCAATACTGGCTTTGAAGATTGGTCGCATTGGTTACCCTGCGATAGCGCTATTGCTGTGCAGACTCAAAGTGCGAATGATCCCGTGCCTTATACTCGCTCTATTGCGCATGATGCAGGTTGGCAGTGGCAAATACCACTTCAGTATCGTGTTGGTAATGGCTTGGTGTTTTCAAGCCGCCATATGACGGATGAACAAGCTAGACAACAGCTATTAGATAATCTACCCGGCGAGCCTATCACTGAGCCGAGAGTTATTCGTTTTAAAACGGGACGCCGTCGCAAACAGTGGCATAAAAATGTGGTCTCTGTGGGTTTATCAAGTGGCTTTTTAGAACCATTAGAATCAACCAGTATTCATTTAATCCAAACGGCAGCTATTCGGTTAATTAAACTTTTCCCGCATAACGGAATTGATGAAACCTTGATTGATACCTTCAATCAACAAAGCCAAACTGAAATTGAGCGCATACGAGATTTTATCATTTTGCATTACAAATTAACCGAACGTAGCGACAGTGCATTTTGGCGCCAATGTAAGCAAATGAGTATTCCAGACACTCTGCAAAAGAAAATCGATTTATTTAAAGCAACAGGCAAAATTGTACGCCAAGACGACGAGCTGTTTGCCGAAGTTGCGTGGCAACAAGTCATGATAGGACAAGGGCTTGAAGCCGAAGATTTTCACCCTTTAGCCAATGCCCTCAACGACGAACAATTAGCCGAGCTATTTACAAATTTAAAAACGTTAATTGACGGCACAGTAAACCAATTGCCGACCCACAATGAATTTCTGCACAGGATGAAAAGCAATTAAAATGAAAAAACTCATTCACACACTTTTAGCTGGCTCGTTATTGACGACTTGTTTAGCCACAGCGTTAACAGCTAATGCAATGACAATATCACCACAAAATTGGTGGGTAGGCATGCAAAACAGCTCATTGCAAATTATGCTGCATGAAATTGAGGTTGCAAAACAGCAATGGCAACTCGTGCCATACTCAGGCGTAAAGCTTAAAAATATTACCAAAACCGATAACGCTAATTACGCATTTATAAACCTTGATATTAGCCCAAGTGCCAAGCCGGGCACGTTACTCTTTAAAAACCAAATGGGTGAGCAGTTTGAATACCCATTACTTGCACGCGATAAGCAAAGCGCTAAGCGCCAAGGCTTTGATAGTGGCGATACTATTTATTTAATTAACCCAGACAGATTTGCCAATGGCGATAGCAGCAACGACACAGTTACTGGGATGAAAGAAGACGTTAACCCAAGTGAGCGAGGCGGGCGTCATGGTGGCGATATTCAAGGTATTATCAATGCATTACCCTACTTAGATGAATTAGGCGTCACGCAGTTATGGCTGACTCCACCACTTGAAAACAACATGCCAAGTTATTCGTATCATGGCTATGCTATTACTGACTTTTACAACATAGACCCACGTATGGGCTCGAATGAACTTTACCGTGAATTATCCTCTATTGCGAAGCAACACGGCATCGGCTTGGTGATGGACTTAGTACTGAATCATTTTGGCTCAGAGCATGTGTGGATGAAAGATAAACCCACCGCTGACTGGATTAACTTTAACGGTGATTTTGCTAACGGTAAAAATGCCACAAGCCACGCGCGGCAAACAATTCAAGACCCGCATGCTAGTGAATTTGATAAACGCCAGTTTAATGATGGCTGGTTTGTCTCAACCATGCCAGATCTCAATCAGCGCCAGCCTTTATTAGCTACTTATCTTATCCAAAATGCGATTTGGTGGATAGAATACGCCGATTTAAGCGGTATTCGCGTTGATACTTACTCATATTCAGATAAGGCATTTTTAGCCGATTGGACCAAAGCGATTATGACTGAGTACCCTGCATTTAATATTGTGGGCGAAGAGTGGACTTCAAACCCTGCGATTGCTTCATACTGGCAAGCTGGAAAAATAAATAGCGATGGCTATACGTCAAGCTTGCCAAGTGTAATGGATTTCTCTTTACAAGAGTCACTTATTCAAGCACTTAATGAAGATGAAAGCTGGAATACCGGTTGGGTCAAAGTGTATGAATCTCTGGCGAATGATTTTTTATACCCAAACCCAGATAACTTACTCGTGTTTGCAGATAACCACGATATGAGCCGCGTTTATACTGAGCTTAAACAAGACCTAGCAAAAACCAAAATGGCGATGACCATGCTGCTTACCACGCGGGGGATTGCGCAAATGTATTATGGTACCGAGGTACTATTAGATAACACGGGCAGTAACGATCATGGTGATATACGTATTGATTTCCCCGGTGGCTTTGCAGGACAAAAAACAAACGCGTTTACAGGCCAAGGCTTAAACAGCGATCAAGTTGATATGCAGCAAACCATAGCAACACTGCTTAACTTTAGAAAAAACAGCCCCGCGATTGCAAAAGGAAAGCTGACACACTTTAGCCCAAAAGAGGGGGTGTATAGCTACGCCCGTATTAGTGAACAACAAACTGTGTTGGTGTTTTTAAATAAAAATACCACAGCTAAAACCTGGTCGTTAGATTACATGCGTGAAGTTATAGGCAACCATAAAAGTGCGACAGCCTTATTCAACAAGCAAAAAGTGAAACTAACCAAACCGCTCACCTTACCTGCAATGAGCGCCGTGGTATTGGTGATTGAATAGCGTGAATACGTATGCAAATACTGTCAGTCAGCGGCAGTTCACATTAGTATCATAGCTATAATAAAAATGACGGTTTAATTACATCTTGTTAAACCGTCTGGATAAGTAAGAAGATTATGACAACAAACAAAACCACAATTCGCTCAATTAAGTACGGCTCGTTGCTTTTAGCTAGCAGTGTACTTTTAACTGCTTGCTCTGAGAAACCTGAGCCTAAAGCAAATGAGCAACAAGTTGCAAAGCAGCACTTTAGTGAACATTCAAAGCCAGTGGTATACCAAGTGTTTACCCGCCTGTTTGGTAATACGCAAACGGCCAATGTGCCATGGGGTACAAAAGAGCAAAACGGTGTGGGCACATTTAGTGACTTTAATGATGCTGCTTTAGCGGGTATTAAAGAGCTTGGCACAACTCACATTTGGTACACCGGCGTTTTACACCACGCATTGGTTGGCGATTATAGCCAATATGGAATTAGCCAAGATGATCCAGATGTTGTAAAAGGGCGTGCAGGCTCACCCTATGCGATAAAAGATTATTACGACGTAAATCCAGACTTAGCGATTAACCCAGAACGTCGATTAGAAGAATTTTCAGCACTGATAGAGCGTACCCATCAACACGGTATGAAAGTGGTTATTGATATCGTGCCAAATCATGTTGCACGTCATTATAAGTCAACCGCAAAACCTGCTGGCGTAAAAGACTTTGGTGAACAAGATGACACCAGCGTAGAGTATGCTCGCGATAATAACTTTTATTATGTAACCGGGCAGTCGTTTCAAGTGCCAACCAGCGAAGGCTACCAAGTACTTGGTGGTAACGCGCATCCATTAGCCGATAACCTATTTGATGAAACACCCGCAAAGTGGACAGGTAACGGCGCGCGTGCTGCTAAACCAGATATAAACGACTGGTACGAAACAGTTAAAGTTAACTATGGGGTAAAACCTGACGGCAGTTATGACTTTCCTACTTTACCAAGCGATTATGCCAATAAAGATTTACGTGCCCACTTTGAGTTTTGGCAAGACAAAGACTTACCTAACAGCTGGTACAAATTTAGAGATATTGCGCTGTACTGGCTCGATAAAGGCGTAGATGGCTTTCGCTATGATATGGCTGAAATGGTACCAGTGGAGTTTTGGAGCTTCTTAAACTCGTCGATTAAAATGCACAACCCAGATGCATTTTTGTTAGCCGAAGTATACAACCCAACTTTATACCGCCCTTATATTCATCAAGGGAAGATGGATTACCTCTACGACAAAGTAGGCTTTTACGACACGCTTAAAGGTGTTATGCAAGGCAAGCAAGCTGCAAACAGCATTTTTGCACCACAGCAAACTGTTGCAGACATCGAACAACACATGCTGCACTTTTTAGAAAATCATGACGAGCAACGTATCGCAAGCCCTGACTTTGCCGGCAGTGCTGACAAAGGCAAACCAGCGCTGGTGGTATCAAACTTTATTAGCCGTGCTCCGACACTGTTATATTTTGGTCAAGATGTAGGTGAAGACGGCTCTGAAGATGCAGGCTTTGGTAAACCAACCCGTACCAGTATTTTTGATTATATTGGCGTGCCAGCGCATCAAGCATGGATGAATGATGGCAAATTTGACGGTGGTGCGTTAACTACTGAGCAAAGCCAATTACGTGAATATTATAAATCAGTAATGGCACTGAGTAAGCACCCAGCAATTGTAGCCGGTGACATGCAGCCACTTACGGTAATAGGCAATGAGCAGGTTGCCGCGTTTAGCCGCAGTATTGGCAAGCAACAACTGTGGGTTGTGAGTAATTTTTCGAGCGTACAAACCACAGTCACCATTGAAATACCAATGACTACCTTAGTTAATGATGAGCGTGGCGAGTTTAAGTTATTGGATTTACTTGAAGCAAACCAAACCGCAGTGATGAATATCACCGAACAACAGGCACAAATCAGTTTAACTTTAAATGCGCTTAGCAGTGCAGTATTAACCACTGGAGCACATGATGAGAGATAACAAACCCGATTTAAGCTTTTGGCAAATATGGAATATGTGCTTTGGCTTTTTAGGTATTCAATTTGGCTTTGCGCTGCAAAACGGTAACGTGAGCCGAATATTTCAAACATTGGGTGCAAACGTTGATGACATTCCTATTTTATGGGTGGCAGCGCCGTTAACAGGCTTGATTGTGCAGCCGATCATAGGGTATTGGAGCGATAAAACTTGGGGCAAACTAGGGCGTCGTCGTCCGTTCTTTTTATACGGCGCTATTTTAACGACCTTATCACTGTTTATTATGCCCAACTCTCCTACATTATGGATAGCGGCAGGTATGCTGTGGATCATGGATGCTTCTATCAACGTTACCATGGAACCATTTCGTGCTTTAGTAGGCGATAACCTGCCAAAAAAACAGCGAGCAACGGGCTATGCCATGCAAAGCTTTTTTATTGGTGTAGGTGCGGTTGTGGCGTCAGCATTACCGTGGATGATGACCAACTGGTTTGATATTGCCAATACCGCACCACTGGGGCAAATTCCAGATTCTGTGAAGTATTCATTTTACTTTGGCGGAGTCATTTTATTAATTGCGGTTGGTTGGACGATTCTAACCACCAAAGAATATTCACCTGAGCAACTGGCTAAATTTAACGAACAAGACAGCGCTGATGAACCACAAAATATAACCAATACAGTTAACTTTACGAAAGGCGGTATTATTTTTACTGTACTTGGTTTAGCTGTGCTTGGGCTTGTAACAGGGCTAAATCTTGAAAAGGAGCTTTACCTACTTGCTGGTGGCTTAGTGAGCTTTGGCGTTATCCAATTTATTGCAGGTGCACTTAAAGCAAGGCAAGCAACAAAAGGCGGTTTTTACCAAGTAGTAAACGATGTATTCACTATGCCAGAGGTGATGAGGCAACTCGCCTGGGTGCAGTTTTTTAGTTGGTTTGCACTGTTTGCAATGTGGATTTACACCACGTCAGCGGTGACCAGTTTTCATTACGGTAGCAGTGATACCAGCTCTGCGGCGTACAATAACGGCGCTGATTGGGTCGGTATTTTGTTTGCAGCTTACAACGGTTTTGCCGCAATTGCCGCGTTATGTATCCCGGTCATCGTAAAGCGTGTGGGTTTAAAGCTCGCGCATGCCATCAACTTAATATTA
Source organism: Pseudoalteromonas sp. APC 3893 (assembly GCF_030408095.1). Taxonomy (NCBI): domain Bacteria; kingdom Pseudomonadati; phylum Pseudomonadota; class Gammaproteobacteria; order Alteromonadales; family Pseudoalteromonadaceae; genus Pseudoalteromonas; species Pseudoalteromonas sp. APC 3893. The sequence goes on from NZ_JASDCD010000019.1 coordinate 74,386, forward strand.
GGTGCGCTAGGGCTAGTTAGCTTTATTGTCATTAAAGATCCAACGTTACTTATTTGGCCAATGGTAGGCATTGGTTTTGCGTGGGCGTCTATTTTATCACTGCCGTATGCCATGTTAAGTACCTCAGTACCGAGCCATAAAATGGGCGTATACATGGGGATTTTTAACTTCTTTATTGTGATCCCACAATTACTGGCAGCTAGCGTACTTGGCCTCATTTTACGTCACTTTTTTGAGAATCAACCTATTTATGCATTAGTGCTAGGCGCTGTGTCATTTGTATTGGCGGCTGTTGCTGTACTGCGTGTTAAGCACACACAGTAACGTTTGCACGCACAATTACTAAGAGAAAGAATTAAGGGTAAAAAATGAAAAAATACAACATCATCACCACAAGTTTACTTATGCTCGGTTTAACAGCTTGCACCGCAGAACAAGCAAAAACAGATACACAGGTCACGTCGCAATTATCAGCACCGGGTGCGCCTGGCGCAGAGCCATTTTGGGCATACTCAGGTAAAACTGGAATTGGCACATCATTTGAGCAATACCAAAACGGTGCATATAGCGATAAGGCTGCAACAGGCACAGTATCCAAAGTATGGTTTTCAATTGCGAAAGGCATGATCACCGAAACCATGTTTGGGCTTATTCACCAAGCACAAATTAAAGACATGCAGTTTGTGGTTATCGGTAAAGACTTTACCGTCACAGAAGGCGACGACCTTGATGTAACTATTGACTATTTATACAAAGATGCGCAAGGTCGCCCGTTGTCACTGGCTTACAAAGTAACAAGCAGTGACAAGCAAGGCCGCTTTAGCCTAGAAAAACACATATTTACCGACCCAGACGGGCAAACATTGTTTGTACGCAGCATTTTTAATACCGAGCTCGATGGCGTAAAAGCGTTTGTAAGTGTTAACCCATATATTGATAACAATGGGCTTGATGACTTTGCCAAAACCACTGAGCAAGGTTTGGTTGCTTGGCAAGGCGATAATTATTTATCACTGCAAGGCGCAAAACCATTTAAACAAACCAGTGTTGGTTTTACAGGTAAGAGCGATGGCCTAAGTGATCTTAAAACTTCACAGCAACTAAATAATGTTTATACCAACACCGGTGAGCAGTCAGGTAACGTAAGCTTGCTTGCAGAACTGGGCGAGATTGGCAAAAACAGCCAATTTGATTTAACCCTAAGTTTTGGTAACAACGAGCAAACAAGCTTTAAAGAAGGTCAAGCAAGTTTAGCTCGTGGCTATCAAAACGTACTTGATAACTACAACGGCAAAGGCGAGGCATTAGGCTGGCAAGATTACCTACAAAGCCTTGCGCCGCTTAACAGCATGAAAGCGCAAACGGCTGATAACGGTAAGCTCCTTTACACCAGTGCACTGGTTTTAAAAGCGCAAGAGGACAAAACCCATGCAGGTGCCTTAATTGCGTCTTTATCAAATCCGTGGGGCGAAACGGTCTCAGCCAAAACGGGGTCAACCGGTTATAAAGCGGTATGGGTGCGTGACTTTTATCAAGTAGCCATGGCCTTTATGGCAATGGGCGATACCGCCACAGCTAAAACGGCATTCGAATACCTTGAAAAAGTACAAGTAAACGCCAATACCCCGGGCAACAATGGCGACACAGGCTGGTTTTTACAAAAAACACATGTTGACGGTGAACTTGAATGGGTGGGGGTACAGCTTGACCAAACAGCCATGCCTATTATGCTTGCATGGAAACTGCACCAAGCCAATGTGTTAACAGATGCAGAGCTAACTGATTGGTACGGCCGAATGTTAAAACCCGCTGCTGACTTTTTAGTTGACGGTGGCCGCGCTAAAATCTTGTGGAACGACATGCAAATCACGCCGCCAGCCACACAACAAGAGCGCTGGGAAGAGCAAGAAGGTTATTCACCTTCAACAACCGCTGCTGTTGTAGCAGGTTTAATTACCGCCGCTGATATAGCTAAACTTGCAGGTGATGAGCAAAACGCAGAGCGTTACCTTGAAACTGCTAAAAAATACAATAGCGACATAGAAAGCATGATGTTCACCACCAAAGGTAATTTAGAATCAAGCAATTCAGACGGTGAGTATTTTATTCGTATTGGCCAAGATAAAGACGCTAATTCAAACACTAAAATTAATGCTAATAATGGTCGTGAAGGTTTTAACAAAAAACAAGTTTTAGACGGTGGTTTTTTAGAGCTAGTACGCTACGGCGTGCGCGATGCACTTGCCCCAAGTATTGTAAAAACCCTACCTGAGTATGACGATGAAACCTTAGTCGATAACTTACAAGTTAAGTATAGCTACCAGTTTAGCGATGGCAGTGGCTCATTCCCAGGCTACCGCCGTTATGGTAACGACGGTTACGGCGAAGATGAAATAACTGGCACAAACTACGCCGAAGGTGGGCAGAATACTCCAGGTCAACGCGGTCGTGTTTGGCCGTTTTTTACTGGTGAGCGCGGCCATTACGAAATTGCCGCAGCAAATGCCACGCAATCGTTAAACGCAGACAAGCAACAAGCGATTAAAAACACTTATGTGAAAGGGTTAGAGCAGTTTGCCAACGAAGGCATGATGCTACCTGAGCAAGTATGGGATGGCGTAGGCAACAACAAAGCAGGCTACCAACTTGGCGAGGGCACTAACTCTGCCACACCACTTGCGTGGACACACGCAGAATACGTTAAACTGGTTCGCTCTTTAAGCGACAAACACGTATGGGATCACTACCCAGTAGTTGAAAAAGCACTAAAGTAAGTTTGTTTGATCAGTAATACTAAAAACCACGGTTAACAGCCGTGGTTTTTTACGTTAAGGCTTTATCAATCGGGCTCATTGTATTGCTAAACCGACTGCCAATTACATGGGTATAAAGCTCTGTTGTTTTTAAATCTGTATGGCCTAATAATTCTTGTACTGTGCGAATATCGCAGCCACTGACCAATAATTGTGTTGCAAATGTATGTCTAAATGTATGCGCTTTAACACTTTTAGTTAGTTTCGCTGCTAGTACCGCTTTTCTAAGCTGCTTCCTAAAAGAAGTTTCATGAAGGTGGTGACGGCAAATATAACCGTCGTAAGGGTGCACGCATCGAGTAGATGAGGGAAATAGATACTGCCATGAAAAATCTTTAGCGGCATTACCATATTTTCTTAATAGTGCAGGAGGTAATGATGTTAAACCGTAGCCTTGTGCTAAATCATTGCTGTGTGTATTTTTAACGTACTCAATTTGATTATTTAAATCATTATTTAAATCATTATTTAATGATTTAGGTAATAGAGTATAGCGGTCTTTTTTACCTTTACCGCGAAAAATAAATAATGTGTTATTTTCAAGGTTTAGGTCTTTTACGCGTAGTTTTAACGCTTCGTTTATTCTTAGCCCGCAGCCATAAAGTATTGACGCGATTAAACGGTATTTGCCAGATAATTTGTTAATTATAGTTAATGCTTCTTCGTGAGTTAACACCGTTGGCAATGCTTTCTCCCGCTTTGTGAATGAATAAGATATGTAATGGTCAACTAATTTTGGAGAGATCCTAAGCGGCATTTTTTAATTCATTATATTTCTGATGTGGTGTCATATAATCAAGCGCTGAATGCCTGCGTTTGTAATTGTAAAACTTAATATAACTATCTACTTCACTTATCACTGAATCATGATTTATAAATGAAAGACGATTCAGGCGCTCTGTTTTTAAGCTTCTAAAAAAACGCTCCATAACGGCATTATCCCAACAATTACCTCGGCGACTCATACTTTGCGTTATAGTCAGTTGTGATAACCGCTCTCTAAACGTGGCCGCTGAATACTGACAGCCCTGATCTGAATGAAACATCAGTTGATTAAAAACCGGATGTTGGCGCTTAATTGCATTATTTAATGCGGCTTTGGCTAATTCAGCATTAGGGCTTTTTGATAAAGCATAACCTACAATTTCCTTCGTTGATAAATCTAACACGCAGGCCAAGTAACTCCACCCTTGCTGGTTCCTAATGTAGGTAATGTCACCGACCCAATGTGTGTTATGTGTATCGGGGTTGAATTGTCGTTTTAAAAGGTTTTGTGCATAGTGGTGCTCATCACCTGAATTGGGGTAATAATGTTTTTTCTTCGGCGCAATGGCGTGTATATTCAGCTTGTTCATCAGTGCGGCCGTTTTATATACCCCTATTGTGTGCTCTCGTGCATTCAGTTCTGCGTGTATTCTACGCCTGCCATACGTATTACCGGAGTCCTCTGCTATCGATTCAATTAAATCTAAAAGCACCTGCTCTTGTTCATCAGGTTTGACAGGCTCATAGTAATAGCTACTCATACTGACTTCTAAAATACGACACAATTCAGTGATAGTGTAATCTGCGTTCGCTTTGCGCATTCTCATGACTTTGATCACCGATTCTCATCAGCTTTGATCACTTGATTTATCATTTTGTAGAGCCGTTTTTAAATTAGCTTAACTGATCATCATCAGTCAATTTATTTAACTGTTTTCGTATCGATTCTCCTTTTAAATTCAACTTAATCGAACCATGAATTAGCCTATCTAAAATGGCGTCAGCATGAGTTGATTCTCCGATCATCTCATGCCAGTTCTCTTGTGGTAGCTGGCTTATAATTATGTGTGATTTATATCCGTACCGCGCATCGATTAATTCGAGTAAGTCACCTCGTTGCTGCGCACTCAGTGGTTCAAGCCCCCAATCGTCTAAAATCAGTAGATCATACTTTATTAGCTTCGCCAGTAATTTTCGGTAACTACCATCTGCTTGCGCTAGAAACAGGCTTTCAAGTAGTTCTTTCAATCGAATATAGTAAACACTTTTTCCTTGCAAACAGTGTTCATGCCCTAAGGCGCATGCGAGGTAGGTTTTTCCACACCCTGTTGCACCTGTGATTAAGATATTTTGGTGTAAGTTCAGCCAGCTATTTTGGCTTAGATTACGTATCTGTGCTTTTTCTATATTACGTGCCGGTGAGTAAATCAGTTGGTTTAACTGAGCTGGTAAGCGGAATTTTGCATGTCGCACGAGTCGGTCGATTTTCCTTTGCTCACGCGTGTCAATTTCATGGGTGAGCAGTAAACTTATGCGCTCTATAAAGCTTTGCTCTTGATATAGATTTGGCTGCTCAAGCTGCTGCTTTAATGCGTGTTTTATACCCGATAACTTGAGTAGTTGAAGTTGCTGGTTAATGGTATCTATCATGTTTTCATTCCTTAATGGTAATAATCTGTGCCACGTATGTTGCTATGTGTAATTGGCTTGTCAGGCTCTGTTTGATGTGTGGGTAACGGTTGTTGATCTAACCCTTTTTTCAGCATCTGCTTTATTGATTTGAGTGTGGTCGTATTCATCACAATTGCGCGATAGCATGCTTGCTCAAGCCGTTCTTTTGAATACGTTTTAGCTAAACTTAACAGCCCTAAACAGACACGATAAGCGTGCTCGGGGTGACGCCGTCCACTGAGCTGTAACTCAACAACTTGGTGGGTATATTCCCCGATACTTAATGCCCATGAACGTAAGTTTATTGGTGACTGCTCATGCTGTTTTTGATGCGCCAGAGGCATATGGGGAGAGTGTGTTGTATGTCCGCCTAAACGTTGTGAGCGAGGATGTTGTGCGATTAAGGTATCGCCATGATAAAGCTGTACTAGCTGATTGGTTATGTGTGCGCGTAATTGCTTCTTAACCCACTGATACGGCACACTATAATAATGTTTTTCTATTTCTACATGATAATCAATGTGTACTCGCACCGT
>NZ_JASDCD010000002.1:0-422529 GCF_030408095.1 Pseudoalteromonas sp. APC 3893
ACTTAAAGATTGGATGTACATATTACCATCGCTCATGTTTTTTTGGTTTTTGTTTGGACCACTCTGGTACACAATATTTCAAAAAACTAAGCCCCAAATTGCCAGTGAATAATATACAAACCATAATCGGGTAGCCGGAGGTCTCCTCCAGCCCCACACCACCCATCATGCGCTTTTTATTAACAGGAAGTGCAATGGGCGGTTCACCTCCCGTAATGAATATTGATCCAAATATCTTTCAATGACACTAAACCTTGTGATGCTAAATAGTCATTGCCTAGCGCAATGTTAATTCCTTTTGTTTTTGAGCTTCTACAAGGGCCTTTACTGGAGATACCACAGGCTATGGCGAGTCGTTCGCTAACACCCAATTTCATTAAACTGCGTACTTTAGTGCGGGCTATACCTTTATAAAGAGTGCCATTGCCGCCAGTAGCTCATCCTTATCCTACGGCGGATCCAATGATTTAAATCCACTGCTAGCTAATTTAAATAAAGGTCAAAATAGACAGCACAATGGGGAGACGGCAGCTTTTTATTGAAGTAATGGCAAATGATTTGATTGTATAGAGCCTGCTTTCCTTTAAATAAAAAGCGGAATATTACAGTCAATAAAGGCATGAATAAATTGACCTTACGGGTCAAACGAAAGTGGATGCATTCACTTGATTCTGCGGCAAATGTATTGCTTAGTTCATAATATAGAAGGCTGTAAAACACGATGTATTAAGAAGGATAAGTCCTTATTGGAGTTTTTCAAGTTAGTTGTCGCCTCGAGAGAACAGAACAAACAACAAAATATGCCTGTCCTTTTTATTTGGCTGTAAGCCTAATAACCCCTCTGGGTATATGCACGAGCTTACCCCATAGTTGAGGTAAGCTCGCAAAGTTATTTTAGAAAGTCCAGTTTAGTCCAACATAGTAACGACGACCGTTAGTCCATTCGTTAACATATACCTTGTCTAAATGGTTTTCATAGTAAGGTTTAAGCTCTTCAACAGAAATGCCACTTGCTTCAGATAATATAGCAAATGCAGCATCGCCAGTCACTGACGATTCAACAATGTTATTGCCATTATCATCAGTTGCAATAACACGGTTACCCGTTGGTACACCATCATCACCAATTTCATCTACCCACTTCATATTATTAATGACTGGATCATTGACAATTTGTGAACGATCTAAGTAGTGCACGACATTTTCGTTGGTCAAGTTGGTCACAGCGAAACTAGCTACTACGTTATCCATGATTTGATAGGTCGCTTTAAAGTCTAATTGCGAGCGAGCGTCTGTGTAACGTATTCCCTCGCTATCGCTTTGGTTAGCAAATTCACTACGATAGTTATACGAAAGTCGCGCAGAAAACGTTTCATTTTCAAAATACACAGAGGCATTTAACGTATCTTGAGATTGACCAAACATAGGTTCCGATTGAACGGTTGTCTTGGTGCTAAAGCCTGTTACTTCAAAATAATCACGTTGTGATGGGTCGCTCACATGCGTTTCAACATCGCTCATATCGCCGACTTCATAGGCGAATGTAGAGTTGGTGAACATCTGATCTGGTACGTCGGTGTAGGTATAGTTAACCAAACCACCAAAGCCATTGCCAAAGTCGTGTTGAAGTTGCATCTCAAGACCTTTAACTTTTTGTTCTCCGGTATTGAAGTAAGAACTGACAACGTAGTCACCAAAAACAGGGTAGCCGTTATTATCCGTTCTGCCTTCGTCTCCTAAATAATCTAAGTTTTGCACTTTAGATGTTGCGCGTACCATATCCTTGATATCTTTTTGGAACGCCGTAACAGAGAATATTGAAGACTTATCAAAATACCACTCAACCCCAATTTCACTGTTAATTGAGGTGTAAGAGCCAAGATCTGGATTACCCACCGAGCCCCTACGTTGTGAGTCCATAGCTAAACGCTCGGCTAAACCTTCTTCGGTTAGGTCTTGCTGGCGTCCATCGTTATATAACCTATAACGTTCGGTGGCTAGGTAAAAGGTGCTTCTCATCTGGTTTAGGCTAGGGTGAGAGATATTTTTCGACGCGGCAGCTCTTAAAATCAGATCATCGGCCAAATCATAAGAAATATTAAAGCTCGGCAAGTAATCTTTTGTGCTACTGGTTTGTACTAATGGTGCGTAAATATTAAAGCCGGCCAACTGTTCTACATAACCTGCTTCACTTGAATCTAAAGGGTAAGATAACGGCTGGCCATTTTCATCTTTGGCTACTTCATTACCGATAGATTCACGTTCGGTGTCTACAACACGTAAACCGACATTACCGCGAAATTTTTCGCCGCTAAAGTTGGCCATGGCATAGTAAGCTAAATATTCTTCGTTTACATCGTAATAGTCACCAGCAGATTCCGTCATACCTGAGCGACAACCGTAATAGTTATTCGGGCCAGAGTAGGCGGCAATGGCGTCTTCACAACTGCCTTTGTTTGGCGTGCCTTCTGAGTGTAATACTAAAAAGTGATCGTTGAGTAGTGCATCTCGCTTATTCTGATCAATAGCAAAATATTCATCTGGGATATCATGGCCGGCGGTATCTAAGCCTGATACGGTGCCGCCTGCAATTTCTCCGGCTAAAATAACTGGGAACGCGCTGACTTCGTTGGAATAACCGTGAAATCTTGCATCTTCAGTAAAGTAGTCTTCAGTGTGGTTTAGCTTACGAAGTTTGCCACCAAATTTCACACTGTCAATGTAGAACTTGTTGTCTAGTTCCCAAGTGATATCAGCCTGAAAGAAGTCTTCGGTATTTTCACGGTAGCGAGCTGTGTTGCGTAAACCACCCGTTAGCAAGTAAAACTCATTGGTTGGGGCAAGTAAGAAGTTTTGGGCGCGCTGCTGTGCAGCTGCTAATTCATCACCAGTTAAAGAAGGGTCGGCTTCTACACCCCAATATACTTTACCTGTATCAGGGTTATAACCGTAGCCGAGGTTGACACCTTCATAGGTTGGAATTTTAAGGGCTGTATCATCACCAGAATAGGGGGTTTCAGAGTCGCCATATCGGCTAGCTAGGGTGGTTGCACGATCTAACACGGTGCTTTCAGCGCTTGTGCGTCCTGCTTGAAGTTTAATCTCAAATTGGTCTGCCGTGTAGTCCATAGTAAGATGGACTCTACTTTGATCGGTTTCGGTACCGCTGCGATCATTGGAATCCCTACGCACCATTTCACCCCATGTAGCTGGGTTCGTACGATAGCCATTGCCATCCCAAATTTCACCAGCATTACCCACTAAGTATACGCCATCAACAGGATAGGTTGCTGATAAAACAATATCTTGAACGGGATCCATTACTAACCGAGGATCAACACCGGGTACACCATTACTATAGAGTAGCTGACTGGCTCTGTAGGTTTGCGCGTATAAGTTATCACTCTTATTGTCGCGATCTGAGCTGTTTTGGTTTAATTCAAGGTTAAAGTTTAGCGCATCGGTTGGCGCCCACTGTAAATTTATTGTTGTGTCAAGACGGCTTTCCTCAGTGGAAAAGGCTGGTGAATAAAGCATATTACCGATATTTAAAGGTGCGGTTTGGCCTAAACCGCCATCTCTACGGCTACCCCAGAAGAGCCCCCAATCAGGATCTATATAAGTGGGATTCATCACTTCATCAAGCTGCCCCCAATTTTGGGTGTTATTGTTCCAGACGCCCGAGTTATTTGACTCAACGCCAGCTTGTGCAAATGGCCAGTACCCTTCGTATAGTCCATCAGCATTAAAGCCATTACCTGCTACGGCTTCTAAGTCACCATAGGTATAACCATTTAAGGCCATATGGCGAGTGACAATTAAGTTATGCCCACTCATATGTCTTAACTTAATATCACTGCTTAAACATTCTTCGGTTGGACAATCGATAGGATCAGTTTTTTGAAAGCCTGTACCACTGCCTACGCCACCTGATTCAAAACCAGAGCGTAACGCATTACGTTGTTGTAAGCTGACGCTAATTGACGCACCAAAAGTTTGCTCGTCATTGACAAAGTTATATGCGGTGGAAACTTGTGGCGATGACTTTTCTGAAGAGTCGTTGTATTCAGCTTCAACATTGAAGTAACCATAACCATCTTCCTGCTCTAACGGTTTTTTGGTATGCAATACAACGGTGCCACCAATACCGCCAGCGTCTAAGTCAGCGCGCGCTGACTTGTATACTTCAATTTTCGATACTTGATCAGCAGGGATGTTAGAAAAGTCAAAAGCATTGCTCTCCGACTGACCGGGTAAATAGGAAACAGATTTTGCTGATTGGCCATTAACTAGGGTATTGGTTAGTTCAGGAGATGTGCCTCGAATTGAAACTTTTGAGCCTTCTCCAAATTGCCGCTCAATTTGCACCCCTGCAACACGTTGTAGAGCTTCGGCCATATTTTTGTCAGGATTTTTGGCAATATCCTCAGTATTAATGGAGTCAACAACGGTATCAGCAAAGCGTTTATTGTTTAAGTTCTCACGCAATGAAGAGCGAATACCGGTTACTTGAATAACCTCTATTTCTTCCTGTGATTTATTTTCTAATATTTTATTTTCTGTTTTCTCTGTGTTGGATTGCTCTGCTAAAACAGTGGTAGAGATACTTGCAGTTAAAAATATAGCCGAATGAATTGCAACGGTTATTCTGGATAAGCGTGGTTTCATGTTTTTCCTATTGATTTATATGTTATTTTAATGCCGTCGCACCTTTTCTATGAAAGGTTTATTACGAATGACCCCTTGAACAACTCTATTGTTACTGAATTGAAGTATTAATATAGTGTAAAAAAAATAAATATCAAGAATATAATATTCTTTATCTTTTATTTGTTCTTTTATTTTATATTCTTGTGAAAAACGAGATACTGAATATATGGGGTCATCGGATGCTACTGCGCCGCAGTACAATAAATAAAATAGGACAGCCATAAAAATTTTTGCAAGAATCATAGTATCAACTACTGTTGTTATACATAGCTAAATAAGGTTGGTATTTTATGACTCGCGCAAGAAAATAGCTGATTGATTTAGCATCCACATCTTATTATCACTTAATCTCACGGTGTGCTAGGCGAGCGTTTTTGTGTGAAGATGATAAAGATACAGATACAGGTAAAAACTGTGATCATCGTCGGGAGTGGCTAGTAGCACGGATAAAGCTATTAAGTAAGTATTTGCCATAGAAATTGCCGCCTACGCGATAATGAGCAATCACTACCACCTTGTTGTGAATGTCAATAGACGTCAGGCACTTGATTAGTTTGATGATGAAGTAATTAACCGCTGGTATCAGCTTTACAATGGTCATGTTTTGGTTGATCGCTGCTAAAATGGAGAGAAGTTAGATAAGGTAAGTGACTTATTTTTTAATGAAGTTATCGTAAAATGGCGAGAAAGATTGTATGACATCAGCTGATATATGAAAAACCTCAATGAGTACATTGCCCGTGAGGCCACTGAAGAAGATAACTGCACAGGAAAGTATTATTCGCAGCCATCCCTGGCGCTCACCCTTCGGGCTGCCTAACGGCATTCAAATTTATTTCCTATTAATTTGTGGGAAGGGCCTTTCCTTTTGTTAAAGATCAATCACAAGCATTATTAGATGAAACCGCAGTGCTTAGTTGCATGGCCTACGTTGATTTAATCCTATCAGAGCAAACATGGCCGATACGCTTGAAGACAGTGATTTTACGTCAATTCAAGAGCGTATAGCGCATTTCAAAGCTCAAGCCATTTGGCGGCAACCACATTAAAGACACGCTCCCTTTTGCCTTATTGGATTACATTGAATTAGTCGATTGGAGTGGCCGTCATATAGCTCCAAAGAAAAAAGGACATATCAACAAGGTTGTGCCAAAAGTGTTGCTCAATTTGAATATAGAAGAAGCGCACTGGCTTGAATCAATTCAACGTTTCAGGCAGCAAACAACGGTTAAAGCAACAAGCTGCAACCAATGACGTGAAATGGTACAAAAGCGCAGGTTGAGTGAAAAGTGAAAGTCTCTTCAAGTGAATTGTCAAAAAAATACAATTAAGTTATTGATAAAAATCAAATCTCTAGATCATATTTACTGCCTAAAATTCATTCCAAGCTACTTAACTTTACGTTTTGCAACAAACATTGCATAAAAAATAATTCCAACGTTATCCACGATGAGAGAGTTGTTAAATTTTTAACCACAAAATATGCCAGTCCTTTTTATTCTATACTTTACGTAAAATCGACGTAACTAATTGAATAAAAATAGGAACTCGGCTATGGTTAATGCATCAATAAAAATAAATTAAAAACGTGTAATTCTACAGGCTCGTTATACGTTTAGTCAGGATTGGAGTTCAATGGACGATCAAGCAATTAAAATTCAACGAAGTGGGTACCTGATAAAAGCTTTGATGTTATTTGTAATGTATTTACAAGTGGCTCAGTATTATCAAACAAACATTTTGGACTTTGGCGAAATAGCTGCCACCTTTGGAATACTGTGTTTCTTTCGTGGTCTTCTGCTAAACCCATTATTACTGGCATCTCCTTTAAAAAGTTGTTTTAAATCAGGCTTCAGATTTACCAAAAGTAGTTACAAATATTTTCTACTTGCTGTAGTTTTAATAGCAGTTGGTGCATTGTAAAAAAATGTACAACACATATGGGCCTTAACTCTATCAATAGGCACTAGTATTTTATTTGACCGTTTTTATACAGTGGCGGTCAATTCCAAATCAACTCTAATTCAATAAGTAAATTCGTTTACTTCGTCTGTCGATGTGGTTATTAAGCAAGTTGCTTACGGCAAACACATTTAGGGTGCGTTACGCAGTAATCTCTTATTGCGATCTCATCGCAGCTAGGCTTTTCCTATATCCTTTTGGGGTTGCTGGAGCACTACGAATAAATGGATTGATGTTTTATGTAAGTTGCAACATTTTGCAATCATCACTTATGCAGTAGACCCTTCAAGGTTCGCTGGGATGTTTCCTGCACGTTTTAAGTTAGACACCTTACAAATCAACGATGAAGAAAAAGCGCTTATTTCAGTAGTACCATTTATTGATGTTGACTTTACTTCCGCAGTTTATCCATTTCCTAAATTTACTATGGGGCAAACCAATTACCGGATCTATATAATAGATAAGCAAACCAATGAACGCTGTGTTTGGTTTTTGGGAACCACGTTAGATTCATGGACTCTCGCAGTACCCAGGTTACTTTGGAATTTACCTTGGTACCCAGGTAAAGTTAAGTTTGATTGTGCGTTTGATGAAACAGAACAAATATACCGTAAATATAAAATGACGACAGAAGCTGCCTGGGCTCCTGTAAGCGTCGAACTAACACAGAGCAAAGATGCAAAAATTGAATTGTTGGGATTCCCTGATACGTAAACGGGGCTTGTGTATTTAACGCATCCATTAGCTGGCTTTTATTATCGTCATGATGGAAAACTAGGTACTTATAGGGTGTGGCACAAGCAATTAGAAGTAGCTTCTGCAAACGTCAATTTAGCTCGTTTTGGTTTATTATCTCGCTTAGGTTTAGTTACAGAAAAAGAGCAACAATTACCGCACAGTGTGCTAATTGAGCCGACAAATGAATTCACTATTTACTTACCGCCAAAAGTAGTGAAATAAAAATATATTATTCAAATTCATTTAAAGAGTGTTTTGAAAACTTAGGTATCACCACCTCTAAAGTAGCAATGACGAATGTTAGTTATACCCGAACAACAAACTAGTTTACTTTGAAATACCACGCGATTATAAAATCGCGTGGTATTTATTATGGCTTATGAGTTAATACGTCCATTTAATTGTAAAGTCGATATTTTGAGGCTCACCGTAGTTGGCAAAATCAATATTAGCCCAATATTTTTCGTCAGTTATATTGGTTGCACTTAGTGTTGCATTCCATGAATTATTAAAGCGCCAGTTAGCGTATAAGTTAACCAGCATGTAAGCACCTTGTTGGTAAGTTACGCCTTCACTTTCTAGTGGATGATTCACACCATATCCAGTGATTTCACTTTGCCAATTAATGCCGCCACCTATATTTAATTTATCTAACGATCCTGTGAATTGATAATGCGTGGAAAGCTGAACAGAGTGTTCTGGTAAATTAGTCCATATGCGGTCATTCTCATTCCGTGTGGTGTCAACATAGGTGTATCCAGCATTGATCTGCCATTCATTGCTGATGCGGCCACTTAAACTAATTTCAACCCCTTTACTTTCAGTGCCATCAACACCTTTATAAGCAGAACTGCCATCTGGCAATGAGTAATCTGGCTGGGTTAGATCTCGTACACCGTAATTATCTTGTTTGGTATTAAATATGGCAAAGGTTGCCATAAGTTGACCATTATAAAATTCACTTTTAATACCTGCTTCTAAGTTGCTACCGAGTACGGGGGCAAGCAAGTTATTATTTTTATCTTTGTAGTTTTGTGGTGTAAAAATATCTGTGTAGCTTGTATAAAGGCTTGTTGCTGGTGTCAGATCATAAACAACACCTACATAGGGGGTAATTTCGTTACTTACTTTATAGTCACCAGTCGTATTGGCATAAGCTGAGTCTGTATCATAATTGTCGGTGCCTGTTTCCCAAGAGGTAACCCGTGCGCCCCCGACGAATGATAAGGCCTCGGTTACCCGAAAGCGCGTTGCCGCATAAAAACCATATTGATCTGTTTGGCTTGTTCGGTACGCCCCAGTAGTAGCATAGCTGGGTTTGGGGGCTTCACCATCATAATCCCACGCATTTGGTACATTGTAAGACCAGTCAGATAGTGAAGAGTAACCTAAGCTTGTTGATTCATGTTGGCTAATGTTAAGGCCGAACATGAGTTCATGCTCACGCTCAAACAAACTGTAACTGCCCGTAAGGTACAAATCTAGGCTGTCGCGCGTGTCTTCAGTAGAGCCCACTGCACCTCGTAAGAATACCCCTTCACCAGTGTCACGATCAGGCAAACCAGAGGCATAAACACGCAAACTTTCAAGCTCACCTTCGGTGTGGTTTAACGCTGCTCGTAATTGCCAATAGTCGTTGAAGTGGTGTTTTACATCAGCAAATACAGTAGATGATTCTCGTTGCCATTTAGTCCACTTAGGCGCATAGCTGGTGGTAACTGGTAAGTTTGCTTCGTTACCATCACTGGCAAAAATTGGGATGGTACCCCATGTACTTCCCTCGGGGTTATTATCTTGGTTTTGATAACCCAATGATACTGTTGTGTTTTGGGTAATGTCGGCTTCAATAATACCCATCATAGCTAACTTGTCTTCTTGATAACGCTCAAGATAACTATCAGAATCTTGATAAGCAACGACTAGGCGACTTCTAACGCTGCCATCTTCGGTTAGGGGTAAAGAAATATCGGCAACACCACGGCGTCGATCCCATGAGCCAATGCCTGCAGATATAGACGCGTCGAACTCTTGTTTTGGGCGCTTTCGTATCATATTAACCGTGGCCGAAGGTGAACCAACACCACTTAATAGGCCATTGGCACCACGGATCACTTCGACTTGTTGATAGAGTGAGGTGTCGTATTCTTGATTGGTTGAGCCACTATAAGTTGGAATGCCATCTACTTGGAAGTCGGTAATTTGAAAGCCTCGAGCAAAGTAGAGCGGGCGCTGACTATCATATTTTGTGACATTCACCCCTGGTACATTCAGCATTATATCGTTTATGTCAGTAATACCGCTTAAATCCATCAGTTCGCGCGAAATACTCGTAACAGACTGCGGTAGCTCTTTGGCTGACAGTGGTATTCTAGTAGGGTTTTGACTTGAAAAAGGGGAGCTTTTTACCTCTATAACTTCTATATCTTGGTTGTTTTTGTTTATATCTTTAGCTTCTTGCGCCAAAAGTGCTGGTCCATAAAGAGCCGCTGTAATAGCTAAGGCTAAAGAGTATCGATTTTTTTTAAAACAGGGAGCTGATGTCGTTGACGTGTTTTGCAAGCTGTGTTCGTTGTTAAAGCTCATGTATCTATTTTCCCTTAAAAGATTACGTTAATGATAATTGTTTGTATTATCTTGATTTGAGGTCTACGAGTCAATCGAAGATCCAGCAAAAAAGGTAAGAAAGATAAATAAACAGCTATGGTATTGATGACTATAATGAAATAGTTAAGGGCAAACTTAGGTAGCAGTAAGTGTTCGTTAATAGAAGGTATAGTAGTTTAGAGTACCTAAATATTTGCGAATATAGGAGTACAGATGGGGTTGTTCAGAGGTATGTTTGCGATATTTAGCACGCTAATTTTATTGAGCGGCTGTGATAAGTTTGACGATAAAGTTGAGGTGTCTGCTGAGCAGCATGCTTATTTACTGCCTGATCGCCAAACACAAAATGCTCAGTTACAGCAGCAATCGGCTAATGGATTATCTCATGAGCAACTTTATCAACGCGCTTTGAGTTTATGGCCTATTGATTATCGTGAGTTAAGTATTCCTACTTCACTTGGTCAAGCTAGAGTTATTGTTGCGGGGCCTATAGAGGGAGAGCCTGTTTTACTATTACATGGTATGCAAGCAAACTCGGCCATGTGGTATCCCAATATTACAGCATTAGCAGAGCATTATCGGGTGTATGCTATTGATGATTTACTGGGCTCCGGTGGTTCGCTTGCCAATACTGATATTACGGACATGACGCAGGTAGTAAGCTGGTATCAAGAATTGTTTAATCTTATGGGGCTAGATTCAATCCATTTAGTTGGAGCCTCTCGCGGTGGATGGCAGGCAACAGCGATTGCTTTAGCTGAGACGCGTAGCGATTCCTCTCGTATAGCAAGCTTGGTATTACTTAGCCCAGCTCAAACCTTTGGGTGGATTGAGTTTAGCGGTGATCTACTGTCGAGCATTCTTTTTACGCTAAACCCTGAGCGGAATAAAGTGCATGAGAGCTTACAAAGTTTGTCGAGCAATGCACATCAGATTGACCCTGTATACCTTGATCAATATGTAGCAGCGCTGGATAACGACCCGATACCCGATCTAATTACTGAGATACGGCCGTTTTCAGATCAACAGTTACAGCAAATAACCTTACCAACATTAGTTATGATTGGTGATAACGACATAATGAATAATCAAAATAGTCTTGATCGGGCAAGAAAAATGTTGAAATCAGTACAGGCTGAGCAAGTTCAAAGTGCGGGCCACTTTTTAACCGTCGATCAAGCAGAGCATGTAAACCGTGTGGTATTAGATTTCTTATCACGGTGATATTTTGTTCTATACTTGTTTTAATAAGGCGGACAAGGCCATTATTCAGTGTATCTGGGTTCTATGCAATCAATGCCGCCTTTTATCAAGTTGCGAGGTTTAACCGATGAAAAATTATAATTATGATGAGTTTACAAGTAAAAACTATGACTTAGATAATTTTTACGGGCCCGATACTGGTGAAAAAGCCATGGATTTCGCATTAACGAACACTGATGGACAAACCGTACAATTACTTGATTTTTATAACGAGTTTTTGGTGCTTGAGCTTGGCAGTATTACATGCCCATTATTTCAAGGTCGACGAGAAGGAATGGCAAAGCTAGTTAGTTTATTTCCCATGGTTAATTTTTCAGTTTTATACGTAAGAGAAGCACACCCCGGAAGTAATATACCTTCACACAAATCGGCAGCTGAGAAAGTTCGCTGTGCGATAGCACTAAAAAATGATCAAGAAATAAGATCTATCCTTATTGATGACATTAAAGGAACTGCACATGATGCTTATGGTGGTTACCCGAATGCCGTATTCATTATTAATCGTAATGGCTGTATTGTGTATAGAAGTGATTGGAATAATGTGTCGGCTATAAAAAAGGCACTTCATAGGCTTTTGAGTGGTAAGCCCGCTAATTCGAAGAGTTACTTTTTGCCAGTGAAACCTACAATAGCTTTAAAAACGTTGAAGCGAAGTGGTCAAGGTGCGATCAAAGATTTTTTGCTGGGGCTACCAACCTTGATATGGAAAAATGTAATTAAAAGAAATGTATTACTTTTCTTTGATTTAACAAAAACTGTCTCGCCAGATAAAAGGTGTTGAACTGTACCGCGAGACGCAAGCTCATGCCTCACGGTACAGTTTGGTTTTTATACGCTTTGCGCACAAAGCTGGTTTGAATTACTTTCTAGCGAAAGCTCTTCACGAACAATGTTTGCTCCTTCACTGAGTGCATTTAGCTTACCTCTCGCTACAGAGCGAGGCAGGGGAGCCATGCCACAGTTTGTACATGGGTAAAGCTTATCTGCATCAACAAATTGCAATGCCTTTCTTAGGGTGTTTGCAACTTCTTCAGCTGTTTCAATGGTATTGGTTGCAACGTCAATTGCGCCCACCATTACTTTTTTACCACGTATTAGTTCAAGTAACTCCATAGGAACATGAGAGTTATGACATTCTAATGAGATGATGTCGATATTTGACTTTTGCAGCTTAGGAAAGGCTTCTTCGTACTGTCGCCACTCGCTGCCCAACGTTTTCTTCCAGTCGGTGTTCGCTTTGATGCCATAGCCGTAACAAATATGCACAGCTGTTTCACATTTAAGGCCTTCAATTGCTCTTTCTAAAGTGGCAATGCCCCAATCGTTTACTTCATCAAAAAATACATTAAATGCGGGCTCATCAAATTGAATAATATCAACGCCCGCGGCTTCTAGCTCTTTCGCTTCTTGATTGAGTATTTTGGCAAATTCCCATGCCAGTTGTTCGCGACTCTTATAATGATCATCATAGAGGGTGTCTATCATGGTCATTGGCCCAGGTAATGCCCATTTAATTGGTTTGTCTGTTTGCTGGCGTAGGAACTTAGCATCCTCGACAAACACTGGTTTTTGTCGTGAAACCGGGCCTATAACACTTGGCACACTGGCGTCGTAACGATCACGGATTTTAACTGTTTGTCGCTTTTCAAAGTCAACACCATTAAGGTGCTCAATAAATGTGGTAACAAAATGCTGGCGTGTTTGTTCGCCATCACTGACAATATCAATACCCGCTTGATTCTGTTCTTGCAATGACACTCGCAGTGCATCCTGTTTGCCCTCAATGAGTTGCTCGTCTTGTAGTTTCCAAGGAGACCAAAGTTTTTCAGGCTCTGCAAGCCAGACAGGTTTAGGTAAACTGCCAGCAGTTGAAGTGGGTAAGAGTATTTTGCTGTTAACTGTATTCATAATAAAATTGAGCCGTTTATTTAGTTAATTTTAAATTTTGCCGTTCTTAGTGCGATACCTAGGCGTAATTTTGAGACCATTGCTCAAGCACATTCTGATATGGCTTTATAAAGTGTTGCTCAGCAAACTTGCCTTGCTCACTCGCTAACTGACTACGCTCTTCTCGGTCATAAACGATTTGTGTTAATGAATGATCAAGGTTTTTTAAATTAGGTTGATAGCATTTTCCAGCAACCGCATTGGCGTTATAGATCTCAGGTCGATAGATTTTTTGAAAGGTTTCCATCGTACTAATTGTGCCTATTAGCTCTAGCTGCGTGTAGTCATTGAGTAAATCACCAAAAAAGAAAAATGCTAATGGTGCAACGCTATTTGGGGGCATAAAGTAGCGTACCTGTAGACCCATTTTTTTGAAATATTGCTCAGTTAACGAAGATTCATTCGGGTGATATTCAACACCTAAAACAGGGTGCTGATTTTCACTGCGGTGATAAGTTTTATTATCAGACACACTAAGGCATATCACCGGAGGCTTCTTAAAGTGCTGCTTGTAAGTTTGTGAGTTAACAAAGTACTGGAATAGTTTACCGTGTAGCTCACCAAAGTTATCAGGAATACTGAATGTGGTTTTTCCTTTATTATGAGCTGGCAGCAATATACTAAAATCGTAATCGCGTACATAAGAAGAAAAGTTGTTGCCAACAATGCCTTCAATGCGTTTATTGGTTTTGCTGTCAATAATGTTTGTTTTTAGTATTTCGATAGATGGAAAGCTATCACCACTGCCTTGCACGTCAATATCAACAGAGACAATTTCAAGTTCAACAGAATAGCGGTCGCCGTTAGGGTTATCCCAATGTGCTAGTGCATTAAAGCTGTTGTCGATCATTTTTAAGGCGTTACGTAAGTTCTCTTGGCGATAACTGCCTCTTGCTAAATTAGCAAAGTTGGTAGTGATACGTGTGCTGTTAGATGGGTGGTAGTTTTCATCAAGGCACTCACTCTTAACTGTAAATGTGAAATTTGTATTCATTGCTGTGGTATCCAATCTGTTTTAAAGCGTGAGTTAGTTATACGTGGATCGATACATGAATAAAAACGGTATAATTTCACATAAAACATGAATCATCTTCATGCTATTTTTTATATACACTCGCTTATTGCGTGATATTAGGTGTTTAAAATAAATTTTTGACCAATGATTTATCTGGATTTCTATACATCTAGACTTCTTTTTTCTTGATGTGTATTTTTTTCATGTGAAACATGAGGATTATTCAGCAGTTATCATCGATTTAAGCCTGAATGGGCATCATTTATATTGATATACTCGCGTTTGGTGGAGTTAGTTACACCTATTTATAAGAGCATTGTAATTATTAAAATAAGAGATAAGTTGAATGAGTGAAATGATATTATTGATTGTATACTGCGCAATACTTGGGTGCGGTGTGGGTTTTTTAGCCGGGTTACTAGGTATTGGTGGGGGGCTTGTCATTGTACCAATATTGAGCAGTATATTGCTTCATTTCGAGATTTTACCAGCTGAACAAGTGGTGATTGGCGCAATTGCCACATCGTTAGCCTCAATTTTATTTACGTCTACGTCATCTGCAATCGCCCATCATAAAAATGGTAACGTGCCTTGGGATTTAGCGCCATGGGTAATGACTGGTGTAGCCTTAGGTGCGCTGATCAGCGGCTTTATTGCTGCACTTTTACCGGAATCAGTTGTACGTTTGGTGTTTGCAGTGAGTGTGGTGCTTATCGCAATCAAGATGTTTTTTAGTAAAAGTACCTCAACGAATGAGCGCGACATTCCTAATAAAGGCGTGCTTACTATTTTTACAACACTCACAGGAGGTCTATCTGCCATGATAGGCATCGGTGGTGGTGCATTATTAGTGCCTTTGTTAACGTTCTTCTCAGTTGATATGAAAAAAGCTATTGGTTGCGCATCTGCTTGCGGCATTGTAATCGCATTATTTGGCTCTTTAGGGTATGTCAGCTCGGGGAGTGCTTATTTTTCGCTTGAAGATGGTTTCGCTGGATTTGTATATTTACCTGCGCTTTTTGGCATTGTTTGTACATCTTGGTTTATGGCACCTGTAGGTGCAAAAGCCACTCACTACTTACCAGTTGCGACGATTAAAAAAATCTTTGCCGCCTTATTGGTTGTGACTGCCATAAAAATGATTATGGGTTAACAGTTTGTTTAACCGCCTAAGTTAGGCTATCTAACGCTTTTGACAGGGTTGGGTAAGTAAAGGCAAAGCCTGCGTCTACTAACTTTTGTGGCAAAACAAATTGACCATGAATAAGCAAATCAGCCATTTCGCCCATCAAAATATTAAGTACCCACGCAGGCATAGGTAATATAGCGGGACGATGAAGCGCTTTTGCGAGTATTTTACTAAAATTGTAATTGCTCACAGGTGATGGGGCTGTGGCGTTTATTGCCCCATTTAGGTGGGGGGTTTCAAGCGTAAACTCTAATAATGAAACCATGTCATCAAGATGAATCCATGACATGCCTTGCTCACTACTTGCTATAGGGCCGCCTAAGCCTAGTTTAAATGGCGGCAGCATTTTCGCCAAAGCACCGCCATGACTTGCTAGTACAATACCTGTGCGAATCACGCAGACTCTGGTGTGTTGTGATTGCGCGCTTAGTGCTGCTTGTTCCCAGTCATCGCAAAGTGTGTGGCTAAATTCTGGATGGATTTTTTCATATTGTTCGTTGATAAGTTGAGAGCCTTGACGACCGTAATAGCCAATGGCGCTGCCTGATATAAAAGTGTGCGGGGGAGTGTCACATTGCATTATTGCATCACTAATTTGGTGAGTTAAGCCGATGCGGCTATCTCTGATTTTTTGCTTTTGTTGTGAACTCCAGCGTTTATTTACAATAGGTTCGCCAGCAAGATTAATTACACAATCAATGGTGTTAAAGTTAATGTTACTTACATCATTTACATAGCATAGTTCGTTACCAAGTTTTTGTTCGGCTGATTGTGTGTCTCTAGTTAAAACGCTCAATGTGTGAACGCGTTTTAATTTTTTACACAAAGCACTCCCAACCAAGCCTGTTGCACCAGTGATGAATATGTTCATTTGCCTACCTCAGCGATTATTCAATTAAATTGTTATACGAAGTAAAGCTGCTTTTGATCACTTTGCAAACATTTCATTTTATTAACTTTTCACATACACTGACTGCAGTTTTTATTTTCAAGGATTGTGGTTTGGCGGGACTAACTGGAGTAAACAAAAGTTTAGTTATTTTTGCGGCATTGGTTGTAGGGCTTGCAGGTATTAAAGCTGCAAGT
This sequence comes from Pseudoalteromonas sp. APC 3893, assembly GCF_030408095.1. Taxonomy (NCBI): domain Bacteria; kingdom Pseudomonadati; phylum Pseudomonadota; class Gammaproteobacteria; order Alteromonadales; family Pseudoalteromonadaceae; genus Pseudoalteromonas; species Pseudoalteromonas sp. APC 3893. The sequence continues at coordinate 16,515 of NZ_JASDCD010000002.1, forward strand.
GTTATCGTAATTCCGTTTGTATTAGCGGCATTTTTGGCGATCATCTGTAACCCTTTGTTAGGATTTTTTGCGCGTTATAACATCCCTAAAGGCATTGCTATTATGTTAGTAATGCTGATGGTAATTGGTATTGGCGTTAGTTTAGGTGGGCTTGTAGGGCAGTCATTAACTGATTTTTCAAAGGATTTACCTGAATACAAAGCTAAGCTACAAGAAGAGTTTATTTGGCTGGTGGATGTAGCTGGGCGTTACAATATATTAATTAATAAAGAACAGTTAATCTCAATGTTTAACCCTGGAAAAATGATAGATGTGGCTACAAACATGCTTACAGGACTAGGTGGCGTAATGGCCAATTTGTTCTTAATCATTTTAACTGTGGTGTTTATGTTATTTGAAGGACCGATGTTTAGTAAAAAAATACATATGGCATTAGATGATCCGGATATGAAAATGAAACAAATCGATCGGTTTTTAAATTCGATTAATTCATATTTAGCTATCAAAACGCTAGTGAGTTTGGGGACAGGTGTATTAGCTGCATTAATATTGTGGGTACTAAACGTTGACTACTTTGTATTGTGGGGAGTGGTTGCTTTTATGTTTAACTACATTCCTAATATTGGTTCGATTATCGCGGCAATACCTGCTGTTTTACTTGCGTTAATTACACAGGGTCCTTTAATTGCGGGGATTGTAGGCGCTAGTTATTTAACTATCAACACGGTAATGGGTAATATTGTCGAGCCAAGGTTTATGGGCAAGGGGCTTGGGCTGTCAACGCTCGTGGTCTTTTTATCTTTAATCTTCTGGGGGTGGTTATTGGGCACTGTGGGTATGCTGTTATCGGTGCCTTTAACTATGATAGTAAAAATTGCACTGGAGACCAGCGACGAAGGGCGTTGGCTTGCTACCTTACTTGGTAATGGTGAAGAGATAGAAAAATAACGAAGCTAATTATGCTTGAGTTAAATTAAATAGCCACGCTCTGATGCGTGGCTTTTTATTGCTTGATTAAAACAACTTAAGTGGCTGCTTTAATACCTCAATATGCTGCTCTAAAATAGCTATTTCACAGCGTTTATAAACAATAGCAGCTTGCGTCGCGTTGGGCATTTTGTGCAGGTAACGCCAACGACAGCTATCTTCTAAAAAGCGGTTTTGGCTTTTAATACTGCGTTTAAAGATTGGCATTAACTGGGTGTTACCCGTATCGTCCTGGATTTTACCTAAATCCAATGTCAGTTTATTGATCCAAGTTTGCTGACTGCGCTCTAAAGAGGCGATTTCTTTATCCAAACATTGAATGTATTTTTTAGATTCATCTGTTGTTGGTTGTTCCGCTAAGGTGCATTCATTTGCATATGATGCAGTGCTAAACATCATACATAGTGTGCTTATATATAGATTTAAGCGGTTATTTTTTGCCATTATAATTAAACTCTAAAGTAAATTGCGCGCCATTAAGTTGCTCTGAATCGGCAATTGTTAATGTGCCGTGGTATGACTTCACAAGATCTGAAACGATAGCCATTCCAACTCCATGTCCGCTTTCGTATGTATCTAAGCGGGTGCCGCGGGTAAGTAATGATTCACGTTTATCTAGGGGTACACCTGGACCATCATCACTTATCACAATGCGAAGCGACTTGCTTTGTATAACTTGTATATCGACCTGAGAGCGACAAGCTTTACAGGCGTTATCGATTAAGTTTCCAAGTAACTCAAGTAAATCTGTTTTGTCCCCTAAAAAGTAATCTTTATCAGAGGCAGTACAATGAAATATAATATCTTTGTCGCGGTAAACTTTACTCATTGCATTCAAAATAGAATCAAGAACAGGCTTAATAGCAGTTTGTTTTTTCCATGTGTCTGATGCGCCAGTTGCTGCACGTTTTAATTGGTGTTCGATCATCACATTAATACGGTCTAGTTGCTCTTGCGCGTCGGCATCATTGGCCAGCGGACTTGATTTTAATACGGCAAGTGGCGTTTTTAGCGCATGGGCTAAGTCACTTAAGGATGCTCTATAGCGCTCTTTTTGGCGTTGTTGTGATTCAAGCAGCAGGTTTAAGTCAGATTTAATCGTTTGTAATTCAACAGGGTAAAGTCCCTTTATTTGTTGAATGTCGCCTGATTCGATGGCTTTGATTTCTTTATCTAAGCGTTGCAGGGGGCGTGCGCTCCACACAAAACCAACGGCCATTAATGCTGCAATGGCAACACCCATTACATACATCCAGTTCACTAAGGTTTGTTTAAAGCCATCCATTAAGCGCAGCAATGCATCGTTGCGCTTTAGCAGAATGAACCGGGCTTGCTCTGATTGATCAATATTATTGAGAATAACAGTAAGACTTAATTGCCAATAAATTGTGTTTTTGTATTGTACTCGTCTAAAATCAGCTGCACCGGCTTTTGTTTCTACATAGTCAGGAACAAAGTTCACATTAACAGCAGATTCTGAGTGCCATACTGGCTGATCATCACGATAGATCATGGCGTAGGTATCGGAGTTTAGCCTATTGAGCTCTGGCGCCAAAATTGTGCTAGGCATAATTATGCCGCGCTCAGTAAAGTCGACTTCTGATATCAGGGAATATAAATGTGCTTCAAGTGTTTTTTCTGTCGCTTCAACAAGTGAAGCGTAATAGGCTTTGCCTATAGAGAAAAACAGAATCGGTAAGGCAACTAATAAAACAAAGACAAGGATAAATCCTTGCCTTACTTTTAACGGGATTTGCGAAGCTACCACTGGCTTTTGAGCCTATATCCACGTCCGCGCAGTGTTTCAACTGGGTTTAAGGTACCATCAGGGTCAAGCTTTTTACGTAAACGCAGCACAAATACTTCAATTACATTTGAGTCTAGGTCAAAATCTTGGTCGTAAATGTGCTCAGTTAACTCTGATTTAGAAATTACTTTTTGTGGATTTACCATCAAGTATTCAAGTACTTTGTACTCGTAGGCCGTTAAGCTTAGCTCTTTATCGTCAACCCAAACTTGCTGTGAACGAGTATGAATTTTGATTGGGCCAGCGGTCATTTCAGGATTTGCTTTACCAGCACTGCGGCGAATTAACGCATTACAACGGGCAATTAACTCTTCAACATGAAATGGTTTAGTAAGGTAATCGTCAGCACCAGCATCAAGTCCTTCAACTTTGTCTTGCCAGCGGTCACGCGCAGTAAGGATTAAAATAGGAATAGTCACGCCTTGTGCGCGAGCTTTATTGATTAACTCGATACCGTCGATTTTAGGCAGGCCTAAATCGACAACGGCCATATCAAGTGGGTATTCTGTAATGTGGAATAAACCAGCCTCACCGTCGTGACAAAGATCAACACTGTAGCGTTCTTTTTCTAAAGCATTACGCAGGTTATCTGCTAAGTGTAAATCATCTTCAATTACTAAAATTCGCATTTCTTAATCCTTTTTCACTTTGCCGGTTTTTTTATTAACGTGAACGTCGACTACATGGCCGTCATTTTTTAATATTCTTACAGTATAAATATCGTTTTGGTCAGTAATTTTTAGTGTTTTACCATCTTCGTTTTTTTTAGCAAGCTCAACAGCTTGCTTTTTGCTTATTGCTGCTTTTTTAACGTGGGGTTCTGCAACGCTATTATTCGAATAAACGCTACACAATAAAGCAAACGCCACAAGATTGAAGGCAAATACAGTACGCATGATGGGGAAACTCCTAAACCAGACCTTATTAGTTTAATGAACCAAGCAACTAAAACTCAAGTAAAAACCGTAAAATAGTGTGATTCATTTTAACTAGTCTAGTTAACAACCAGTGAACAAACCCTGAACTTATTATTGAACTTTTTGGTTTTTATTTACCAAACACTTTTTTAAATGGTTTTACTACGGAGCTATCGTAAACACCGCCACTTACATAAGGATCAGCAGCAGCCCATTCACGCGCCTCTTCTAAAGATTCAAATTGTGCAACTACTAACGAGCCTGTAAAACCAGCTTCGCCTGGGTCTTCACTGTCAATGGCAGGTAAAGGGCCTGCTGTTAACAAGCGGCCTTGGCTATCAAGCTCTTCTAATCGAGCAAGGTGAGCAGGGCGAGCCGCTTTTCTAAATTCTAAACTATTCTCTATATCTTTAGAGTAAATCATATACAACATAATGTGTGCTCTGTGTTTGCGAGTAAGAATAAGTCCCATATTAGCACAGGGAATTTAGTCGGCGAAGATTTTAGCTTTACAGTGTGTAACTATTTTTAAACTGAATCTGCTTGAAAAGCCCAGTAGAACACTGGTAGAGTCGCTGGGATAGTACAAAATAATAATAAGGTTTTTAAATGAGCGATAATCGTGAGCACTTTAGCTCCCGCCTCGGATTTATATTAGCAGCTGCAGGTTCTGCGGTAGGTATTGGTAACCTAGTGGGCTTTCCTGTTTCTGCAACAAAAAATGGTGGTGGAGCATTTTTGCTTATTTATGCACTGTTTGTCATTTTTATTTGCTTACCAGTGATGATGGCTGAAATGGCAATGGGCCGCCAAGCGCAAAAAGATCCACTTAATGCGTACAAGCTGCTTTCTGGCAATGATAAAAAATGGACATTTGCTGGCTTTTTAGCTGTGTTAACGCCTTTTATGATTGCAGTATTTTATATGGTTATTACCGTATGGATTTTTGGGTATTTAAGTCAGGTCGCAATGGGTAATCTCGATCAACTTGCGGATCCTAAAAGTTTTGGTGCGTTTATAAATAGTACCAGCGTATTTGGTTACATGGCCGTTGTTGCAATAATTGTAAACTTAATACTCATGGGTGGGGTTAAGCAAGGTATTGAAAAGGCGGCTAAATTCTTAATGCCGGCTTTGTTTGTATTACTCATTGCTCTGGTTGTTTATGTATTGACACTTGATAACGCGATGGCCGGTGTTAAGTATTATATCATTCCTGATATATCAAAAATGAATGCAAGTGTGCTCAATGGCGCATTGGCTCAAGCGTTCTTTTCATTGTCATTAGGTATGGGTATTTTAATGACCTATGCTTCTTATATATCGAAAAAAGACGATATAGTTGGTAGTGCGAAAATGGTTGCTGTTACCGACTCTTTGGTAGCGTTCATTGCAGGCTTAATGGTGTTGCCAGCTATCTTTAGTTTTAACCCAAATACGGATCCAGCGAAGTTATCTGATTCATCAGTATCTATGATTTTTGAATTTTTACCTAAGATCTTACTCGCATTACAAACTGATATTGGTTATCTGGGTGCATCAGTAGTGGCCTTTATATTCTTTTTGTTGGTGTTTTTTGCTGCGATCACCTCTTTGGTGTCAATAGTTGAAGTACCTACAGCAACACTCAGTGAGCGCAAAGGCATCAGCCGTAAGATGGCATTGTTAATTTTATCTGCCACGGTCGGTTTACTCACTGTTTTGTGTACCATGTCATTTGGGATGGTTGAAGGGTTAACATCATTTGTTAACTATGGCGGCGGTTCAAAAAGCATGTTTGACCTTGTGTACGATGTTTTTTATGACACAATTTTACCGCTCAATGGCTTAATGGTGTGCTTGTTTGTAATGTATCGCTGGAAAAAAGCACGCTTAACTGAAGAACTAAGCCAAGGTTGCCCAAGTTACGCCGGTAGTTTCACTGAAAAGTACGTGAACTTTTCACTGTCTACTTTTATTCCTGTCATTTTAGTACTGATATTTATCAATACCGTTGCAACTAAGTTTTTTGCAGTGAGTATTTTTGGTTTTTAGTTCTAGATAATAACTTCCCATAATCAAGCCGTACATTTTATAGTGCGGCTTTTTTATAAGCGTCATAATGCTCCTGCATCTAAATACTGGCCAATGCCAAGCGTAAACATCCAAAGCCCCCATAAACTATGTTCAATCACACAAACAAAGGTTGAGCGGCTTTGGGCGTAGGTATAAGAGAATAACAACCCGCCCAAAAAAGCTAACAGCACAGCAACCCAATTAGCATACACAATATGGGCTAACGCAAATACAGATGCGCTGATCACAATACGTACTGTTTTATTTGGCATTATGCGTTTATAGCGGTGAAAAAAATAAGTTCGAAATATTAGTTCTTGCGGTAATACTGAAAGTAACGGGTAGAGTACAAGCAGTAATAGCCAATCATTAAACGATGTACGGGGCATTATAAACCAGTTGCCTTGATTCATAATTGAATAAAACACGCCTGAGAATAATGCGCCGATAAAAAAGAAACTAAATAACCTGCGCTTAACAGCTGAAAACTCCCCTAAGCTGGTTAATCGAAAACGTTTAAATTGAGGGTCGCCTAATAACAACATACCACATACACTCATCAAAATGATAAGTGCAGGAATAAGCCAATTTGCTAAATGGGCTCTAAGGCCAAACCCGATTAAGGGTAAGGCAATAAATATTAAGGTAAATTCAAACCAACGGTATTGAGAGGCGTTCAAGGTCATCTCGGCTTTGACTTTGCTCGCTAGGCTATCAAGCTAAAACGACATATTTATGACATAGACGGCGATTTTTGCTTATTTACTAGGCTTCACGTTATCCTCGGGGAAGTATTTGTAAAGCGCTAAAATACTGGCAAAGATACTAACAAAGGTGATTGCCATTAAACCAAATACTTTAAAGTTGACCCAAATATCAAGGGGGAAGTTATAAGCAATGTATAAATTAAGCGCTGCTACACTTGCGGTAATGATTATCCAAACTAGATTAAGCTTTTCCCAGGTAGCCTTTGGTACAGCAATCGGTTGCTGCGTATCAAAGGCATTGTTTAGCATCGACTCTAATGCTTTTTGTACTAAGTTTTTAGCAAAAATATACCGGCTAACGATTAATGAAATTGCTAACCCTGCATAAATAATTGTCGCTTTTAGTTTTACGAATTGTGCATCATGAAATACCAGTGTAAGCGTACCGAGTATTATCGCTAAAGCTAAAAATAACCACTGTCGGGTTGGGACTCTGCCTACTTTTAAATAGCTGTAGGCAACTTGGATAAATGTGGTAGCCATTAATAGAGCGGTTGCCCAATAAATATCAGCTAACTTGAATACAATAAAAAATAACAGTAGCGGAATAAATTCAATAATTGCGTGCATACAGCGCTTAGTAAATAAAATTAGGGTTGACGTTTTACCAAGTTATTTACCTAGATACAAGGTTGACTTACGCGTGTGTAAGGCTTAGCCTGCGTGCCTTTGATTTTTAGACCAATTTGAACCGTAACGTTTCGCAACGGGGATTTAGGAGCATTTTATGAATAAAGCAGAACTTATTAGCGCAATGTCTGAGCACAGTAAATTAACTAAAAAAGATTCAAAAGCAGCCTTGGCTAGCATGCTGACAACAATTACAAACTCACTTTCACAGGGTGATCAAGTACAAGTAAACGGATTTGGTACTTTTGCTTTAAGTTATCATCCTGCGCGCTCAGGGCGTAACCCGCAAACAGGTGAAACTATCGAAATTGAAGGTGCGAACAAACCGGTTTTTAAACCCGCCAAAGCGCTTAAAGACGCACTATAATGTAGATTATTCTCACCCTGTTACGCAATTACAGGGTGTTGCTCCTACCTTTTAAATATCTTTAATAATTTCAATAGGTTAGGCGTGGCATGTTGTCTGCTTTTAATTCTAAAAGGTTTTTAAATAAGGAGATAATATGTCTACATTACAAACAGGTACACAACTTAGCGGTAAAACCATCGCTATATTAGCAACCGATGGCTTTGAACAAAGTGAGCTATTTTCACCGCGTAGCGCATTATTAGATGCGGGTGCAAAAGTTGAAATCATCTCAATTAAAGAAGGTGAAATCACCGGCTGGGATGAAGATGTATGGGGCGATAAAGTCACTGTTGATAAGCTCGCAAGCGACGCTGACAGTGGTGATTACGATGCTTTACTCTTACCTGGTGGACTATTTAACCCAGATAGCTTACGCCAAGATAAAGATGCAAAAGCGTTTGTGGATGGCTTTTTTGGTGCGAAAATGAATAAACCCGTTGCGGCAATTTGTCATGGTTCTTGGCTATTAGCTGAGATCAATAAACTAAGAGACCGTACTGTCACGTCATTCCCAAGTATTAAAACAGATTTAATGAATGCAGGCGCTAACTGGGTTGATGAAGAAGTGAGTGTGGATAAAGGCTTAGTAACCAGCCGCAGTCCCGCTGATTTAGCTGCGTTTAATCGTAAATTTATTGAAGAAATTATCGTAGGCAAGCATCAAGCGCATTAATGGCATTTAAAATATAATAAAAAGGGGGCGCTTTGTGCGCCCCTTTTTATTGGTAAACCTTACAGCTGTGTCGCTGCTTTCATTGATGCGACAAACTCTTTCAGGCCTGTCAGCATAGCATCTGGGTTATCGAGGTTTGTTTCGATAATTTTAACTACTGCAGAGCCTGAAATAGCACCTGTAGCGCCAGCTGCTAGCGCCGCTTTTACATCATCTGGTGTTGAAATACCAAAGCCTAATAGTGCTGGAGCACTGTGGTACTCTTTTAATTTAGTGACAATTGACGATGCGGGCATTTGTGCTTTAGTTTCAGTGCCGGTAACTCCTGCACGAGATAGCAAGTAAGTATAACCGCGGCCATATGAAGCACACTGACGCACAGTATCATCTGAGGCGTTTGGCGTAGCAATAAAGATAGGGTCAATTCCGTTACTCATTGCAGCTTGGCGAAACATTTTTGATTCATGTAGGGGCACATCTGCAACTAAGATTGAATCAACGCCAGCAGCTTTTGCATCAGTATAAAACTTTTCAAGGCCACGCTTAAAAACCAAGTTAGAGTACAGTAATAGGCCGATTGGAATATCAGCATTATATTCGCGAACTTGTTTAATGATATCAAAGCAGTCTTGGGTATTAATGTTTACATCAAGCGCACGAATATTTGCAGCTTGGATCACTGGACCGTCGGCAATCGGGTCTGAAAATGGAATACCGAGCTCTAGTGCATCAGCACCACCGTCAATTAAGCTTTTAATTATCTCTACACTTAGCTCTTTATTTGGATCGCCAATGGTCACAAAGGGGACGAAAGCACCTTGATTTTGCTCTTTTAAGGCTGCAAACGTTTTACCGTAACGGTCAGATTGTTGAGGTGCTTGGCTCATGATTGCTCTCCTTTTGACAGTACATCCATTACATGTGATAAGTCTTTGTCACCTCGGCCACTTAAATTAACCACTAAAACAGTTTCTTCTGTTTGTTGCTCAGCGTATTTTAATGCGTATGCAAGGGCATGACTTGACTCAAGTGCTGGAATAATCCCTTCATTTTTAGCCAGTAGCTGAAACGCTTCAAGTGCTTCGGTATCTGTTATACCCACGTATTGGGCACGGCCTGTTTCGTGTAAAAACGCGTGCTGTGGACCTACAGCTGGGTAATCGAGCCCCGCAGATACAGAGTATGATTCTTCAATTTGGCCATCATCATTTTGCATAATATAGGTATATGTACCGTGTAAAATACCTTTAGTGCCTTTACAAATTGTTGCGCCGTGTTCATGGGTATCTAGCCCTTTACCAGCAGGCTCTACACCGATGAGTTTTACACTCGGCTCGCCAATAAAATCTGTAAACATACCAATGGCATTTGAGCCACCGCCAACGCAGGCAAGTACGGCATCAGGCAAACGGCCTTCTGCTTTTAATACCTGTTGTTTGGCTTCTTCACCAATCATTTTTTGAAACTCACGAACCATGGTTGGGAACGGGTGTGGTCCAGCGGCCGTACCAAGTAGATAGTGTGCATCTTTATAATTAGCAGACCAGTCGCGAAGTGCTTCGTTTACGGCATCTTTAAGTGTGCCAGAGCCTGCGGTTACAGGGATGACTTCAGCGCCCATTAACTTCATACGAAATACGTTTGGCTGCTGGCGTTCAACATCTTTTGCACCCATGTAAATACGACATTTTAAGCCAAGTAAAGCACACGCTAACGCCGTTGCTACGCCATGTTGGCCTGCGCCTGTTTCAGCGATTACTTCTTTTTTGCCCATACGCTTAGTTAACAACGCTTGACCTAATACTTGATTGGTTTTGTGCGCGCCACCGTGTAATAAATCTTCGCGCTTTAAGTATAATTTTACTTTCGGGTTTTTAATTAAATTACGTGTAAGCGTTAGCGGTGTAGGGCGACCTGCGTACTCATTCAGTAATTTTTCAAACTCTGCCTGAAAGGCTGCATCAGTTTGTGATTTATTAAATTCATCTTCTAACTGCTTAAGCGCAGGAACTAGGAGCTCTGGCACAAACATGCCACCAAACTCACCAAAATATGCTGGATTGTTCATTTTAACCTCAATATTTACGGATGCTGTTAAATGCATCATTTAATTTGTTTTGGCATTTTTTGCCTGCGCTTAGCTCAACCCCAGAGTTTAGATCTAGACCTTGAGCACCTTGGTATAAAGTGCCTTGGATATTACTTGCGTTTAGTCCACCTGCTAACATAAATGGCTGTTTCGCATTGTTTAGAATTGACCAATCAAATGTTTTACCTGTGCCACCTTCATGGGTATCGCTGTAGGTGTCGTAAAGGTGGCGATCAACGCTATTAAGTTGATCAGGCAAGTTATCTTTGACCGCTTGGGCTTTCCAGATTTCACAATTGTTTGGTAACAGCGGGCGTAGTTCGTCAATGTAAGCTTGGGTTTCTTGTCCGTGTAACTGCACTGCTGCTAGCTTTAAGGTTTGTGCATGTTCAGCAACCTCACCAATGCTGGCATTTACAAACACACCGACAAACGCAAGAGGCGCGCTCTGAGTAATTTGTAACGCACAATCAAGGTCTATAAAGCGGGGAGATTTAGGCGCAAAAATAAGTCCGCCAAACACAGCTCCACTGTTATAGGCAGCGATAGCATCTTGGCTACGGGTTAAGCCACAGACTTTATTTTCACCTAAAATAACACTACGACAGGCGCGTTCTAAATCGCGTTCAGCCATTAATGAGCTACCAATTAAAAACCCGTTACACAATGGCGCAAGGCGTTTAACATCTTGGTGAGTGTAAATACCAGACTCAGAGATAACGACTTTGTCATTAGGGATCAGTTTACGTAATTTTTCAGTCGTCGCTAAATCAGTGCTTAAGTCACGTAAATCACGGTTATTAATACCAATAATTTGTGCATCAAGAGCAAGAGCTCGCTGTACTTCAGCTTCATTGCTCACCTCGGTTAATACTGCCATATTAAGGCTTTTGGCAACGCTTGCTAAAGCTTCATATTGGCTATCGTCAAGCACTGAAAGCATCAGTAAAATTGCATCGCCACCATAAATTCGAGCCATGTAAATCTGATATTCATCAATGAAAAAGTCTTTACAGATCAGTGGTTGCTCTACTTGACTGCGAACAAATTCTAAATAATCAAAACTGCCTTGAAAATATTTTTCATCGGTTAACACACTGATACAACTTGCATGATTTTTATAGACACTGGTGATTTCGGCTAAATCAAAGGGCTCACGAATAAGTCCCTTCGAGGGAGATGCTTTTTTACACTCTAATATAAACTGTGTGCCAGGGGCCGCTAACGCTTTATAAAAGTCACGGTTTGTTGGTATTGCTTGTGCTTTGAAGCTTTCAAGCGGGCGTTTGGCTTTTCGCTCAGTTAACTCTATTTTTTTATCGGCGACTATTTTGTCTAATACATTAGCCATTGGTTACCTCTGGGTTTATGACTTTATTACTTTGCTCAACAATGGCGTTTAATGTGTTTAAGGCTTGACCAGATTTTAAAACGTCGGCAACTTGCTGTGCGCCTGTTTTAAAATCATCTACTTTAGCAGTTAAATACAGCAGCGCTGCGACGTTAACTATAATCGCTGCATTGTGTGCTGGCATGCCTGTACCAGCTAAAATAGCTCGGCTGGCATTTGCGTTGTATTCTGGGCCTTCACCGGCTAGTAATTCAAGTGAATAGTTTGCAAGACCAAAATCTTCAGGAGTAAGTGTGTATTCTTTAAGCTCACCATTATCAAGCTCAACAACAGTGGTGGTGCCATGTAATGCAATTTCATCCGTGCCGGCACCATGAACGACCATCGCCCGCTGTGTGCCTAACGTTTTCAGTGTTTGTGCCATAGGCAGGCATAAACTTTCATCGTAAACACCAAGTAGTTGTACTTGTGGAGCTGCTGGGTTAGCCAGAGGCCCTAGAATATTAAAGATTGTACGTGTTTTTAATGTAGTACGAACGCCCATCGCATGGCGAACACCACTGTGATAATGAGGAGCGAATAAAAACGTAAAACCTGTTTGCTCAAGGCATGCAACGGCTTGTGCTGGGGTCATATCAATATTAATACCCAAGGCTTTAAGTAAATCGGCAGAGCCTGAATTACTCGATACACTGCGATTGCCATGTTTAACCATATTTATGCCGCAAGCTGCGGCTACAATTGCAGCAGTAGTACTAATATTGATGGTGTTTGAACCATCGCCACCAGTACCGCAACTATCTGCAAGCTGCGTTAATTGTGTTTCAAATTGCACTGCATTGGCACGCATAGAGGCAGCAGCGCCAGCTATCTCGTCGCTGACTTCGCCTTTAATTTTTAATGCGACGAGTAAAGCAGATAACTCAATCTCGCTCACTTCGCCTTGCATGATTGCATTGAACAACTGTTGGCTTTGGCTAAAGCTTAATGATGTTTGTGCGAGTAACACATCAATAAGAGCATGGGTGTTATGCGTTGTTGATTGCTGATTTACTGACATAAAATCCTCTACTGCTGTGCGTTAGCTAAAAACTGCATACTTTTTTGCAAAAGTGCTGCGCCATTAGGCGTTAAAATTGACTCAGGATGAAACTGATAGCCAAGGGCGTTATCTTGCTGGTGGTAAATAGCCATCGGGATAGCGCCGAAGTTTGCAATCACGGCTACACTATCAGGGACCATAGTGGCCATTAATGAATGATAACGTGCAACCGGCATGCGCTCGCCCATCCCATTGAAAACAGGGTGTTCACTGAGCTCTATGATTGATGACTTACCATGCACGGCTTCGCCTGCATGGCCAATAATACCACCGTAACTTTGTGTTAATGCTTGTTGCCCTAAGCATATTCCTAGCATTGGAAATTTCCCTTTGCACAATTCAATTAGTGCCATTAAACAACCTGCATCTGACGGTGTTCCAGGACCGGGTGATAACACTAAAATGACAGGTTTTGTCTCACTGCACATTTTATTAAAAATAAGCTGCGCATCTATGTTGTTACGATATACCACTAAATCGCTGCCCAACATAGAAAGTTCATCGACTAAGTTATAACTAAATGAATCAAAGTTATCTAAAAAATAAATTTTTACATCGGCAAGGCTGCTATTATTCAAGCTCATTTTATTGTCCTTGGTACGTCGATTGAATGGCTGTAATAACCGCTTGTGCTTTAGCGCGCGTTTCATTGGCCTCTGATTGTGGATCTGAATCATGCACTACGCCAGCACCAGCTTGAACGTATGCGGTGTTATTTTTAACAAATGCTGAGCGAATCACAATGCAGCTGTCCATCGTACCATCACCTGTTAAATAGCCTACCGCGCCACCGTAACTGCCACGGCGCTTGCCTTCTGTTTGGCGAACAAGTTCTGCTGCACTTACTTTAGGTGCTCCAACAAGCGTCCCCATGTTCATGCAAGCCTGATAGGCGTGTAAGGCGTCAAGCTCGGGTTTTAAAGTACCAACCACTCGCGACACTAAGTGCATTACCTGCGAGTAGCGGTCAACTTTTAATAGTTCTTTCGCATGGCGAGTGCCCGGTACACTAATACGTGCTACGTCGTTACGGGCTAAATCGACCAACATTAAATGTTCTGCGCGTTCTTTTTGGTCGTTACGTAATTCAAGCTCTATACGGCTGTCTAAGTCTGGGTTGATTTGGCCGTTAGCAAACTTGCCACGTGCACGTGTGCCCGCAATAGGATAAACCTCAACCTGTTGACTGGTCGGGCAAAACTTCAATGCTGATTCAGGAGATGCACCAAATAGAGCAAATTCACTGTCGCGCATATAAAACATATAGGGGCTTGGGTTTTGCTGCTTAAGTTTGCTGTAAGCGTGAAGTGGGTTTGCACATGGCAATGAGAATGTCCGTGAGGGAACGACTTGAAAAATATCACCATCAACAATGTGCTTTTTCAAGCCTTGCACTTGCTCACAATATACCTCATCACTAATATCGACATTAACCGTGCTGGTGCCGCTTGTTTGCTCTGCACTGAAATCGCACGCTTGATCGCATACTTTGTTTAAACGTTCGAGCTTTTTGCCTACTTCAAAGCAGTTAGCATGAACATCAGGGCCATTAAATACATTACCGATTAACTCAGTTGTTTTTGCTTGATGATCAATAATAACGAGTGTTTCTGCAAGGTAGAATACATAATCAGGGCAGGTGTTTTCACCATCAGGTACGTCACTGAGCTGTTCAAAGTTAGCTACCATATCGTAGGCAAATACGCCGCCTAAAAATAAAGAAAATGGATTGTGCGTGGTGCTAGTTATATTATTGATACAACAGCGCAGGGCGCTAAATGCGTTATCAGCAACCAACTTACTGGCTTCATCAATATCAGCCGTAGTGCCTTGGTATTCAATGGTTAATGTGTTCTGATTTAATGTTGTGATGCAATTTTCTAACTTATCGTTTAAATAAGGGAGTAATTGCATACCATTGTTAGATTGTGCTGTGACCGTGACGGTTTTACCTGTGCAGGTAATTTTTAATGCGCAATCGACTAAAATTAAACTCTTTACACTGTCTTTTGAATCGATCTCTGCTGATTCTAATAGTAATGAATTATCAGTATCGAGTAACGCATACAATGCCAGTGGGCTGTGTATGTATTCTCGCATTTCGGTGATGCTAGTAACTTCACCTGGCATTGTTGTTATGTGACTAAAAATCAAACCTCATTCCCTCAAAATAATAAACCCCGCAAGCTATGCTGTGCGGGGTTTGAATAACGATATCTATATTTTAGATAGACCATTACCGTCCCGCTATACCAGGCGCCACCACCAACGATGTGTAAGAGTTGTTACGTTATTCATGTTTGTTACCCTAAAATTTAAATATAAAAAAACCCGCATTAAGCGGGTTTAGAATGTGTTAGACACGACAATTCGTCACCCGATAATTTACGAGTGCCACCACCAGATAGTGTTTTGGATTGAATTGATCATTGTTTTTATTCTTTATGTGTCTGTAAGTGGCTACAGTAAACCGTACCTGAGGCGTTAGTGTCAAGTGTTTATTTAAAACAATTTATTTAAAAAATTTGTTATACTTCATAACAATTAAACGATTATAACTTTAGCAGTCATCTCTTTTGATAAAATACGACTTACATAGCCACACCACACATTCAGACGGGCAATTAAGCGTTGAGCAATTATTGCTGCGCGCCGTTGAAAAAAATATCGATGTGTTTGCAATCACTGATCATGACACTGTTGCGGCTATTGAGCCTGCTCAAGCATTTATAAAAAGCCAACAATTACCGCTGTCATTGATCCCAGGTGTTGAAATATCAACAAAGTGGGAAAGCTTCGAGATCCATATTGTCGCGCTCAACGTAGACGTACAACAGATCGAGCTTTGCGATTTACTATCACAGCAGCAGCAAAAACGTGCTGAACGGGCAAAAGAAATTGGCCGACGTCTTGAAAAAAATGGCTTTGACGGCATTTATGAACAGGCAAAAGCACTTGCAGAAGATGCTCAAATAACCCGTGCGCATTACGCCAGAGCATTAGTAGAGCGCGGTGTTGCTAAAACGATTCCGGGTGTGTTTAAAAAGTATTTAGGCCGCGCTAAAACGGGTTATGTACCAAGTACGTGGTGTGATATGCAAACGGCTATTAGTGCAATTCATGCTGCTGGTGGTGTCGCGGTTATCGCGCATCCTGGGCGCTATCAAATGTCTAATAAATGGCTACGCAAGTTATTGCTACAATTTAAAGAAGCTGGTGGCGATGCAATGGAAGTTGCACAGCCGCAGCAAGCGCCTAGTGAGCGCCAGTTTTTAGGTGAGTTAAGTCGCGAATACGGCTTACTTTGTTCACAAGGGTCAGATTTTCATTTTCCTACCAGTTGGTTAGAACTAGGAAAAAACTTATATTTGCCAAAAGATTGCCAAGGCGTTTGGCAAACTTGGGAAGGCCAAGAAGGAGACGCACATGAGTGATTTTTTTCATATTCATCCAGATAATCCGCAGCCGCGATTAATAAAGCAAGCGGTTGATATTATTAAAAAAGGTGGTGTTGTTGTCTACCCAACAGATTCTGGCTATGCAATTGGCTGCAATTTGGGTAACAAACAAGCAAAAGAGCGTATTGAGCGCATTCGTGGTATTGAGAAACACCATAATTTCACTTTGGTTTGCCGCGATTTATCCGAGTTATCAACTTATGCCAGAGTAGATAATCAGTTATTTAGGCTTATAAAAAATAACACGCCAGGGCCTTATACCTTTATTTTTAAAGGTACTAAAGAAGTGCCTAAACGGTTATTAAACGATAAGAAAAAAACCATCGGGATCCGCGTAATTGAACATCCAATTACTTGTGCATTACTGGCCGAGTTAGGTGAGCCGTTAATGTCATGCTCACTGATTTTACCAGACGAACAATTCACAGAATCAGATCCTGATGAAATTCGTGACCGCATTGGCCCATTGGTTGATTTAATCATCCACGGCGGCTATTTAGCAGAGCAAGCAACCACGGTAATAGATTTATCAGAAGATGATGTTGAAGTGCTACGAGTTGGCTGTGGTGACACCGCACCGTTTGAATAGCGCATATTGTAGTGAACGGTGTGGATAACCCAAACCCTGTTGAGCCTCAAGAGCCAGTGCAGCAAAAGCTGCCGCTGGCTTTTTTGCATGGCAAAGCGGTTATTGATACCCCCGAAGATTTATATATTCCTCCTGATGCTCTTGAAGTTATTCTTGAAACATTTGAAGGGCCGCTGGATTTACTACTTTATTTAATAAAAAAGCATAAACTAGATATTCTTGAGTTGTCCATTTTTAGTATCACTGAACAATATGTTCGATACGTAGAAATGATGAGCGAATTTCAACTTGAACTGGCGGGAGAGTATTTAGTAATGGCGGCGCTTTTAGCGCAAATAAAATCGAGATTATTGTTACCAAAACACGAAGAGCTGGAAGAAGAGGAAGATCCTCGTGCTGAGCTGATACGCCGTTTGCAAGAATATGAACAATTTAAAAAAGCAGCTGAAAACCTAGATGAAATCCCTCGAGTTGGGCGAGAAATATTTACAGCTCACGCTTTAATGGCCGAGCAAGAAGAGCCAAGTCAATTATTACCGGATGTAGAATTAAAAGACCTACTTTTAGCGCTCAGTGATGTGATGGCCAGAGCTAAAACCTTTGAGCATCATCAAATAACCGCTGAAGCACTCTCAACCCGAGAGCGAATGAGCTTAATTTTGGCGAAACTCTCTAATGCGGGCACACAACTGCCATTTACTGAGTTATTCACCCTAGATGAAGGACGCAGCGGCGTAGTCGTTAGCTTTATCGCCATGTTAGAGCTCATTAAAGAAAGTTTGATCACTTGTCTACAAGTAGAGCCTGCCACGCAAATATATATAGGTTTAGTTGAAAATAATTAGTGTTGCGTAGTTCATATTCGATCAGTTAGTTTTGGCTGCTATATCAAATCAACGAGTTAATCTGCTTAATTGCTCAGACTCATCGCGACTGTGTGTTAGAAAATATCATTGCTTAATTGTTAAATATTCGGTTTAATAGGGACATAATGAATGCTGAGTAGCGCAGGGATAGCTTAGATACGATAGGCACGCCAGTAAAGTTGGCTTGATATCGCTTAGGTCATAAAAAACCTTTCCTTATAAGTAAAGTCCATAGCATAAACAACACCAACTCTAACACACCGAGCAGGTAGCGCCTCAGTCCAACAAGCGATTATGCAACATAAACTGCGTGTCGCATAAATACTAAAATGTTATGTGCTTCAGAAGTTGAGATTATGCATTTAAAGTTTTTGAGTATTACAATCCTTTTGATTATGTTGTCGGCGTGTGCTGAACGGCGAATTGATATCATTGATCGAAATGGAAAAATAGTTGGTGGTTGTATTGCTGGGTTTGATTGGCATCTTCATGGATTACAAGACTCAATTGATTACATGCTTTATCAATGCGCTAAAGAGTCGATAGCGGCGGGGTATTCTATAACCGATAACTCACTACTCGAAAAGGATTTTTCTCTACCCGATCCCCCAGCGGGTAAATCGTGGAACAGGAAATTAGCAATAGAGAGTTATAAAAAAGGGGACATTACAGAAAGGAAATTAGGGTATGTTCTTGCTGAGATTGAATACAGTTACCAAAAAATCATAATGGCAGCTGAAGATGACCTGTCTGAGGGTAAAATAGATATGGTCGAATTCAATCAGATAACCAGAAAAGCTAGATTTGAGTGGCTTGGTGAGTAAAGCACATAACAAACAACTGTTGTCGCTCACTGCGTTCGCTGGGACAGTAACATGGAGGCTTCTGTTGCTTCGCTCCAAGTTAAGCCTGCATGTTACTGCCCCAAAGTTGGGCGTTAAAATTTTAGGATAGTCCAATGGTAACTCCAATAATAATTCTTTTAATTCTCTTTTCCCCGTTAGTAATTGCTTTTCTTTATTCGAAATTTAAAAAAGTACCAATTAACATAAACAAATATGCTTGTTGGGGGCTAGGTCTAGCATTCATATTCTTTTTTATCGGTCACATAGTAAAAGCAAATGGAATGGCTGAAATGTTACCGCCTTGGGTGCCTTTTAAAATGCCATTAATATATATTACTGGTGCAATTGAGCTGTTAGTTGGTATCGCTCTTTTTGTATCAAGATTTCAACTTGTCGCTGCAAAACTTGGTATTATTATTTTAATAGTTTTCTTCCCTGCAAATATATATGCTGCATTAAATAGCGTTGGCCTTGGTGGGCATCAATGGGGGCCTATTTATTAATACGCGCTCCCTTACAAATAATATTAATAGTATGGGCGTATTATTTGTGCATAAAAAATTATAACACATATAAGCCTTTACTCTGTCAATAGGCACTAGTATTCTTTTTGACCGTTTTTATACTGTGACGGTCAATCCTAAATCAATAAACAAATTCGTTTTCTTCGTCAGTCGATGTGGCTGTTAAGTAAGTCGCTTATGGCAAACATATAAACAACAAAACAGGACATGCACATTTTTAGAAAAATTATGTGTTTTCTTTTTAATTCTCTCCAATTGTAAGTACAATTGACCTGACTCGCCAACTCGCACTCTTTACAATAAATGCCAACTCGCACCTTTGATATGAGGTAGGCCAAGTTACACTTTCCATACAAATACAAACCTGTCATTTTTATTGTGCATATACGCACATAACTTGTTTATTGTTCGCTATTTTCTTTTTATTCGGTACGGGCTATTCTAGGTCCATCAAATCAAGGAGCCGTTTAGTATGTTTAAAAATACGCAGTCAAGTTATGGTTTAGTCGCAATTTTCCTTCATTGGCTCATGGCATTGATGGTAGCAGGGTTATTTGGCTTAGGGTTATATATGGTTGAATTAACCTATTATGATAGCTGGTATAAAGGGTCAATGGATTTACATAAAAGTGTGGGTATTACACTGGCAGCTTTGCTTATTTTTAGATTTGCATGGCGAGCATTAGGTACACAACCTGATCCAGTTGCAGGCTCAACTAAGTTAGTCAATAAAATAGCGCACAGCGCACACCTAGTGATCTATGTATTATTAATTGGCATCGTGATTTCAGGGTATTTGATTTCAACTGCAGATGGTCGCTCAATTGACGTGTTTACGTTATTTAGTATTCCCGCCATTGAGTTCTCAGTTGAAAATCAGGCAGATATTGCAGGTAAAGTTCATTACTGGGCAGCATGCAGTTTAATAGGCCTCGTAATTTTGCATGCACTTGGGGCATTAAAACATCACTTTATCGATAAAGATAAAACCTTAATTAGAATGATCAAACCACTAAAGGATGATTAGAATGAAAAAGTTATTTGTTACTGCAGCAGTTGCTGCAACACTTTTCGGTGCCACAGCTGCACAAGCCGCTGATTATGTTATTGACACTAAGGGCGCTCACGCGTTTGTTAATTTTAAAATTAAGCACTTAGGGTACAGCTGGTTGCATGGTCGTTTTAATACATTTGACGGTGAATTTAGTTATGATGCTAAAAACCCAAATGCATCAACGATTATGGTCAATATTGATACAAAAAGCATCGATTCAAATCATGCCGAGCGTGACAAGCATTTACGTGGCGGTGACTTTTTAAATGTTGATAAATTCCCAAAGGCGAGCTTTAAAAGCACATCAATAAAATTTGATGATGATGGTGACGAAGCAGATGTAACCGGTGAATTTACACTGCACGGCGTGACGAAAATCATTACCTTTGAGATTGACAAAATTGGCGAAGGTAAAGATCCATGGGGTGGTTATCGCGTTGGTTTTGAAGGTGAGACGAGCCTGAAGCTGGCCGACTATGGTATTGACTATAACTTAGGCCCAGCATCGACTCATGTTGATATTGGCTTATATATTGAAGGTGTACGTAAATAGCCTTTAACTTAACTAGCTAAGTTGACATTGAGCGCCTCATTTTCGTGAGGCGTTTTTTTGTAAGCGCTGGGCCAAAATAGGCCTTAAATTATCGGGTAGCCAACGTAATAAGATTTCATTGTAAGCTTGCTGTTGTTTTACTGCGATAAGGGCTTCATTCAACACATTAATATGCTCATTACCTAGGGTAGTATCTGTACAACCAATGTATCCATCACTCAATTTTGCGGCTTCAATAAGTTGTAATTGAGTTAACTCATCATCGTACCCCATCGATTTTGCAATATAAAAATGCTCACTTGGGTAGCCTAATAAAATATCAATACGTTTCTTTTTTAACATATAAGTAAGACTTGCCAATGTGTCTCGCCCTGGTCTAATAATGATAGAGGCATCGGCACTATTATTAATTATTTTATCTATTTCAACGCCATAAGAGCGACTCATTGAAATACCAAGCGTGAGTTTCTGCTCGTTGAGTAGTTGACTAAAAGATATAGGGTCTGCAGCATCGATTTTTAGCTGGCTAAGAAGTTCTTTATGAATTGATAGCGATGGCGACAAACCCGTTGTGGAGCTTTCCTCACTGAAGCTAATATGTTGGCGGCGATGTTTACTTTGATATAAAGAGAGCATACAGAATGTTTTATTCGGGTTAGACACTTCTTGTAGAGCTCTACTTGACGGGAGTATGACCCTATTAAACGTATAATGAGGTAGTTGTGTTTCTAGTAACGAGATCACACTTTCGTCACGACCTGTACCTGCATATTGCCCATTTAATATATAGTATGGTGCAAAGTCGACTATGACCCAGTTAATTGTTTTGCTTTGCACGTTTAGAGAAACACAACCACATACAATAGAAAAAATGAAAACACGTAACATTGAATAATCTACCGACTTTATGATTCATTAATAGAGTGTAGCAGGGGAATTATTTAAGTAAAAAGTAAAACGCCAGCAAAAGCTGGCGAATATGGTATTGAATGTGTTTATCAAATTAGATTAATTAGCTTTTAGCCATTTAACAAATTGACGAGCATCACTCGCTTTAGTGAATAAGGCGTTTTTTAAACCTTGTGTATCAGAAAAAATGACACGTTGTTTATTCACTGAAATTGATTGCACCGGATGGGCAATTTGGATCATAGATCCGTTATAACTATAAGACATAATAAAACTCACTTTTTTCTTGTTATCTAGGTGCTGCTAATTTTTTATTAGCCTCAAAAGCACATATAGATAGACCATTTGTGTTTAGCTTCATTATAGTGTTGACGATCTTTATGACATTTATGCGACCATATTAAAAATATGTCGTAATCTGAATTAGGGTTCTCGCCGTACAATAACTTAGCTTTATAATATACGTTTTTGCGGGCTTACTGGATCAGGGTAAAGGGGTTAACCGCTAGGCTTTTTAGGACCAAGAGATAATCTTATGTCAGTTTTTTACTTTAGGCAAGTGTTATTTATTTTTTTCTGGTGTTTAGATTCATTTCATTGTAGTTTAAATAGGTAACAGTCGGATGAGCAAATAACAATAAAGTAACCAACTCATGAAATACATATTTGTTAGTGATATTTTTGGTAAGACCGCCCCTCTTAGCCATTTTGCTAGGCAGTTTAATGCTGAGCATCGAATTATTGATCCATACAACGGACAACTTCAAACTGTTGTTGATGAGCCTATCCAATACGCACATTTTATTGATAAGTGTAACCACGATGGTTACTTTCACAAACTTAACTCTATTTTAACTAAGGTTAGTGAATCTACTACGGTAATTGGTTTTAGTGCAGGTGGTGCAGCTGCTTGGCGTAGCGTGGCTAAAGTGAAAAATCCCCATATTAAAAAGCTCATCGCCTTTTACCCGAGTCAAATTAGACATCACCTTGATGTTGCTGCGCCCATTCCCTGTGAAATAATTTTCCCAAGACAAGAACCCCATTTTGATGTGTATACAGTGATGGAAAAAGTCAGTACACAACATAAAATAACCTGCAAAGTTAGTGACTACCAACATGGCTTTATGAATCCGTTATCTGCAGGGTTTAATAGTGCTGGCTACCAATATTTTAGCCAATATTTATTAGCTTAAAATAAGTGTTACCCACAAAGGGGTCTATACTTGTTTTTTTAATTGAAAATATTGACTATGATTTCTTGTTCTAAGCAGTACCAACACTTTTTATCTAACCCAATTGCTAAGCCGCCTTGCAGAATGACTAACGCCAAGATGTATGGCTTTTTTGCTCAAATTGATGAAGTAAAAGTGCAGCGATTCATTGATAACACCTTGAATGTCGCCGCACCACCTCATACTCGATTTGAGGGAGTTGGTGAATATGGCCTTATTACATTCACGGATATCGAAAAAATAGCCTCCCTGACAGCACCTTATGATCAACATGGCTGGATGCAAGAAACTGACATAATCATTTGGTTACCTGTGGCTAAAGTGGTAGAGCAGGGGGGTGATGAAAGTATTACTCACTTGTATTGGTACCCGGCGTTTATTTGCGTTAATAATATTTATGCCTTGATTAATGGCCGTGAAACATGGGGTTATAACAAGTACATGTGTGATTATACAATGCCCCTTACACCTTCCCATGAACTCAACTTTTCGATTTCCATGGATTGCTTTAAGTACTTTGCTCCAGATTCAAAATTACAACAGCACGAGCTTTTTACCATTGTATCGGGTGAAAGTGATGGTCATAGTTTACTCTCAATGCTTGAAAATTTTGGTGAGGATATAGCGGATTTATTCGCACAGAAGCATTTAACAATTGATACAGCTTTATTAAAGCAGTTGTTGAGTGGCTTTGTTAATCCACAAATGGATCAAATATTGTTTAAGCAATTTCCTGATGGCAAAGGCGATGAAGCGGTGTACCAAGCCGTTTTATATTCACCGTCTGAAATTAAAAAGGTGCATAGTTTTAAACTATTAAAACCAGATTTTGATTTAACCTTGAACCAACTTGATAGCTTCCCGTTGGCAGACATGTTTGGTTTTAAAATAGGCAAGCAACCGCTTTATTTACCATTTTATATTGAAATGGACTTTGATCAGCTTGAAGCAAATCACCTCTAACCGGTTATATTGAGAAAAACATGAGTCAAGAAAAGATAGTTATCATAGGTGGCGGAGTTGCCGCTATGACAGCGGCTGTGTACCTTACAGAGCAGAATGATTGGCAAAAAAAGCGTCAAATCACAGTGTACCAACAAGGGTGGCGACTTGGTGGAAAGGGAGCAAGTGGGCGTAACAGTGCCAAAGGAGAACGTATAGAAGAGCATGGATTACATGTTTGGTTTGGTGCTTATGTGAACAGTTTTAAAACCATTGAGACGGTTTATGATAAGTTAAATCGGCCTGCAACTAGTCCTCTAGCCACTTGGCAGCACGCGTTAAAACCGCACAGTTTTATTGTCCTTGAGGAGTTTATAGATAACCAATGGCAAACATGGCCAATTGATTTTCCTTTGCTACCTGGTAATCCAGCACAAGGAAGCCTAGATATTACCCCATGGGATTTTGTGAAAATGACCTTAGCATGGCTTAAAAAATGGATTTTTGAATTACAAACTGTAGCTGATAACGCTAATAGAAAAACACAATTAAGTACAACCAAAAATCGAGACCAATCTTTGCTAAGGCATTTATATCAACAGGTGGAAGACGTGGCTGAAGATAGCCAAGAACTTTGGCAACGATTCAGTGATGACATACATCAGCGAGCAAAAACGATTAGCTCGACTCCGAGTTTATTAATCGATAAGTTAAATAGTTTTGTTCATGCAGATAAAACCTTACTCCCACAGCTTCATGAAAAAAAAGACGGTTTAGTTATTTGGTATATTGTAAGAAAGCTCAAGCGTTGGATAAATGAAGAGCTTATCGAATTAATGGATGAGAATGCTGAACTTAGACGTTTATATATTTGCGCCGATTTAGCTATTGCGATGTTAGTAGGACTCGTCAAGGATAAAGTGTATCGTGACGGCTTTGGTGTTATTAATAAATACGATTTTCGTCAATGGTTAATAAGAAATGGAGCAAATAGAAAGTACAGTGCTGATTCTGCCCCTGTGCGCGGATTTTACGATTTAGTTTTTGCATACCCTAAAGGAGACTTTAGTAAACCTAATGTAGAGGCGGGGGTCGCCGCGTTGGCAATGCTTCGTATAGCGCTGTGTTATCGTGGTGGCGTAATGTGGAAGATGCAAGCGGGCATGGGAGATGTTATTTTTGCACCCATTTATGAGTTGTTAAAAAAGCGGGGAGTTACATTTCACTACTTTCATCAATTGCAAAATATCAGCCCAGGTATTAATCGTCAGGGTGATAACTATATTAAGTCTCTTGAAATACAACAGCAGGTATTACTAAAGCATTCACATTACGACCCATTAATCGAGGTTAAGAACCTACCTTGCTGGCCAAGTGAACCTTTGTACGAACAAATATCCCCTGAACAAGCGACGTTACTGCAACAAAAGAGCGTTAATTTGGAGTCTTTTTGGAGTGATTGGCCATCTATTTATAGGTTACACTTTGGCGAAGACTTACCGTGCGTTAAATTACAACATAAAGTTGATTTTGATTGTGTTGTATTGGGGGTTTCTGTTGCATCATTAAAGCATGTTTGTCCTGAATTACTCTCAGTGGACGCTAAGTTATCAGATCAGGCAAACTACGTTAAAACCGTGGCGACGCAAGCGAGCCAATTATGGTTGAATAAAACAGATGAGCAACTTGGTTGGCAGTTTTCACCTGCGAGTAAAGAAGGGCCGATCCTGAGCGGCTTTAGTGAACCATTTGATACTTGGGCCTCAATGGGGAATTTATTAGATAAAGAATGCTGGCCTAATGCAAATCAGCCAAGCAATATTGCATACTTTTGTAGTGCATTTGCGTGTGATGACACCCCGCCAAAAACAGATCATAACTTTGTAAAAAAAGCACAGGCGCAGGTTAAAGCGAACCTCATAAGTATGCTAAAAGAGAGAATGCAGCCATTGTGGCCACTTAGTTACCATGACAATGAATTTGATTGGTCTGTTTTGTACGGAAAAAACATTGCAGAGCAAAGAGTTGATGAACAATATTGGCGGGTTAATGTCGATCCTAGCGAGCGGTATGTGTTGTCAGTTGCAGGCTCTAGCCAGTATAGAATTGCAACAGATGAAACGATTTTTAACAACTTATTTATTACTGGTGATTGGATCAATACAGGTGTGAATGCCGGGTGTGTAGAGGCCGCGGTAATGGCGGGCATGCAAACTGCAAGGGCTATATGTGGCTATCCAGAATATATAAGTGGAGAGAATGCTTTTGAGCCACCGGAGTATTAAATAAACTTTTTTCTTTGGTGCAGTTTTAGCCAATGAGTTAGTCTATAATCAATGATATAACAGCATATTTACATACACTCACAATAAGGTTGGCTGCATAATGAAAACCCACAGTAACTTTATGTTAAAAAACATAGGGTATATGAGCTCATTTGGTTTATTGCTTCCTTTACAGTTACACGCAACGGGTGAGCAGGTTTTGCATGAAACTAACATCGACGTGATTGAAGTTTATGCACAAAAAAGAGCGCAAAAAATAGAAGAGGTTGGTATTGCCATCAGCCAAGTCAAAGGTGATGTACTTAAAGCTCAGCATTATAAAGATTCAACAGAATTATCGGTATTTTCACCTAATTTTAAAATTAGCCAAAATGCGGCTGAAGGCACCCCGCCAGCGGTAAATATCCGTGGCGTTGGTTTAATTGATTACAACACGGCAAATACATCACCGGTTGCTATATATGTTGATGATATTGCTGTTGGCTCTGCTAGTAATCAATTAGTAAACCTGTTTGATATAGAGCAAGTTGATATTTTACGCGGCCCTCAAGGCACACTATTTGGTCGTAACTCAACCGGTGGAGCGATTTTAATTCGTTCAAAACGCCCAAAGTTCGAGCAAAGCGGCTATTTCACCGCCGGAGTTGCTAATAATAATGCCAATAGTGTTGATGCTATGTTCAACAGGTCGTTGAGTGATAATACGGCCTTGCGGGTAGCATTTAACTACCAAGACTATGACTATTCAACAAAAAATACTTACCCTGCGGCTCCCACAGCAGGGATGGAGCAAATAAATGCACGCATTTCTTTTTTAGCTGATTTTGATTCAGTGCAATTATTACTTAAAGGTCATATTCAAGATTGGGAAGGAATAGTTCAACCTGTAGGGAGTATCGGGGTGGTTGCCAACCCGTTAACGGGAGAGCGATGTAGTCCAGCTCAAGCAGGTTCAACACAATGTTTTGATAGCTTTGGCTTTAATGATGCAAGTGATGATTTTTACACCGTGAGCGTAAATAATGACTCTCCTCATAAAAGTAATGGAAAAGGCGTAAGTGCGCATTTAAATTGGCAACTTAGTGATAATAATGAGCTGATTTCTTTAACCAGCTTTAATGAGCTGGAGCGTCAACATGCTTTCAATTGTGATGGCTCACCCGCTCGCTTATGTGAAGGGAGTCTAGGTTTAGATACACATCAATTTACGCAAGAGCTTAGATTACAGTCGCAATTAAGTGAGCATTTTTTAACAGCTGGGTTGTATTTTGCTGATGAATCTATAAAGCAAGATAACGTGAACGATATTTTACGTGATTTTCGCGGCGTTCTGCCCGCAGATCTCACAG
Organism: Pseudoalteromonas sp. APC 3893; assembly: GCF_030408095.1. Taxonomy (NCBI): domain Bacteria; kingdom Pseudomonadati; phylum Pseudomonadota; class Gammaproteobacteria; order Alteromonadales; family Pseudoalteromonadaceae; genus Pseudoalteromonas; species Pseudoalteromonas sp. APC 3893. The sequence continues at coordinate 43,911 of NZ_JASDCD010000002.1, forward strand.
CTACTTTTTTTTACGATAACCACATCACAACACAAAGCATCGCGGCATTTACACAGTTAGATTATCAATTATCTACCAATTGGTTACTGAGTGCTGGTTTGCGTTATTCTTATGAGTCCTTGGATTTTGATTCTCTCTCAGAGCTAAATATTGTGGCCACACCTACAGATTTAAAAGGCGTGCGAGTACCTTTTTACCAAGTACAAGGCGCTCAATCTGATAATGGATTTTCAGGACAGCTAGGGCTAAATTATCAATTTGAGAAACACACGCATGGCTATTATCGCTTTGCAAACGGTGCAAAAAGCGGTGGCTATAATGGTGGTTTTTTATCTTCACCTGAGCAAGCTCAGCTTGCTGATTATCAAAGTGAACGTTTGAATGCACACGAAGTCGGCACTAAATCTTGGTGGCCAGAACAAGGAGTGCGGTTCAATTGGGCTGCATTTTATTATGACTATAATGACCAACAAGTATTTATGAATCAGCCTTCAGCATCTCCCCAAAGCCCACCCGTACAGCTGTTGGAAAATGTGGGAGACTCAATAATATACGGTTTGGAGGCAGAACTTGATTACGCTATCTCAAGGGGACTTAACCTTCAATTTACCTTAGGCTATATCCCTCATGCTGAATTTGAAGAGTATATAGACCCACTTGGCAATGAGCTTACAAATAAGCGGCTCCCATTTACCTCAAAATGGAATGCAAGTGCTGGACTTAAGTACACATTTGAGCTTGCGACAAACCCCTTAACTGCGCAGTTACTTATAGATTATCAGTCAGATTACTATTTTGATCAAAACCAGAACCCGTATGCGATGCAAGATGGTTATAGTATTGTTAATGGTAACCTCCGTTATCAATTAGAACAGTGGGGCTTTGTTGTTTGGGGTAAAAACCTGTTCGATACCCAGTACAGTAATTTAAAGTTTGATTTAAGTTCTTTTCTAGGCATGCTCGAAGATTTTAAAGGTGAAGGGCGACGTTATGGGCTGGATATTAGCTATCAATTCTAGCCATGATATATTTATTTAAGGTGCGATGTATGCCAGCTCGGGCAACGCTAAGACAATTGCTATACATTTTAATGATCTGTTGCTCGCATGTGGCCGTAGCAAATAATTCAGATGTATATATTTATAATACGCCTAATCAAAGTGGAAACTTATTAAATCAAGGGCGTGTACTTGAAGTTCGAAATGGCGCTTTTCCTAGTAGTAGTACCGATATCTCCGCTTGGCTTGAAAATAAAAAGCCTCAGAACAGAACCACCTTTTTTGGCGGAAGTTTTTGGTTTGTTATTCAGCTCGAAAATCAAAGTCAGTTACAGGAGTTAGTGTTATTTCCTTACAATACCTTGTTGTCAAAAATTGAAACGCGTATTTATGACATGTCAGACTCTAGTCGTACTGTTGCGCGTTATGAAACAGGCGGGTTAGTCGAAAATGAATTCGCCTTTCATTATGGTAATAAAATACAGCTTACGCCCAATAAACCCTACTTTTTAATCGCTAAATTTCAAAGTGACTATTTTTATACTCCTCCTAAGCTAGTGCTTACACCTTATGATGAGTTTTTTGCTAAAACGACTATTCAAAATATTATCATGCTGCTGTGCTTTGGAGTGGGTATTGCACTTGGCTTATATAACTTACTGATATACTTTGCCGCTCGTGATGTAACCCATCTTTATTATGCGCTATTCACCGCGTGCTGGGTGCTGGCTTGGAGCCAGTTTTTTCATATTCCGGATCAACTTTTTGGTTTTTACAACGCTCATTTTCATTGGTTGGGCTTTAGTCTTATTCCGATGGCTAATATACTGTTTTATAACAATCTACTAAGGCTGAAAGAAACGTCACCTAAATTATCCTTAGTGTCTTTATCATTAGGGTGTATTGCTACTGCGGGGGTGCCATTAGCGATCATTTGGCCCGGTTTTGGCTTTATTTGGGCCACACTCGTTACTGGATCTACCTTATGCTTAGGTATGCTAGTAGGTATCAGAAGTTGGATGAGTGGCTTTAAACCAGCTCGTTACTTTGTGCTTGCTTATTTAGCAATGGCTATCCCTAATATGATCGGTAATTTAACCAACCTTGGCTTGATTGCGCCGATGGCTTTTGATTTATACTTACTTGGTTTAATTGGTACTGCGCTTGATGCCATGTTATTAGCATTTGCTGTGGCTAATAAATTTAGACTTCTACACGAGGAAAATGTAGCGCTAACGAAAAATTTAGAGCAAAAAGTGCAATCACGTACTCACGAGTTACAACAATTAGCTGAAGAACTGCGTGATGCCAGCGAAGCGAAAAGTCGCTTCTTAGCAAATATGAGTCATGAAATTCGCACCCCTATGACCTCTATAATTGGTTATGCAGATGGTATTATTTTGGGTGATATCAAGCCCCATGAGCGTAATCATGGTATCCGAGTTATTTTGCAAAACAGCCGCCATGTGTTGGGTTTAATCAATGACATATTGGATATGTCGAAAATTGAGGCGAACCGTTTAGAAATTGATTTAGTTGAAACTGACTTATTTGCCACTATCGCAGAGATTGAATCGCTACTTGGTAAGCAAATTCGAGATAAAGGATTAAAATTTGGTGTTGATTATGTCTTTCCGCTACCCGATTGGATTATTTCTGATCCAACGCGTCTTAGGCAGGTCTTATTAAACTTAGCAACGAATGCGCTTAAATTTACCAGTGTTGGGCATATTCAGTTAGTTGTTGCTTGCTCGGCAGAGCAGCTTAAAATTACAGTTAAAGATACCGGAATTGGCATGACACAAAGCGAGCGAAAAGAATTGTTCTCGCCATTTTATCAAGCTGATTCATCAATTTCGCGTAAATATGGTGGGACTGGCCTTGGCTTAAATATCTCTAAGAGTTTAGCTCATAAACTCGGTGGCGATTTAACCGTGAGTTCTGAAGTTGGTTGTGGCAGTGAGTTTTGTTTAGAACTTAACTTAAAAATTACGGATAAAACAAAATGGATTAATTCATTTGATGAGGTGATCTGCCATGAATCAAAAGAGGTCCCCGAAAATATCTGCCAACAAAACCTAGTCGGCGAGGTATTAATTGCAGAAGATCACCCAGAAAATCGCCAGCTTATAAAACGAATTTTGGAACGAATGGGCTTAACAGTAACAGCCGTCGAAAATGGTCAAGATGCAGTTCAAGCAACCCTTGATGAGCAATTTGACTTAATTTTACTTGATATACAAATGCCAATTATGGATGGTGAGCAAGCGATTCATATTATGCAAGCAACAGGACTTTCCACACCCATTGTCGCTTTAACGGCAAACACGATGAAACATGAAATCGACCGCTATTTAAAGCAGGGGTTTATTGATCATATCGCTAAACCAATTGATAGAACACAGTTTAGTCACAAGATTGCCAGTTACTTGGATATAGAAATAGCTGATGATGTGAAGCTCCCTGATCATGAATTTGAATTACTCAAACATGATTATATTAAAGGGCTACGCATTCAAAAAGAAACGTTACTGCAACAGTTTAAATCCGGTGATATGACGGGCTTTGCCCAAAGCGTGCACATGATAAAAGGGACCGCAGGGATGTTTGATTGCTTAAGCCTTTATAAAAAGTCAGTTGAATTAGATAAAGTTATAAAAGCTGATTCAGTCACGCTTGATTCTCAGTTAGTGAATGCTTTGTTTACAGCCATTGATGATGTTCTGGCTGAGCCATCTTAATGGTTAACTATTTAACTGTTGAATAGTCGATATCACTTTTTGAATGCAGACAAGTCAGTAAGTAGATGATTTAATATATTATCTTCTCTGGTATGAATCATGTAAGAGGCTTAATGGATTATCAACACATTTCAGTGCCAAGCGAAGGCGAACAGATTAGCATAAATGCCGAAGGGCAATGGCATATTCCGAATAAGCCCATTATTGCTTTTATTGATGGTGATGGTGTTGGCGCAGATATCTCCCCCTTAGTACGCCAGATTGTTGATAATGCAATAGCTCATTGTTATGGCAGTACTAAAAAAATTTACTGGCTTGAAGTGTTTAATGGTGAAAAAGCTGCAAAGTTATACGACGGTGATTGGTTCCCACAAGAGACAATTCACGCGGTAAGGCAATTTAAAATCGCGATTAAAGGCCCGCTGACTACTCCCTTAGGCGGAGGTTTTCGCTCACTTAATGTAGCGCTACGCCAGGAAATGGACTTATTTGTTAATATGCGGCCAATCAAAGGCTATAGTGCACTGCCTTCACCGTTAAAATATCCTGAAAAAACCAAGATTGTTGTTATTAGAGATAGCTCTGAGGATATTTACTCTGGTATTGAATGGCAAGCAGGTAGTGTTGAAGCCGAAAAAATGTTGGATTTTTTATCTCAAGAGATGGGCGTGACACGATTACGTTTTGATCAGCAATGTGCAATAGGGATAAAGAATATTTCTAAAGAAGGCGCTGAGCGATTAATGCGTTATGCTCTTGAGTATTCACTTGAACAGCAAAGTGATTCACTTACCGTGGTTCATAAAGGCAATGTATTAAAGTTTACAGAAGGTGCATTTAAACGTTGGGGGTTTGATTTAGCTAAACGAGAATTTGGTGCGAAGGAGCATGAAAATGGTCGTTGGCTTATTATAGAGCGTGTTCAGCGAGCCCCACTTATTATTAAAGAAGTGATAGCAGATAATATGTTACAACAAGCATTAATGACCCCCGAGCAATTTGATGTAGTTGTAACGACAAATCAAAATGGGGATTACTTAGCGGATATGCTGACTGCACAAGTGGGCGGCATCGGTATTATGCCAGCGGCAAATTTAAATAATGACGTTGCGTTTTTTGAACCCACACATGGGCCATTTGAACGAATTGCTGGCACTGATACTGCAAACCCTAGTAGTAGTATTTTAAGTGCGGTGATGATGTTGCGGTTTATGAATTGGCATGATGCTGCACAAGCGATAGAAAATGCACTTGCCGCTACATTAGATGCGAATGAAATAACATTTGATCTTGATACAAAATCGCATAGCGCGACGATCCTCAGCTGCAGTGAATTTGCAATGAAGATCATCGAGCGTGTAAAGCAGTCATAATTTAAGCTGCGTTACTATTGGTAAAACTTTCGCGGTACATGCAAGGGCGATTAGTAAGTTTAGCAGCACGTTGATAAATAACTTTAGCGTCATGCTCATTGCTTGGCGTGGCACTGAGTGTATCCATTAGAGCTACAACAATAATTGCAGGCACTTGACAACAAAACTCATCTAAAACGGCCGTTGTAGTTTGAGCATCTGCATGACAATGTGGGTGCGCGTGCTCAACTTGATACGCGTGAAGCAAAGTTTGGGCATCTAAAGCTGCATCATTTTCATGTTTGTTTTTACGGCACTGGCAGCCAAATTCATCCACCAATGTTGCTAAGGCTTGATAAATCTCTTCGCTCGTTAACCTTGTTTTTTGGCAAAGTTGCTGTTCAATAAATGCATGAAGATTACCATCGATGAATAAGCCGTCTTGTTGGGTGAAACGTTCTGTAGTTTGCATCATAATAATATCTCTTAGTTATAGTGTGAGTGAATCATTTGTATGACTTCACTCTAGCGCTAAGAGTACTATTTATGAAATTGTTGTTTTCAATAACTGATATTGATTTTATCAATATTTAAGAGCTTATAATGTGTTGGTCTTTATTCATGGCTTTGAGCACGTGTTTTGCGACCTCAAACAGAGAACATTGTTGGTCCATTGCTTGTTTCTGCAAACGTTTGTGGGCTTGCTCTTCAGTGATATCTAGATGTTGGATCAAGATTAACTTTGCTCTATTTAATGTTTTTTGTTCACTTATTACTTGTTTGGCATCTTGCAAGGCATCGTTCATCTGTTTTAGGTGTTCACTTTGTTCCATGATTAAATCGTAAAAAGTGCGGTTGCTTGTGAGTCGATGCTGCGCTAAGTTGCTATTATTAGAGGTGTAATCAACGCTCGAACCTGACCCATCTAAAGGAATGTCACTCAGTGCTTTTATATGATTTTTGTGTTCATGTAATTGACGTTTAGCAATATGAATCTGTTTCTCGGCGCTAGTTGTTAGTTGCTCTGCGATTAACTTCTCGATTCTATGCATATGATCAATACGTGTGGTTGTGATGTCGTACCAGACTTCGCTTATTTCGTTGAGCTGTGAACTACCTTGCGGTAACTCTTGTATTAAATTGCGCAGCCTTTGTAGTTGAACGCTTGCTTCGTCTTCAGTTAGTTGTGCGTACGCTGTAGTTAAATCATTACCGGCATATTTTAAAAATATAATAAAATTGTCTTGCTGTGTATTTTGTAAGTGAGCTAGCTGGTCTTTGCGCTGTGTGCTAAATGCACCAGATGCAAAACCGATAGCACCGCAAGCACGCTCTTGTCCGGCATGTTCTTTTGCTTGCACAAAATTAAATAGTGCAATTAAAAGTCGGGTGATCAGTGGATCACTTGCGCCATCAGCGGCTTCTAATAGAATATTTAATAATGAACTAATATGTTGTGAAAAAGCTTGGCTGGCATGCTCTGCCGTTACTTTTTGATTGCGAATTTGTTCTCGTAAAATGGGTAATCGTGCAAGGCATTGTAAGCTAAAAGTTATTCGATTAAATAAACGTGTATTACCTATGCTGTGTTTTGAATTTAAGTAATGTTGCTTTAACTCAGTATAAAGTTGTTGCTCGGATTCAATACTCTGCGCAATTTGTTCACGACGTTGTTGCACAAAACGCTCACAACCTGAAGCAATAAAAATATTACTGATACCACGTTCTTTTTGAAGTTGATGAATAAAGTGGCCTAGAGTTATTAATGTTTTACAACTTATGGCTAAGTGCTGTAGCGCATTAATTTCTTCATGTTTTGCTGCAAGTAAAAATTGTTCTGTGAGAGGGCTGACTCTGGGCATAAAATTTAATATGTTTATATTATTATTGTTAATAATAGTGCAACCCTTGTTCCAGTCAGCAAAAATATTAGGTCAGAATAAAGCATCGCTTTTTAAGGTTATGAAATAACGAGAATTAAAAAGTATATAGTTTATTTTAACTAAGCAACTTTTGGCACTTAGTAATATAAAACACTCACTTTATCTGATCTTTTTGGTGCGTAAAATGGAAATTCGCACTATGTTGGCGCAAATGAATTCACCGTTTATTCTGATTAAAAGTGTATAACCATCTGTTTAAAAGTGACTTTTAAACAGATGGTTATATTGGCACTGTTGTTGCTTTAGTAATAAAGTCAATCGGGTTGTGTGCCCTCACAGTGTGTTTTAGTTAAGACGAAGACGTCTACTTATTTGCTCAATAAGCAAGTAGTAGGCGTTTTTTTTTGCCTGAAATATAGCAACGCACAGTGGTAATTAATCAATAACAACGAAGGTGAATACTATGGCTTATTTAATACCCACAGAATTTGTTACAAAAATGGTCGACTCTGGTGAGTCAAAAATCTATATGTCGACTCGCGATACACTAATACGTGCGTTTATGGCGGGCGCTATTTTAGCATTAGCCGCAGTATTTGCGGTGAGTGTAGCAGTGGCAACTGGATCTCATTTATTAGGATCAGTGTTATTTCCTGTTGGATTTATCATGTTGTACTTGATGGGGTTCGATTTATTAACAGGGGTATTTGTATTAACCCCTTTAGCATGGCTTGCCAAGCGTCCTGGAGTCACGTGGTCACAAATTCTACCGCACTGGGGTAAAGTATTCGCAGGTAACTTCTTAGGCGCATTAACTGTTGCATTTATGATGGCGTTTATATTTACCTATGGTTTTAATACTGATGGCGGAGCAATCGCAGCAAAGGTTGGCCACATCGGTGAAGCACGTACGTTAGGGTATGCGGAATATGGTACTGCTGGTTGGCTAACTATTTTTATTCGCGGCATGTTATGTAATTGGATGGTCTCTCTCGGTGTTGTCGGTGCGATGATTTCAACACATGTTAGTGGCAAAGTGATTGCGATGTGGATGCCAGTGATGTTGTTCTTTTTTATGGGTTTTGAGCACTCTGTTGTGAATATGTTTTTATTTCCGTTTGCACTTATGATGGGTGGCGATTTCTCAGTAATGGACTATTTAGTATGGAATGAAATACCAACTGCACTAGGTAATTTAGTGGGCGGGTTGGCATTTACTGGGTTAACTTTATATACCACGCATTATAAAACTGCACCAAAGCGCTCTTTAAATACGCAAGAGCCTATTAGTAAACCTGTTACGGGTTAACGCATAGTGACACAGCTAAGCCTACGGATAGGGCAACACTCAAGCGCCGGTAGCAAAGATATTAATCAAGATTGCTACGGCGCTTTTGTGCCAAATAGTCCTGAACTTGAACTCAAAGGAGCTGTTGTTGCATTAAGCGACGGAGTAAGCAGCTCACAAGTCAGCCAAGTTGCGAGTGAAACAGCAATAAAAAGTTTTCTATCTGATTATTATTGTACCAGTGATGCGTGGTCGGTTAGCCATGCGGCGCAACAAGTTTTGACCAGTACGAATGCATGGCTGTATGCGCAAAATCAGCAAGGTCCTTATCGGTTTGATGTTGAAAAAGGCTATGTTTGCACTTTTTCAGCGGTGATATTCAAAAAACAACATGCCCATATTTTGCATATTGGCGATAGCCGTATCTATCACCTTAGAGAGGGTAATGTATCGCAGTTGACTCGTGATCACCGCTGGTATCAGGGAAGCGATACCAGCTATTTAAGTCGTGCACTTGGTGCCGCAGGCCATTTGCACTTAGATCACGACAGTGTAGAGCTTGTACAAAATGACGTGTTTTTTTTGATGACGGATGGAGTCAGTGATTATTTAACTCCAATCCTGATGCAGGAAATATACGCCGAATATTTGCATGACTTAGATGCTTGCGCTGAGGCGTTTGTTGAAACAGCACTTAATGCTGGTAGTGATGATAACCTCACGGTGCAAATTGTGGTGGTTGATCATGTAGATGATAAAAACCAGCATTGTCTATTTGATGAGCCTCTTCCATTACCACCTATGTTATCAAGTAACGATGAATTTGATGGTTATAAAATACTTCGTTCTATTCATCGTTCAAGTCGCAGCCATGTATATCTAGCTGCGGATTTAACGAGCGCTCAACAATTGATAATAAAAACCCCTTCAATTGATTTATCCTATGACCATGAATACCTAGAGCGTTTAATGCTCGAAGAGTGGGTCGCAAAAAGAGTGAGTAGTCCTCATGTCATTTCGATTCCTCGCATATCACGGGAGCGCAGCTATTGGTACACTGTAAGTGAATATATTCAAGGGCAAACCTTAGCACAGTGGCTTGTTGATCATCCACAGCCTAGCATCATAGACATACGAGCTATCATTGAACAAGTGGCGAAAGGGCTGATGGCTTTACACCGAAGCGATATTTTGCACCAAGATCTACGCCCTGAAAATATAATGGTAGACAATAATGGCACGGTAAAAATTATTGATTTAGGCTCGGTGCGCGTTGCAGGTATTGCAGAGCTTGAGGACTCACAGTTACTTGGCACGGCGATGTATACAGCCCCTGAGTATTTTGTTGGCGGTGGTGGCAGTGCTTGCTCAGATCTGTTTTCATTAGCTGTACTCACATATTATATGCTCTGTGGTCGTTACCCTTATGGAGTCAATGTTGCTAAAGCTCGAACGTTATCAGCACAATATAAATTAAATTATCAGTCAGTTGTTGATCCTGAACGTGATATCCCACTCTGGATTGATGCAACCCTCAAAAAAGCGTTACAGCCCAACCCTGCAAAACGCTATCAAGTATTATCTGAATTCATTTTTGATTTACACAACCCAAATCCTGCATTTTTAACCAATTTAAATCCGCCATGGGTAGAGAAAAATCCAGTGCGTTTTTATCAAGGCTTATCGGTGCTATTAGCTTTGTTACTCGTCGTATCATTAATAACATAGGCACTATCTGTTTCCGATGAAATACAACGATTAGCAAAGTCAGTAGTGAAAAAGTGGGCCTGTAGGCCCATCATAAAGTGGTTAGGAAGGGAGTGGGGAATCTCGTAATAAAAGTGTTAAACCTGTGCTGCGCTTATTTCAAGCAATTGTTTTTCAATAGCCATTTGATGATGTATTACCTCTCCAATCATGATCAAGGTAGGGCCTGTGAGGTTTGCAGTTGCTGATTTATTGGCGATATCTTCAAACGTTCCACTAATTACTTGTTGGCTTGCGGTTGTGACTTGCTCTAGTAAAGCAATGGGGGTGTTTATTGGCCAACCTACAGAGCATAAACCATCTACTAACTGAGATAGGCGGCCTAAACCCATGTAAACAACTAAAGTTGGATTGTCTTGATTAGGCAGGTGATGATAATTTTCCCATTTTGGCTGTTGTTTTGGGTCTGCAAACTGTGCTGTCATAAAGGTAACACTACGGGCAACCCCACGTGCTGTAAGAGGGATACCTGTGTAAGCAGATGCTGCACATGCGGTAGTTACACCCGGCACTATGGCAAAGGGAATATTATGCTCTGCAAGGGCATCAGCTTCTTCATTAACGCGGGCAAAAATACTTGGGTCGCCCCCTTTTAACCGAATGACTGTATGTCCCTGCTGAGCATAGTTAACTAATAACTTACTTATATTAGCTTGTTGCATTGAGTGTTTGTTAGCACGCTTGCCAACAAACACCCGTTGTACGTTTTCAGGAAGAGTACGCAGCAGCTCAACCGAGACTAACCAATCGTATAAAATAACATCGGCACTTTCAATTAACCGCTGCGCTTTAACTGTGATCAGTTCTGGATCGCCAGGTCCTGCTCCAATTAAATAGACATGACCTTGCTTTTGGCGGGTTTTAGATTGATTAAATGGTTTGCTGATCAAATTAGCTAACCAGTTTGATTCTGACCCCATAAAATAAGAAAGTACACTCATAAGTTTTCCCTAAACAATTAACTAAGCTGCGCTAGTTTGCTCTGCACAGACTTGTGCTTGGACAAATACGCGGTCGTTTTCAATTTTGACGGGGTACGTTGCAACACAAACATCGCTTTGTTCTATACATTGCCCTGTTTGAAGGCAAAAATGCTGTTTATATAACGGAGAGGCGACAACTAGCGCGTTTTGCATACTGCCGATAATGCCCCGAGATAAAACATTGGCATCACCGATAGGGTCATAGTTATTGATGGCAAAAACCGCTGCTGGCTCTTGTGGAATATAGAATAAAGCGATTTGTGTATTCTCAACTAATGCACATACGCCGCTGTCTGCTACTAGATCATCAATTGATGCGATATCATGCCACAACATTGTCTTGCTCCTTTTCAATTTCAACAACTGGGATTAACTGCTCGGTACTACGCGAATGGTTTCGTTTTTCTAATTTTGTTGCCGGGCGGATTTGGTTCCGCTCTTGGACAAACAAAATATTACTGTCTTGCTCTGGGCTATTTACAAATTGGCGGAAGCGTTTGACAGCTGTTTGGCTTTCAATAGTGGTTTTCCATTCACATTGATAGGTCGCTACTACATGCTCCATTTGTGCTTCAAGCTCGGAACAAATATTTAAGCTGTCTTCGATAACAACTTTACGTAAATAGTCTAAACCTCCTTCAAGGTTCTCCATCCACACAGATGTACGTTGTAGTTTGTCTGCTGTTTTAATGTAGAACATGAGTATGCGGTCAATATAGGTGATCAGCGTTTGCGTATCGAGATCAGTGGCAAATAAGTCAGCATGGCGTGGACGCATGCCGCCATTACCACACACATAGAGGTTCCAGCCATTTTCAGTGGCAATTACACCAATATCTTTACTTTGTGCTTCAGCACATTCACGGGTACAGCCAGACACGGCCATTTTAATTTTATGTGGTGATCGTAAGCCCTTGTAGCGATTTTCAATGTCTATTGCTTGGCCAACACTGTCTTGTACGCCATAACGGCACCATGTACTGCCAACACAGGATTTAACCGTACGCAAGGATTTACCATAGGCGTGGCCTGTTTCGAAGCCAACATCAATCAGCTTTTGCCAAATAATTGGCAGGTGCTCAAGGCGGGCGCCGAATAAATCAATACGCTGACCACCTGTAATTTTACAGTACAGATTAAACTCTTGTGCTACCTCCCCAAGAACAATGAGTTTATCTGGTGTGATCTCGCCTGCTGCAATTCGTGGAACAACTGAGTATGAGCCATCTTTTTGCATATTAGCTAAGAAGGTATCATTGGTATCTTGTAAGCCAACATGGGGTTTATTGAGAATGAAATCATTCCATGTTGCCGCTAATATGTTAGCCGCTGCTGGTTTGCAAATATCACAACCTTTACCTTGACCAAACTTGTTTAGTAGGTCATCAAAAGTTTTGATGCCATCAACTTTTACGAGATGCATCAATTCTTGACGAGAGTAGGCGAAGTGTCCACAAATGTGATTGTTAACTTCAACACCGCGCGACTCTAATTCTTGATCAACCACTGTTTTTAGTAAGGCGGCACATCCGCCACAGCCACTGGCAGCTTTTGTACAATTTTTAACTTCGCCCAGCTCACAGGCACCCCCATCAATGGCGCTGATGATGTCGCCCTTACTGACATTGTGGCAAGAGCAAATCGTTGCGGCATCTGGAAGTGCTGAACTAGAAAGTGTTGGAGCGTCACCAGTTACTGGTAAAATTAAACATTCAGGGTTTTCTGGTAGGGTCATGTCGTTCAACATGTATTGCAGTAATGTATCGTAATCACTGGTATCGCCAACAAGTACGGCACCAATTAATTTGTCTGTTTGCTCATTAAAAACGATTTTTTTGTAACTACCACGAATAGGGTCTTGATAGACCATCTCTTTACAATTTTCGGTTTTGCCGTGAGCATCACCAATTGAGCCCACTTCAACACCAAGTAATTTTAATTTAGTGCTCATATCGGCGCCAGAGAAGGCTAAATCACCACCACTGAACTGACTTGCGACAACACGCGCCATATTATAACCAGGTGCAACTAAACCAAATATGAAATTGCTCCACAAGGCGCATTCACCGATAGCATAAATATCCGGATCAGATGTTTGGCATTGATTGTTGATAACAATACCGCCTCGGGGACCTATTTCAAGCTCTGTGGCACGGCCTAATTGATCGTATGGGCGAATGCCAGCCGAGAATAAAATAATATCTGTTTCAAGGTGACAGCCATCGCTGAAGTTCATTCGGTAACGGCATTGCTCCCCTTTGACAATTTCTTGTGTGGCTTTACCGGTATGAACGGTAACACCTAATTGTTCTATTTTATTTTTAAGTAATTCACCACCAACTTCATCAAGTTGTACACCCATAAGTTGTGGCGCAAATTCGACCACATGCGTATCTAACCCAAGTTGTTTTAGGGCATTACTGGCCTCAAGACCTAATAGACCACCACCCACTACCACACCTACTTTACTCACTTTGGCGCTTTGTTGAATTGCTTCTAAATCTTCTAATGTACGATAAACCAAACAATGGGGCTGATCATTACCAGGAATTGGCGGTACAAATGGGTATGAGCCGGTTGCTATAACAAGTTTATCGTAGTCATATTGCTGACCAGTTGTTGTTTTAACAACTTTATTTTGTTTATCTATCTGATCAACCCATGTATTAGTGTGTACACTTATATTGAGTTGCTGATAGTTTTCTGCAGTTGTTAAAGCTAAATCAGCAGGGCTTTTACCATCAAAAACGCTCGATAGATATACGCGGTCATAGGCTAAATGAACCTCACCGCATAACACGGTTATGACAGCATTCGCATCGCTGGCACGCATTTGCTCTACAAAGTGATGACCCACCATGCCATTACCAATGACGAGAATTTGTTGGGGTGTTTGCATGTGGTATTCCTTAGTTTTGACGGTTTTACAAACACAAAAAAGCCCGCCACTTAAAGTAATAAAACAGTAAGTATGCGGGCTTCTTTGCCTAAAATTTAAGTTGTTTTTTTTATTGTTTTAGTAAGCGCAATTAAGTGCTCTTAATTCTTATAAAGCAGATAAAGTGCCAACTTATTAAGTTGTTGAATTTAAGTGTAATTTATAAGTGGAGAATGAAATCATAACGAAGTATTGATCTATTTTAGTGCGCCTTAGCACCATCTTGGTCGGTACAATGATACTTAACGATCTGCGACGGTGCTTGCAAAGTTCAGTAATTCACGGCGTAGCCATTGGTGCGGGCTGGCATGATGTAGCAGTGGGCTCCACAACATCTTTATTTCAATCGGGACCACTTGAAATGGCACTGGGCTGATAACTAAATCTGTATGTTTAGCAAGGAGCATGGCTTGTCGACGAGGCAAAGTGGCGATAAGTTTTGCCGATTGGCAAAGTAAGCTTGCCACCATATAGTGGCGGGTGGACACCCGGATATGTCGTGTTTGCTCTAATTGCCACAGAGCCTCATCAACCCAGCCTAGCTTTTGACTGCCTGACTTATTCGTAACGGCGGCTTCAGCCCCCCAACCGGCTCTATTAACCCATATGTGCTGCGCAGCTAAGTAGCTTTGTAGATCAGGTTTATTTAAATAACGATTATTAGGGTGCATTAAGCAGCAATAATTATCGCGCCATACACTGGCTTGATGAAATGAGCGAGGCATGCCATTAAAGCGATTGATTGCTAAATCAATAGTGCCTTTTTCCATATCTTGAAGGTTTACGTCACTGGGACTGAGCACATCAAAATTAAGGCCAGGGTGTTTTTCGAGTTGTTCAGTAATGAAGGGCGCAACTAAGGTAGACTCTAAATAATCGTTAGCCATTATCCTAAAAGTGACTTGGGCATCGGTTGGGTCAAATAAATCACTGGGTTGTGTTATCGCTTCAGCCATTTTGAGAAGCGCTTCTATTTCAGGCTTGAGGCTCAATGCTTTTGCTGTTGGCGTCATATTACCGGCAGCGCGAACGAGGAGTGGATCATCAAATAAATCACGTAAGCGTTTTAGTGCATTACTCATGGCAGGCTGTGTTAACGCAAGTTTATTTGCAGCTTTTGAGACATTTTGCTCGTCAATGAGTACATTGAGATACACTAGTAAGTTGAGATCGACATTTCTTATATTCATCTGATCAATCTTATTCATTCGCTTTATTAATTATCTAAATTAAAGCCTGCTTGCTATGCTCTGTAAACAGCTAAAATAAAATAGTCGTCATAAGTGATAAAAATATGCCAAATCTACAGCCTGCATCATCTTACAATTGTGCGCTTGAACACGTTATTGCAACTAAACTAGCACGAGCAGTATTCGCAGGCTTTGAAGCCATGTTTGCAGAATTTTTAAATATCACCTTGGGCGCACAAAGCCGTTTTGAACAAAGGCAATGGCATGATATACAAGCAGCTATGCGAGCACGTTTACAAGTATACGAGCGCCAAGTTGCCAATGTTAGCGATACGGTAAAACTCATTGCTTACAATGAATATGATGATGCAGCAATCTGGCAACAAGCAAAAAATGTCTATGCTGCGATGGTGTCGAATCATGAAAACCAACCTATCGCCCATACGTTTTTTAATTCAACATTTGGTGCGATATGGCACGATAAAAAAATTCGCACAGTCCACTTATTTGTTTTAAAGGCAAAATATCGTACAGCTCCTCGGCCATTTGATAGTTTAGTGAAGCGAATATCATTACAATTTGGTTTCTCTGAGGCAGTAAAGCAGCTTATTTTAGCGCAAGCATTTCGGGTCAAGTTTAGTAATTTTGAGCATGATGTTACCCAGTTACAGCATACTTTAACAATGGGGGCGAAACACCAGTGCCGCCAAGTATATGAACTTATAAACTTAAATAATGGTTATATAGAATATGCCAATTCATTGTTTTTTAGAAATAAAGCATGTTATTTGATAGGCCGGTGCATTGCTAAAAATGGCGACAACATGCCCTTTGCGATTGCCATATTAAATACCGAGGATGGTTTAAAGTTAGATGCGGTGATGATGGGGGCAGATCAACTCAGTTTACTATTTGGCTTTGCTCGTACTTATTTTATGGTAGATACCGACCAACCAGCACGCTATGTAGATTACCTATCAGTGCTATTGCCACATAAACAGCGGTTTGAGCTGTTTAATGCGATTGGATTTATTAAACATGCAAAAACTGAGTTTTATCGTTACAAGGTAGACACCACTAAAAACAGTCCAAAATCAGATAAGTATATCAGCGCCCCAGGTACCCCTGGTATGGTTATGTTAGTGTTTACCACCCCTGGTTCTGAATACGTTTATAAAGTAATTAAAGATAAATTTAACGCACCCAAAACCGCGACAAAAACCCAAGTTATGGCTAAGTATGATTTTGTAAAGCAAGCTGATAGGGTGGGCCGGCTGGTTGATACACATGAGTTTAGGTATTTAGCGTTTGACTTATCTCGCTTTAGTGATGAACTCCTAAGCCATATGCAACAAATGATTGGTAGCAGTATGGCCATCTCTGAAAAAGCACTTATTTTAAAGCATGTGTATGTTGAGCGTAAAATGACACCGCTTAATTTATACCTGAATCAATGCGATGGCACAGAACTAACCAAAGTGATGATTGACTATGGTAAGGCTATCAAAGATTTAGCTGGGGCAAATATATTTCCAGGCGATATGTTAATGAAAAACTTTGGCGTTACCCGCTGGGGTCGTGTGGTATTTTATGATTATGATGAAATTTGTCCATTAACTGAGTGCAATTTCAGAGATATTCCAAAAAGTGACAGCCAACATGATGAGTTAAGTGCGCACAGTTATTTTGATATTGCAGATAACGATGTGTTTCCGAGTCAATTTAACATTTTTTTTAGCGCTAACGACACGGCATTTACTGTATTTAAGCAACATCATAGCGATATTTTTTCAGCGTCGTTTTGGCAACAATGCCAAGCAAATATAACCGCAGGGCACATATACGACGTTTACCCGTATAAAACTAGTTGGCGGTTTAAGAGTATCGACCCTAACCAGAAGTATGATAGGGATTAATTTCAGTAAAAGGTACAATTTGCAAAAACTTTTAAAGGAAAAATTATGAAAGCCTATTTACTAACAGGGTTACTACTTGTCGCGGGGCAAACATTTGCAAACCCACTGTTGGGGAGTTGGGAGTTTGTAGAGGGAAAATATGCGGTTGATGATGGCTATGTAACAGCCAAAGCCCCGCAGTTAACCTCAGTAAAATTAATAACAAAAACACACTTCAACTACATAACACAAAAAAGCGGCAAGTTTCATTATGCTGGCGGCGGTAAATACATAATTAAAAATCAACAATTCATAGAAACATTTGGTTATGGTAATATTTCTTCATTATTGGGTAAAACAATGGCTTTTGATTACAAAATTGAAGGTGATTTGTGGCATCATTCGCTCACTGAAAATGGTAAGTTAGTAGAAGCTGAAATATGGCGAAAGTTAGACTAAAGACCACACTGAGGAGCCTATGAAATTTATTGCACACGAAAATAAAACATTATCACTGAGTGAAACAACAAAACCAAACTTACAAGCAGATGAAGTACTTATAAAGGTTGCAGCTATAGGAGTTAACCGTGCCGATTGTATGCAACGACAAGGTAAATACCCTGCACCAAAAGGCGATAGCCCTATTTTAGGGCTTGAATGTGCTGGCACTGTGGTTGAGCTTGGCGCTGATGTAGAAAAAAGTTGGCTCAATCAGCGCGTTTTTACATTGTGTGCCGGTGGTGCGTATAGTGAATATGTGGCAGTGGATGCTGCACAAATAATGGCTTTACCAGATAGTATATTGATGGAGCAAGGCGCAAGCATAAGCGAAGTGTATTTAACTGCATATGGTGCACTCTTTGGGTTAGGTAACTTACAACAGGGGCAAACCGCGCTTATTCATGCTGGGGCCAGTGGGGTAGGCGGGGCTGCAATTCAAATGGCGAAACGCGTGGGAGCGACTGTTGTTATTACCGCAGGGAGCGACGAAAAGTGCCAACACGCCAAAGAGCTGGGTGCAGATCATGCCATTAATTATAAAACAGATGACTTTGTTGAATATATGCAAACCCATACATTAACAGCCAATGTCATTGTTGATCCGGTATCTGGCCGATACTTAAATAAGAATGCAGCAATCGCGGCAATGGATTGTCAAATTATTATGCTGGCGTTTTTAGATAGTCGATTTGCTGAGGTTGATTTTGCTCGACTATTACAAAAACGTATTTCGTTTCATGCCTCTACTTTACGTAACCGCAGCAAAGCATTTAAACGCCAATTACGCGATGAGTTCGTTAACCAATTTTATGATGATATTGCTAACCAACATTTTGATTTTAATATTTATAAAACTATGCCATGGCAACAAGCAAATGAAGCCCATGCAATTTTAGAGCGCAATGAAAATGCCGGTAAAGTCGTGTTACAGGTTAAATAAGTAATATCTATTTAAAACTAATTATTTGCCCATATAATTAGTGCAATTAAAAGTAATGTAAGGTAAGAATATGAACCCAATTATAGCAACATTAAAAGAACATGATGTGAGTGATGAAAAAGTTCACGAGCTTTTTCAAGCATTTACGCAAAACCCAATGATGGCAATGGGGTTAGTACAACAATTAGGTATTCCACCAGAGAAACTACAAGCGTTAATGGGTCTTGTTATGACCCAGCCACAGCTAATCAAAGAAGCTGCTGCATCATTAGGTATTTCTGATGGCGAACTTGAAAAAGCCAAAGAGCAATATCAAAATCAGTAATAACTAGTTTTTAAGCTGTTTGACTAATCAAATAACTAATAGAGCATTGCTTTGGTACTGCTCTTTTTTATGTATTTATTTTTTAGAGATATTAATGCGATTGTTTTTGTCCCGTATGGCTGCAACGAGCCAGTGCCCACCACGCAAACCCGTGAGTAAAATCATGTGGTCGTTGTTAGGCTCTTTTTTAGGTATTTACTTAGTAGCCTTAATTGGTAAAACGTTGCAATTTGATCCCTTAACTAACTTATTTTTAATTGGCTCATTAGGCGCAACAGCAGTCCTCATATATGGAGCGCCACTAGCAGAATTTTCACAGCCGAGAAACCTTGTAGGTGGGCATGTTTTAAGTGCTTTGATAGGCGTTACAGTGGCTAAGTTTTTAACTGCTGATTTAATGCTAGCGAGTGCTATTGCAGTGTCACTTTCAATCGCCGTTATGCACTTAACACGAACTTTACATCCTCCGGGTGGTGCAACAGCATTGATTGCAGTTATCGGTGGTGAAGGAATTAATCAACTTGGTTATTATTATGTGATTAGCCCCGTTTTATTTGGCGCGTTGATTATGTTATTGGTGGGTTTACTTGTTAATAACTTATCGCGTAACCCTAAGCGGCATTACCCTGTGTATTGGTGGTAATGCACAAAGGTTTAAGATGGTAGCAGGCTACCATCTTATGACTTACTTACTTTTCTAAGCCTGTTTTGCTATACAAAGATACTTTATCTGAGACTAAGGTGATCTCGATGTTTTTTGTTTCATCTCCCCACGTACAATTAGTATGGAGGGTTTTTTCAACGCAGTCATCAGCACTTCCTAGAATTGCTTCAACCTCAGTTTTATCCATCCCTATTGAGATTTTTTCGTAGTTTTCTAAACTTACTTTTGAGCAAGCAGCAAGTGATAAAGTAGCCGCAATAATTAAAAGCTTTTTCATAGGTAGTGTCCTTTTTAGTGTTTAAATTTTCTTATTTGTACAATCATGCCCATTTTGGGGTGGTCAAAATAATGAACTTCACCACTTATTACGCGTTTAAATTGTGAAAAACGGGCGCTTTGGATTTCTCCGTTAACACGCTTTTCACTGATATCAATATTTGCATTAATATAAAGGTAGTGGCGTAGATAAATATTAAAAAAACCGTCTAATTCCCATTTTTCAGAAGCTTGTTGCATTGCTGGCTCAAATGATTGGCTTGGATTAACTAAGCTTATAAAGTTAGCGTTATTAGCGAGGCTAGTATTTGTAATTGGCGGTGTGGTTAGGTGTTGCCCACCAAATAGTTTGATACTTTGTGAACGCGATTTACTTGCTCCTTCAAATCGCCAACCAGTGTGCAGTAAAGGTTTTAAACCTTTACGCACCAACTCGCGTTGTTGGCTTTTAAATTGTAGCTGCTCAGGGTTTAACAAATAGGTGCTGACCATGTCATCTCTGGTTTCTGCTTCTGGGCTCAGCGGCAAAGAGTCATAGCTAGCAATGTAATCAATAGTATCATCACATAAACTTGAACGGCTGGCGCCAATTACAGTATCAGTTAGCGAAGTTGAACTAAATCGGCTGTCTCCAGCAATACATTCTTGTTTAGCTTGTTGAGCATACAAAGGTGTTAGTAAGTCAATTTTGTTGCTTGCCTTAATAGGCTCTTTTTTAAGGCTAAAATCTTCTTGTAAATAAGGAGCAGGGCGCTGTTTGAATATAAGCACTTCTACTTCAAACCATCGCTCTGCGAATGCTGCGCTGCTAAATACACAACACAAAATTAATAATGATTTTTTTAACAACATTAATGGCTAACCTTTTTAGAGAAATCTGCAATCATTGCAGTGACCATCTTTAAGCGTTCACGGGCATTAGCCTCGCTGATCGCAAAGCGCAGTTTATTTGCGCCATCCATTTTGTACACATGGGGTGCACTTTGTATCAAACCAATGATGAAGCTTGGGTTAACCTTTGTATTTTGGCTAAACTCAAAATAACCACCTTTTGGATTTGCTTCAATCTTTTTAATACCTAATTCACTGGCTTTTAGCTTAAGTTGCTGCAAACTAAATAGGTTTTTAGTTGCATCGGGCAGTAAACCAAAGCGGTCAATTAGTTCAACTTGAAGTTCATCCATATCATCTACAGTAGCACAGCTTGCAATACGTTTGTAAATACCCAAGCGGGCGTTTACATCATGAATATAGTCATCAGGTAGTAATGCGGCGAGTTTTAAATCGACCTCGCTTTGTTGTTGTAATAAATTATCAAGGGTTGGCTCTTTACCTTCGCGCAGTGATTGTACGGCTTGTTCGAGCATTTCCATGTATAAATTAAAGCCAATGGTTTGCATTTGCCCTGATTGGTCATCACCGAGTAATTCACCCGCGCCACGAATTTCTAAATCATGTGTCGCTAATGCAAAGCCAGCACCTAAATCCTCAAGTGATTCGATAGCCTCTAAGCGTTTTACCGCATCTTTAGATAATGACTTAGGGTGACCAGTTAATAAATAAGCGTATGCTTGATGATGGCTACGACCTACACGGCCACGTAGCTGATGCAGTTGGGCAAGGCCTAACTTATCGGCTCGGTCCATGATGATGGTATTGGCGGTTGGAATATCTATACCGGTTTCAATAATGGTGGTACACACTAAGACATTGTATTTTTGATGATAAAATTCACTCATTAACTGTTCGAGTTCACGCTCGCGCATTTGTCCATGCGCTGAAGCAACACTCGCTTCAGGCACCCACTCACTAATCTCTTGAGCCACGCGGTCAATGGTTTCTACATTGTTGTGCAAAAAGTATACTTGGCCACCACGCTTGATTTCACGTAATACAGCTTCGCGAATAAGCTCTGCATCGCGCTGGCGAACAAAGGTTTTTACTGCCAAACGCTTAGCTGGTGGAGTGGCGATAATTGATAAGTCACGCATGCCACTCATTGCCATATTTAATGTACGTGGAATTGGTGTTGCGGTAAGTGTTAAAATATCGACATCGGCGCGTAATGATTTGATCTTTTCTTTTTGACGCACACCAAAGCGGTGTTCTTCATCAACAATAAGTAGGCCTAAATCTCTAAAATTAATATCTTGCTGTATTAACTTGTGCGTGCCAATGACAATATCGAGTTTACCTTCGGCCATTTTTTCAAGGGTGTCTTTTTGCTCTTTAGGTGAGTTAAAGCGTGAGAGCACACCAACTTCAATAGGAAAATCAGCAAACCGGTCTTTAAAGTTTTCAAAATGTTGTTGGGCAAGTAGGGTAGTGGGGACTAATACGGCCACTTGTTTATTGTCGCTAACAGCAATAAATGCGGCGCGCATAGCAACTTCTGTTTTACCAAAGCCAACATCACCACAAACCAGTCTATCCATGGCATGTTTACTTTGCATATCACCAAGCACAGCTTCAATGGCATTGCGTTGATCATCGGTTTCTTCAAATGGGAAGCCATCACTAAATATGCGGTATGCACTGCCATCGAGGGAGAAAGCATTACCGGGTTTTGCTTGGCGCTGAGCATAAATATCAAGCAGCTCTGCGGCGACGTCACGTACTTTTTCAGCCGCGCGTTTTTTGGCTTTCTCCCAAGCGTCAGAGCCGAGCTTATGCAACGGCGCCGTGGCTTCTTCACCACCAGAGTATCGGCTTAACATGTGCAGTGCCGATACAGGGACGTAAAGTTTAGCTTCACCGGCATAGGTTATGGTGACAAACTCAGTGACGAGTCCAGCAGCATCAATAGTTTGTAGTCCTTGATAACGGCCAACACCGTGATCTAAATGCACAATGGGTTGACCAACTTTAAGCTCAGCTAAGTTGCGGATCAGCGCATCTTGGCTTGCTTCGTATTTATGCTTTCGACGACGGCGCTGAGATACTTTAATTCCCAGTAATTCTTGTTCGGTAATAATACTAAGCGCGGGCTTTGCACTTAATAGTACACTTTGCTCAAGGGGGCTGACGATTAAACCTACATCGCTATTGCTAGTGGTAAAGTCATCAAACGAGTCAAACTCTTTGAGTTTTAAGCCACTGGGTTTGAGTAATGCAAGTAAAGACTCACGACGTCCGTCAGATTCTACCGAGATCAGCACGCGGCCTTTTTGTTTCTTTTGCGCCGCTATATATTCAATAAAAGCTTGATACGGTTCATGTTGCTTGTGATCAATTCGTACAGCAGGGAGATCGCTTGTGGCTAAGTTTTTATTCCCTGCTTTGGTCGGTAATTTTGCTTGGCTTAAGCGTATGCGGGCAAAGTTACCTAAGTTTGAAAACAGCTCATTGAGTGGCTGATAAAGCTCAGTTGGCTCAAGTAAAGGTCTTAACGGGTCTACGCGACGGTTTTCATAGCGAACATTTACATCATGCCAAAATTGATCGGCTGCATGCTCTAAATCACCATATTGCATCACTGTTGTAGTATCTGGTAGATATTCAAATATGGTTGCAAGCTGCTCAAAAAACAGCGGCATATAATACTCAATACCCGCAGGCCAGTTTCCTTTAGTGACTTGCATGTAGACGGAATCTTGCTCTGAGCTGGCGCCAAACTTTTCGCGGTAGTTTATTCTAAAACGCTCAATGTCAGTTTCATTGGTCGGAAACTCATGGGCAGGGAGTAGTTCTATTTTATCTACTTTTTCGTCAGAACGTTGAGTTTCAACATCGAATAGGCGAATTGAGTCGAGCTCGTCATCGAAAAAATCTAACCTAAATGGGTGCGGGCTCCCCATAGGGTATAAATCAACTATGGAGCCACGAATAGCGTATTCACCATGCTCCATAACCTGTTGAACATGTAAATAACCCGCTTGCTCAAGATTACTCCGTAAGCTGTGTGTGTCGAGATTATCGCCTACTTTAAAGTTTAGCGTAGAGCCATAAATAAACGAGGCAGGGGCAGTGCGCAGCATTAAGGTAGATACAGGAACAATTAATACACTTTGTTGTTCTTTTTTCAGTGTATTAAGAGTCGCCAAACGTGACGAAATAATATCTTGGTGTGGCGAAAAGTGATCATACGGCAGGGTTTCCCAATCAGGAAACACCATCACCGGGTGATCAGGTAATAAATAATCAAGTTCCGTCTCTAAACGCAGCGCACTGGGTGTATCTGGGGTAACAATCAGCACTAAGCCACTTTGTTGTTTTACCCCTTGTGCAATAGCGATACTGAGACCGCTACCGGTGAGTTGCCCCCATTGAATTTTATCTTTTTGAGATTTTACCCAAGGCAAGGCTGCCCATTGCGCAAACGCCATTTATTACTCCTTAAATGCGCCTCAACTGAGGCGCTAATTTATTCTAATCGCGGTAAATTTTAGTGAGGTCTTGATAGTGATCAATTCGACGATCACGTAAGTAAGGCCATATACGTCTTACGTTCTCTGAGCGTTTTTGATCAAGTTCTACCACTAAAATTTGCTCGTCAGTATTATTTGCTTCGCTGAGCATTTCACCCTGAGGGCCTGCAATAAATGAATTGCCCCAAAATTGAATACCGTCACTTTGCTCGCTTGGATCACTTTCATGACCTACGCGGTTGGCACTGATAACGGGCACGCCATTGGCAACAGCATGGGCACGTTGCGAAATAACCCATGCATCTTTTTGTCGTGTCTTTTCGCCGTCATCGTCACGTGGGTCCCAACCAATCGCGGTTGGGTAAATTAATAACTCAGCACCCGCCATCGCCATCAAGCGTGCAGCTTCAGGAAACCATTGATCCCAGCACACTAATACACCTAATTTACCTACTGAGGTTTGAATCGGCTCAAAGCCTAAATCGCCTGGGGTAAAGTAAAATTTTTCATAAAACCCAGGATCATCAGGAATATGCATTTTGCGATATTTACCCGCAATCGTGCCGTCTTTTTCTAGCACAATAGCGGTATTGTGATAAAGACCTGTGGCACGTTTTTCAAATAATGAGGCCACTATGACAATGTTTAACTCATTTGCTAATGCACCCAATGCGTCACTACTTGGCCCAGGGATAGTTTCTGCTAAATCAAACACATCAACGTCTTCGGTTTGGCAAAAGTAAAGGCTGCGGTGCAGCTCTTGGAGCACCACAAGTTGAGCACCTTGGCTTGCAGCATCACGTATGGCGGCAATTGATTTTGCCATGTTTTGCTCGGCGTTATCACTATTGCTTTGCTGCACTAAGGCAACTGTTAATTTATTTGACGAAGTCATTATGCTGCTCCAACTAAAAATCCGCGAGGTAATTGCATCGTGATGCAATGTAAGCTGCCAAATTGATGAATAATAGGCAAACAGTTTATAGCAATAATGGTGTGCTCTGGGTAAGCACGTTGAACTTGCGCAAGTGCCTGTTCATCGTTTTCATCATTATAGGTAGGCACTAATACGGCATCATTGATAATTAAATAGTTTGCATAGGTCGCAGGTAGTCTATCACCATCGCTGTTATACACAGCTTTTGGCCATGGTAAATCAATCAAGGTATAAGGGTGACCTGATGGTGTTTGAAAACCTTGTAATTGTGTTTGCATTTTATCGAGCGCGTTAAAATGCTCATCCGTTGTATCATCACACTTTACATAAACTAGGGTGTTGTTCGGTGCAAAGCGTACAAGGGTATCAATATGGCTGTCAGTATCATCACCGGCTAAATAACCATGATCAACCCATAAAAATGAACTGACACCTAATTGCTGTTGTAACTGTGCTTCAATTTGCTCAGCGCTAAGTGTTGGGTTACGGTTTGGATTGAGTAAACATTCGCTGGTGGTAAGCAGTACACCGTGCTCGTTTATTTCAACCCCGCCGCCTTCTAATACTAAATCAATTTTTTGGTATTGATTTGCAGGTGCTGCCAACTGTTTAACAAGTATGTTGTTAATTTGATTATCAAGGGTGCTTTCAAACTTGTTACCCCAGCCATTGAAGGTGTAATCAAGAATAGCTAATTGGTTCGCATCCTGTTGGTTTGCACAGGTCAAAGGGCCATGATCGCGCGCCCAGGTATCATTACAAGGGGTGATCACAAAGTGCACCCGAGCAAGGTCAATCTCATTGCTGGTTAATAATTGGCTTATGTGTGTTTTTAATGCAGTGTTATGTGCAACAATAACAACCAATTGATGCTGGCATATATGCTTACAAAGGGTAATATAAACAGGCTCTACAGCACTGAGGTTATCTCGCCAATCAGTATCTTGATGTGGCCAAGTAAGCATAACAGCATCTTGCTCAGCCCATTCAGGTAAAAGTCTAAAGTTCATGAATTTAATAAACAAATAAAGGTGTGCCTAGTTTAGCATTTCAAACAGATATGTCAGCTTTTTATAGCTCAGTAGGTTGCTCATTTTCAGGTTTGTGTAATTGTTGCTGTTGGCGCTTTTTTAGTTGCCTTGTTTGTGCGTGCAAACTGGCTCTTACGACTAGCTCTTGATCAGAATCGCGGATAGCAGTAAATAAAAGTGTGTATTGCTTTTGTCCATCATCAAGTTTATCTATAGCAATTACTTCGGTATAACAATAAACCGCTGACGCTTCATGTTGCAAAAATAGTTTAGTACGAAATGCTTGGCCTATTGTATATTGCTCGCTGGTGGTAAATTTAACCCCACCGCCGCCATAGCTATCGCAGTACATGGCATTATCTTGTGGCTGTTCAGACGCGAGGATATGGCTCATTATGAGGTCAATTTTACGCGATTGGGCTTGTAAAAATACAGCCAGTTCTTGGGCCACATCACCTAAATTACGCAATGGTCTTAATGAGCTTTGCTCAAGCTCGCTTACTTCATTAGCTAGTTTAAATAGTGGGGGAATATCAGCTTCTAATTGAGCAGGGCTTTGTGGCACGCTGTGCTTGTCAACAGCAAATAAATTGACTCGGTTACTTTCTGCTATTTGAAAATACTGCTCAAACTCAGCTATTTTTTCACTACTCATTAGTTTGCTCCACAACGCGCGTTTACTAATAGTAGCGCTGACAAGCTTAAATTGCTAGTGATGTAACTGTTATAAAAAAGGGCAAACCTATGTTTGCCCTTAATTTTTTAAAGGTTAATGGTTATAAATTACCTTCAGTGGTATCTACGTTTTCGCGTTTATGATGCGCGGCTATTTCATCCGCCAGTTCATTACGGGAGCGTTTTTCACTGAGTTTACGATCTGTCAGCCAGTAGAAAAACAAAGGAACAAAGAATACTGCTAAGAAGGTTGCAGCCATCATACCACCCATAACACCCGTACCAACGCTATGACGTGCACCTGCACCCGCACCTGAGCTCAGCACTAATGGCACAACACCTAATATAAACGCCAGTGATGTCATTATGATAGGCCTAAATCTAAGACGCGCTGCTTCAAGTGCTGCCGCACTTGCACTCCAACCTTGCTGGTGTTTCATTAAGGCATATTCAACTATCAAAATGGCATTTTTACTGGCAAGACCAAGTAAAGTAACCAAACCAATTTGGAAATACACATCGTTAGTCATGCCTACCAACCAAATGGACACTAGCGCGCCAAAGGTACCAAAAGGCAGAGCCAGCATTACTGATAATGGCAGTGACCAACGCTCATAAAGCGCAGCAAGAATTAAGAACACCATGATCACAGCAAGACCAAGCGCAATACCGGTTGTGCCCGAGCTGCGTTTTTCTTGGTAGGCAGAGCCAGTCCAATCGTAAGTCATGTCTGGTGGAAGTACGGCTTTTGCAATACGCTCCACTTCGGAAATAGCTTGCCCTGAGCTGTAACCTGGTGCTGCATTACCCAATAACTTAACCGCTGAAAGGTTGTTATAACGGTTTAGGCTTTCAGGACCACGACTAAATTCTATATTAGTAAACGCAGACATGGGCACCATAGTGCCTTGGCTATTTTTAACATAAATACGGCCGATGTCGTCGGGTTTCATTCTAAACTCAGCTTCAGCAGACATAAGTACTTGCCATGCTCGTCCAAATTTATTGAAGTCATTAACGTAGTAAGTGCCTAGCGTACCGGCAAGAGCAGTGAAAGCATCGTCAATTTCAATACCCATGGCACGGGCTTGTTCACGATCAACATCCACTTTTAACTGTGGCGCATTAGGGCGCCAAAGTGTCTGTAAGCCACTTAGAACTGGGCTTTTCTGCGCTTCTGCCATCATTAATCCCATGGCTTGTTGCAGTTTCTCGGGGCCACCAGCGCCTTTGTTTTGAATATAAAACTCAAAACCACCGGTGTTTCCTAAACCAAAAATAGCGGGTGGGTTAAAAGCCAGTACCAGTGCTTCGTTTATATGAGCGGTTTTCATAAATAGCTCATTAACCAAGCTTTTAGTATCTATTTCACGTTCATCCCAGTGTTTTTGCGTAACAAATAAGGTTGCCGCACTATTTTTATAGCCACCACCAATAAAATCAAAACCGGTAAATGCGACAACATTTTCATTTGCAGGGTTTGATTGCACCGCTGCAACGACTTGCTTAACCACTTCTTCAGTGCGCTCAAGGGAAGAACCGTCGGGTAAGAAGATAGCCGAAATGTAATAGCCTTGATCTTCATCTGGCACGAGGGAGCTAGGGGTGTTTTTCCAAAGCCCAATAGTGATAGAGACCATACCTATCATTAATAGCAAACCCAGTGCACCGCGACGAACCATAAAGCCAACAGTACCAACGTATTTACTGGTTATTTGCGTAAAGACTCGATTAAACCATAAAAAGAAGCGTGCGGTTTGTTTGTGCTCTTGTTTCAAAATAAGTACACACAAAGCAGGAGTCATTGTTAGTGCAACAACACCAGATAAACTCACTGCAATTGAAATGGTGATTGCAAATTGGCGGAACAGTTCACCTGTGAGACCACCTAAAAATGCAATGGGCACAAATACAGAGCAAAGCACCAATACAATGGCGACAACAGGCCCAGATACCTCTTTCATTGCTTTAATGGCTGCTTCATGAGCACTTACATGCTCTTCGTGCATAATTCGTTCAACGTTTTCGAGCACAACTATCGCATCATCAACAACAATACCAATTGATAACACCATACCAAATAATGTCAGCGAGTTGATTGAGTAGCCCAGCATGTACATGCCAGCAAAGGTGCCAAGTAATGACACGGGTACTGCTAATGTAGGAATAAGCGTTGCACGCCAGTTTTGTAAAAATAGATACACCACCAAAAACACTAAGATCATGGCTTCGATGAGGGTGATGACCACTTCTCGAATAGATACTTCAACAAAGCGTGTGGTGTCGTATGAATTTAAATGAGCAAGTCCGGTTGGAAATTGCTGTTTAATCTCAGCAAGTACACCGTTTACTTCAGCAGCAACATCTAGCGCATTAGCACCCGGTTGTAAAAATATGCCTAATAAAACAGCTTCTTTGCCATTAATTGTACCACTAAAGTTATAATCTTTTGAGCCAAGCTCAACGCGAGCAATATCTTTTAAGCGTAAACTACTGCCGTCAATATTTGAACGGATAATAATTTCTTCAAATTGTTCAGGCTCCGATAAGCGCCCTTGGGCCGTAACACTGTAGACAAGCTCTTGCGCTGATTGTGAGGTTGGCGTTGCACCAATAGAGCCCGCAGCATATTGCGAGTTTTGGCTACGAATTGCGCCAGCGACTTCTTCAACGGTCACACCGAGTTGGCTCATCACATCTGGGCGTAACCAAATACGCATCGCGTAATCTTTCGCCCCAAATATTTGTACGCTGGTGGTACCTGGAATACGTTTTATGCGATCCAATATATTGAGGGTAACGTAATTTGACGTCCATAAACTATCTCGACTGCCATCGGGTGAGTAAAACGCGTGAACTTGTAAAAAGCTTGAAGACCCTTTTTGCACCACCACACCTTGACGGCGTGTTTCTTCTGGCAAACGGGCTTCAACTTGTTTAACACGATTATTAACGTTAACAGCTGCTTGGTCAATATCAGTGCCAATTTCAAAGGTTACTTCAATGGTGGTCGCGCCTGAGCTGGTTGAGGTTGATGCCATATACATCATGCCTTCAACACCTGTAATTGCATTTTCAATCGGTGCAGCGACAGTTTGTTCAAGTACTTGCGCTGACGCACCGGGGTAGGCTGCTGTAACCTGTACTACAGGAGGGGCAATTTCAGGATACTGTGCAACCGGCAAGCTGCGCATTGCGGCAAGGCCTGCCAGCACAATAACAATTGATATAACAAACGCAAATATGGGTCTGTCTATAAAATAACGAGAAAACATAAGACTCCCTGTGCTTATTCAGCGTTCGCACTGTTTGATGCATTATTTACCGCGACAGGCATGCCTGGGAAGAAAATCTTCGCCATGCCATCGATGATCACTTCGTCACCTTTATTAAGCCCTGACTTAATCAGCCAAAAGTTTTTATCGCCTTCGTTTTCTGGCTTTTGGATCCATTCACCTACTTCTACAGGTGCAGGGCGAGCAATTGTGCCACCTTGTTCATTTTTAGCGACAAGGTAAACAAATTTGCCTGTGCCATTATCAAGTACAGCACGCTGTGGAATAACAAAGGCATTTTTACGCACAGCGCCATTTAAACTAACACGCACAAATTGGCCAGGTCGTAGTTGAAAATCAGGGTTGGGAATAATAGCCTGTAATTCGCTGGTGCCGGTATTTGGGTTGATACGTACATCGGAAAAGTTTACCTCACCGGTTTGGCCATAAAGTGAACCATCTTGCAGTTTGAGAGAGGTTTTCCATTGACCATTTTTAGGTAGAGTGAGTGAGCCATTAGCCATATCTTGGCGCATTTGTAATTGTTCGCGCTCAGAAATACCAAAACGTAAGCGAACAGGGTCAAGTTGTGTGATTTGCGTAAGTAATAAATCAGGGCCAGAGACATAAGTGCCCTCTGAGACAAATTCACGGCCCATAACCCCAGCTACAGGCGCTTTGACTTGAGCGTATTCAAGATTAAGTTTTGCTTCGTTTAGCGCTACTTTAGCAGCCGCTAAATTGGTTTGTGCAATATCTTGTGTTGAGCTGGCATTATCGTAATCACGTTGTGAAACCGATTTATCTGCACGCAGCTTTGCCAACCTTTTAACATCGCGCTGTGCTTGGATAAGCGATGCATTTGCACCATCAAGCGCCGCTTGCGCACGCTCAACGGCCAATTGATAAGGTTCTAGGTTGATTGTAAATAAAGACTGATCTTTTTTTACTGTTTGGCCTTCATCAAAATTACGTGATTCTAATATACCTGTTACACGGGCTCTTACTTCAACTTCTTTAGAACCTGACAGTGTCGCAGGTAATTCAATAGTGAAAGGCGCATCTTCTGTTGTTGCTAAGATGGTCGATACTGACGCAGGATGCATAGCGGCTTGTTGTGCTTTAGGTGCTTCACTACATCCTTGAAGAAAGAGCGAGGCAGAGGTAAATAAAAATAATGACAATTTCGATAGTGCGAAAGGCTGACGCATGGTTACTCCACAGTTCCAATTGTATAAGTATAGGTTCAAAGCAAGTTAAGCTGGTTGAGTATGGTTTGTTGTGTGATTTATAACCATAGCGTTCAATTAATGATAGATATTCAGCTTAAGTAAACGCAAGTGTATACCTATTTTCTAAATGGGTATACACTTGCGTTTACTTTTTTCAATGTTAATGTGAAAAAGAAATTGATTAAAATAGGGGGCGATTTGGAATCAAGTAATAGTAAACAAAATGATGTGTTGTGTGCCGCGATTCAAGAATTTGCACAATACGGATTGCTCGGAACTACAATGGAAACAATTGCCAAGCAAGCCAATGTTTCAAAGCGCACCTTATATAAACATTACCCGAATAAAAATGCGCTATTTGACGACGTTGTTGCATTACTATTAGAACGCTTCTCACAATTACACAAATACCAGTATCAAGCTGATGTCAGTATTTACGCGCAATTGAAAGAATTAGCAAAGGTATGTTTGTCACTTGGCAATGATGAAAACTACGTAACCTTATCGCGTATTGTGATCATTGAGTCGATGCGTGATAAAGAACAAGCCGCACGATTAGAAGAAAAGTTTTTAGACTGCGAGAAGGGGTTACTTACGTGGTTTGAGCAAGCCCATAAAGCGGGTGTATTAAACGATGTGCCTGCGGATATCGCTGCTTCATTTTTTTACGGTGGATTAAAAAATATGGGCTATTGGGAGCAAGTTATAATGTGGAAGCCAGCTCTTGATGAACAACGCTTAGAGCAATTAATAGATTTGACTTCACGGTTTTTTGTTAGCGGTATTAAGTTAAGTTAAATAAAAAGAGGTTGAGCCTATCCTTAAGTTCAACCTCTGGGTATTGATTTATTTCAGTGTAATATAGTTATTTTAGTAGTTCGACTAACTCAGTTAAATTTTGCACATTAAAGTCTGGTTTTTGTGCAAGTGGGTATAATGCCTTACCAGGACGAGCAATAAATGCAGTTTGTAAGCCAGCTTCCTTCGCTCCAGCTACATCCCAACCATGAGCTGCGACCATTAAGGCATCTTCAGCTTTAACGTTTAATTGTTTAAGTGCCCATTCATAGGCTCGTAGGTCAGGTTTATATATTTTGATATCTTCAATACTGTATCTAGCTTCAAAGTAATCAGTTAAACCTGCACTTTCAAATTGAGCTTTTACGCCATTATTAGATGAGTTAGTTAAGCTGACCAATTTATAACCACTGTCTTTCAAAGCTTGCAAGCCTGCTTTAACGTCAGGGTGAGCAGGTAGGCTTAATAATGGTGTGACGATAGCTGTTTTAGCTTGTTCAGCATTAATTTTGATATCATTGTTTTGTGCCACCATTAATAATGATGCAACGCCAATTTTGCCAAAGTCTTGATAATCACCAATTGCAGTGCTTACTAAAGAATGGTGTAACATAGTCGAAAACCAAAGCGGAAGTAAATCTTCTCGTCCACCAAGCGCTTCACCAATCGATTCACGCATTGAATTTAGATCAAGTAAAGTTTCATTTACGTCAAAAATAATTACCTTAGGTTTAGGTTGAACAGATTCTGCTGCCATCGCATCCCCTCCAATTAATTGGCCCAACAGAACTAATGATAGACTTAGTTTTGTTAGCGATTTAAAAATAGTCATATATTTAATGCCTTTTAGTCACAGTTACAGAGGAGTAGTAATTAAAGATAATAACTTTCCAAACCCTCTAGTATAAAACTTTTGATCAGTATAATGTTTGGATTTTATAAATAAACTCTGTAAAACTAAAAGCTATATTCGAAAATATTAAATGTTATTGAGGAGTGTTTATGTATAGTGTGAGTGATCTCGAAACATTTATTGCAATAGTCGAAAACAAAGGCGTACTAGCAGCGGCAAGCGCACAAGGACTTTCAGCTGCGACCGTCAGCCACAGGTTAGCAAAACTAGAGCGTGAATTAGCGACAGTATTGGTTTTTAGGGATAGCCGACGAATTCGTTTATCGCCAGCAGGTAAAGTGTTTTATCACAAAGTGGCAACCATTCTAGAGGCATTGCATGATGCTGAATATTGTATTGGTGCACGAGGTTCGTCAGTGAGTGGCTTGTTGAGAGTAACCATGCCGCCATGGGTGTTTTCAAAGTTTGTAATGCCTAAACTAATCGCGTTTGAGCAGCAATACCCTGATTTGCAATTGGATTTTTCAATTTCTGATAATTTCGTCAATGTGGTCGATGATGCACAAGATATTGCAATTAGAGTCGGTAAGTTAAATGATTCGGCGCTACTGTCACGAAAAATAGTCAATAATCATCGTGTTTTATGTGTTGCGCCAAGTTATGTTGAAAAATACGGTATGCCTGCGTCTTTTGAGCAACTCCAAACACATTTTTGGGTATGCTTACCTTGGCAGCGGCAATTAAAGTTGAAAGATGACAAGGGAAAAATAGTTAATTTCAACGCCAAGACGCGCTTTACTATTTCAAACTCAGACAATATGACCCAAGCGGCTATTGCAGGGCACGGTATTGCAATTAAATCTAAGTTAGCTATTCAAAATGAGTTAGATAATGGAACATTGCTTGAGGTATTACCTGGCATTTTAGCGGATGGTGACGCACCAGTCTGGTTTTTAAAACCACAGAACAGCTTAACAACACGTAAAACAGAAGTATTTTATGAGTTTATGAAGTCATTATTTGTAAGCCAAAATAGCTTATCTTAGCTAGAGTAAACATGGTAACCCTAAAGTAACGATAATTTAACAATTTATCTTGTAATTAGCGCTAAAACTCGTAACCTTAGCGTAATAATAATATTATGGGGTGATAGGATGGCACAAAGTAAAGTACCAAGCGCATTTGTTGAGCTGTCGTCACAAATACGACGTTTTGTTTCCCGCATAGTATTACCAGATGACGTTGAAGACATTGTTCAAGAAACCTTCGTGAAAAGCTATGAAGCTGATTTAAAACAAGATATTAAATATACCCATAGCTACATGCTAAAAACCGCAAAAAACTTGGCGCTAAATCACATAGCTAAATGGGATAATAAGCATAACGATTCACTTGATACGGGTGATGATTATCAGCAGCATCTAAAATCGATGCAGCTCGAAGACGAAGTAACATCGAAAGAACGGTTTTTACTTTTCTGCCGCGCGACTGAACAGTTAAGCCAGCCTGTACGTAAGTGCTTTATTTTAAAAAAAGTCTATGGCATGAGCCAAAAAGAAATTGCACAGCAAATGAAGTTAAGCGAAAGTACGGTTGAGAAACACATAGCTAAAGGGCTGCTAAAATCGATGCAATATATGCAGCAACAAGAGCAAGTATCCACAGGCACCGAGCAAGTAAATGCGACTACCAGGAGGGTGGGTAAATGAGCAATATTCATCAATTTTCATCTAAAGACGTTATTCAGGCGCAAGCAAGCCGATGGATCAGCGCTATGGATCGCGGTTTAAATGACGACGAAAGAGCACAATTCCAGCAGTGGGTACAACAAAGTAAAGCACATCAAGATGCCGTATTTGATTTAGCGCAGCTGTGGGATGAGCTAAGTGTACTCAATGAGTTAAGTAGCTTATTCCCTAATAAACAAGTGCCTTCAAAAAATTCAATTTCAAATACTCGCTTTACATTAGCCGCAAGTATTTTTGCAGTGATGCTAATGGCGACATTTATGTTTGCAGGACACAACTATTACCCGAACTCAGTGCAAGATCAGGCCAAGTACAGCAAAATATACCGCACTAAAGTGGGAGAGCAGGCAACCTACGTATTACCAGATAGCACCATAGTGCAATTAAACACTAATAGCTTATTAGAAGTGGCTTATACCCAAGGACGCAGACAGCTCATTTTAAGTCGTGGTGAAGGGCGCTTCAATGTCGCTAAAGATGCATCACGGCCTTTTAGCGTCATGGCGGGTGACAAATCGTTCACTGCGTTGGGTACTGTGTTTAATGTTCAGCGTAACGACTCATCTGATTTAGAGCTGGTGGTTACTGAAGGGAAAGTGATGATCACTGATCCAAGTGTGGCGGTTAACGCGGATGATTTTGTTAGATTGCAACAGGCTAATAATGAGACTGAGCAAGTGAAGAAAATTAACGCCAGTATTGTTATCTCTGGAGAAAAAGCACTTATTAAAGAAAGCATTACAAAACCAATTAAACAATTATCTATGGATGATGTGCAGCGAGATTTAGCATGGCAGCATGGCATGTTAATTTTTAACGGCGAACCTTTGAGTGAAGCATTACAAGAAGTGAGTCGTTATACTGCTACACGATTTGAGTTAAAAGACCCTTCACTAGCGTCGCTGAAAGTCGCAGGGGTGTTCAAAGCCGGAGATATAATAGGTTTATTAGATAGCCTGCAAGCAAATTTAGCAATAGAGCATGAGCGATTAGGTGAGCATATTGTTAGCCTAACACAAGGCGATCATAGTTAAGTTGGTGAGTTAAACTCTGACTAAAAACATGAAAAGTAGCAATGCTGAAAACAAAAAGTAAAAAAATAACAAATAAAAAGTCAAAGGCATGTAGAGGATTATTCGTTCTCAACTGTTTGTATAAGTTGCGTAGTAACCAAACGTATCCATTATGTGGGTTTATAGCATTAGCACCTTTAGTATGTAGCCTAAATGTGCATGCCAATGCTGTTGAATCACAAATGGTGCAATTTGATATTAAAGCGCAACGAGCAGACCTAGCACTGATTGAATTTGCAAAACAAACTGAACAAACCGTGGTTTTTTCATTTGAATTGGCAAAGCAATATCAAGCTCAATCAGTGTTTGGTTATTACACCCAGTTGGATGCACTTTATACGATGTTGCAAAATACTGAACTCGATGCGGTTGTTGATCAAAATGGTTTACTGAGCGTAAAACTCAAACAAATCAATAGGAATGATAACAACATGAAAAAGCTTTCTGGGGTCAGTGCAGCCGTTATACCACTTTTAATGGCAACAAACAGCCAAGCCGTTAATGCGCAAGAGCAAGCGGCACAAGAGAACATAGAAAAAATAGCTATCGTTGGTAGCCGTGTAGCAGGGCGTTCGGTCGAAGATTTACCTGTTCCTGTTGATATCTTAAGTGCAGAAGCGCTGGAAAATACGGGTCAGACAGAAGTTGGCCGGATGTTACAAGCCATTGCGCCTTCATTTAACTTTTCTAGCTCATCAATCAGTGACGGTACAGATGCACTTCGCCCCGCAACGTTACGTGGCTTAGGGCCAGATCAAACGCTGGTACTTATCAATGGTAAGCGTCGTCACCAAGCCAGTATCATTCATATTAATACATCCGTTGGGCGTGGTACTGCCGGAACAGACATGAATGCCATTCCTGCAGCATCAATTAAACGTATCGAAGTTTTACGTGATGGTGCTGCCGCACAGTATGGCTCTGATGCGATTGCAGGTGTTATCAATATTGTACTTAAAGATGCCGAAGAGGGCGGAAAAGCGGCAATTAACTATGGTCAATACTCAGAAGGTGATGGCGAAACCGTTAACATTGACTTTAATAAAGGCTTTGCTCTGGGTGATGATGGATATTTAAATACCACGATTAATTATCGCGATCGTGCGCCGACTAATCGCGCAGGCCTGCATGGTTCTTGTCAATTTTACGGTTGTGAGGAGCTAAGCGATGGTACTTTACTTGCTTCAGATCCACGTGAACTCACAGCACCGCGAGATACGTTCAGAATTGGTGACGCTGACTCACAACAGTTTGCCTTAACAGTAAACACAGGTTACGAGTTAGCGGGTGGTGAGCTTTATGGTTTTATCACTTATTCAACCCGAGATAATGAGTCTGCGGCGTTTTTCCGTCATAATGCTAATGCAGATGGTAACCCAGTATTACAAGATGGTGATGCTGTTATCCCGATGGGTTTCTTGCCAAAAATAAACACCACGATAGACGACATTTCATATAACTTTGGTTTTAAGAAAGAATTTGATAATGATTCAAGCCTCGACCTTTCATACACCTATGGTGAAAACAGCATAGACTACACCACCAGTGATACTATCAACGGCTCATATGCTAATTTATTACGCTACGAGCAAGGGCTAAGTGCAGATGATATTCGCGCAACTATTCCTCGCGAGGCTTATGCTTATGGCATGGAGCTTTCTTTGCAAACCCTAAACTTGGATTACACAAAAGATTATGATGATTTTTCACTCGCCATGGGGGCAGAGCTGCGAACAGATGAATACCGAATACTTGAAGGCAGTGAATATGCATACCGCGATTACGACACCAATAATGGTGTTAATATTTATGATGGCCTAAGTGGTGGTGTCGGCAGTGAAAATGCAGCGGGTGGTACGCAAGGCTTTGGTGGTTCTTCGCCAGAATCATCAGTAGATGAATCTAGAGATGTTATTTCGTTCTATGTTGATGCTGAAACTTATGTAATTGATGATGTGATCATTTCAGGTGCATTGCGTTACGATAACTATAAAGGTTTTGGTGACACGGTAAACTTTAAACTTGCCGGTAACTGGTCAGTTACTGATGATGTTTCATTACGAGGTGCGGTTAGTACAGGCTTTAGAGCACCTTCAATGCAGCAATTGTACTTTAATAATATTAGTACGCAGTTTGTTGTGGGCCCTAATGGAGATTTAATCGCAGAAGAAGTGGGCACATTTAGAAATGACAGTACCCTTGCACAAAGCATTGGTATTCCAAAACTTAAAGAAGAAAAGTCAGACAATCTCAGCCTAGGTATTGTTTATAACGTGACTGATAACATTAATGTCACTATCGATTATTACTCAATTGACATTGATGATCGCATCGTGATCAGTAACCGTTTAGGTAAAGGTTTATCTTCAACGCTTGATGCTGCGCTGGTTAGTTCAGGTGCTGGTGCTGGCCAGTTTTTCTTAAATGGTGCTGATACCGAAACGCAAGGTGTGGATTTTGTTGCAACGTGGAACACAGAAGGCCTTGGTGGCACGCTAGATTTCACCTTAGCAGCTAACTTCACTGAAACTGATGTGGTTGACTTATTTACCCCTGCAGGCAGTGGCCTTGAAACCATCCCGGTAGAAGATGTTTTTTCAGCTCAAGAAACATCTATTATCGAAGAGTGGCAACCACAAGATAGGGTCAATTTAAGCGCGCTTTACCGTTTAGAAGATTGGACTGTGAACCTATCACTGAACCGTTATGGTGAATACACTGTGGAAGATGGCGGCCGCCAAACGTACGGTGCTGAAATTCTGACAGATGTAAAAATAAATTACTTTGTTACCGACAATCTATCATTAAATATTGGTGCTAATAACTTATTTGATGTCTACCCAGACAAAAACACCATTGGTAACTCAAGATCTGGCACAATTGTAGACGCCTCAGGCAATACAATTGTCAGTTCAACAGGTGTATTTGAATATTCACGTCGTTCTGCACCATTTGGCTTTAATGGTGCTTATTACTATTTAGGTGCCGAATACCGTTTCTAAATAACTTCTCCTACGTTATTTATCTTTTGAAGGGCCGTAAGGCCCTTTTTTTGACTTACCGAATTATATTAGTGCTTTTGTTGCATGCGGCTCATCTCAGTATGGCAGCTTTGCATTGTGAGTAAAACTTTAGATAATGCAGCTTCGCAATCATGAGGCTGGGGTTCTTTCATAGCGGCTTTAATTTCTTCTAGCGTTTTATCTTCAACTTCTTCAAGCTCTTTCACGTAAGTTTGATCGTTGTCTGAGCTGAATTTAGTAATTAATGATGTATACGCACGGCGTGCTTCAACAGCAAACGATGAACCATCTTCGCGTTCACCTTGTTCATTAATAGCATAGGGTTGTAAGCTTTCTACACTTACTTTACGGGCATCTATCATACGTTGAAAAAGTGCGCCAATTGCAGGGTCTTCAACTTTATCTTGGGCTTTTTCATAAAATTCAATGCCGCTGTTCATTACTTGGATAATGTCAGTGATATGATTTGCGTCTTGTCCTTGATGGGTATTCATAATAATGACCTCTTTAAGTTAAATGAATTTAAATGTCACTTACTTCAAGCAAGGCCTGTTCCATCTTGGTTTTTGTTTTTAACACCATGATTCAAAATAACTTATATGAAAAATGAGTTTAACTTACTCACTGGCTTCGCAAATTTTACAAGCTATTATGTAATTGTTTTACTTTAACTCATTTGCCACTTCAGCTATTTTCTGTCTAAGCCAAATATGACTGGCATCACGGTGGAGCAATGGGCTCCATATCATATCTAACTCAAAAGGTGGGATGGGAAAAGGCGGCTCAAGAATTGTTAAACCAGGATCGTCTACATATATATTGGCAGCCTTTGACGGCAGTGTAGCAACTAAGTTTTGTTCTTTGGCTAAATGAATTGCAACGTGATAGTTACGGGTAAATGTGGCAATGTTTCTATGTTTGCCAAAGTGGGCAAGGGCTTCATCAACCCAGCCAAGCTTTTGCACATCTTTAGGATCCATACCTACACCGACGCCAAAACCGGTTTTACTGACCCAAATGTGGCGTGCTTTTAAATAACTATCAAGGCTGAAATTTTCAATGATTGGGTTATCGGTTTTTACTAAGCAGCAAAAGCTGTCTTTCCATATGCGCTTATGATGAAAAGACTGAGGTAAGTTTTCAAAGCGATTGATGGCCATATCAACTTTACCATTTTCAACATCGTGGAAGGTGACATCACTGGGTGTGAGTATATCTAAGGTGGTGTCTGGGGCTTCTTCATGTAATTTACTTAGTAAACGTGGAGCGAGCGTGCTGGCTGCATAGTCACTGGCCATAATTCTAAACACGCGCTTACTCTGACTCGCTTCAAACTCTCTGTTAGGTGCGAGGGTTTCCTCTAGTGTCATTAAAATCCCACGGATCACTGGCTGTAATTCAATAGCGCGCTCTGTCGGGACCATGCCATCACTGGTGCGTACTAAAATAGGATCATTAAATAAATTACGCAGCCGTTTTAGGCCATTACTCATTGCTGGTTGGGTGATACTGAGTTGGTTTGCTGCACGGGTAACGTTGCATTCACGTAGAAGCGTGTCTAAATATACCAGTAAATTTAAATCTATCTTGCTGATGTTCATTGTGTGTCCTTGCGTTTACCAGTGCTGAATAAAACGTTGTGTGTTCGGATATGGATAAATATGGCTCACTACACCATCTTTAATATTCTTTTGAGCCTGCTGCCAGTAACCTACATCCAAAAGCTCTGGATGTGCCTGCATAAAAATAGTTTTATAACGCGGGTTTGGCATTACAAATGTACATAACTGCTCAGGAAATACATCTTGTGGCGCTACAGAGTAACTTTGCTCATCAGTTAAGTAGTCATCATAACTTTGTGCTTTAGGCAGTGTCCGAAAGTTCATGTCTGTCAGGTATTGCACTTCATCATAATCATAAAAAATAATACGATTATGATTACTAACCCCAAAGTTTTTAAGTAACATGTCACCAGGGAAAATATTCACTGCAATCATCTCTTTAAGCGCTTGCCCGTATTCATTGATTGCTGTTACCGCTTCTTCGTCAGTGGCTGATTCTAAAAATAAATTCAGCGGGGTCATACGTCGCTCTATATATAAGTGCTTTATAATGACTAAATCATCTTCGATAACCATTGACTCACCAATAGTGTTTTTAAGCTGTAGGAGTAAGTTATCGTCAAAACGGGATAAAGGAAATACGACGTTCGAATACTCTATGGTATCAGCCATACGACCGACTCGGTCATGACTTTTAACAAGCTGGTAGCGTTTTAGTACGGTGTTTCTGCCAAATGGTTTGCTCTCGCTAAATTTATCTTTAATAACTTTAAATACATAGCCAAATGAAGGAAGGGTAAACACCATCATTACCATACCAGGGGTTCCTGGCGCTATAACAAAGTCATCATTCGAGCGGGCAAGGTGAGTCAAAAACTCTCGATAAAATTCTGTTTTACCTTGCTTGTGAAATCCAATTGCGTTGTAAAGCTCAGCTAATGTTTTATTTGGCATTAGCTGATTTAAAAAGCGGACCAATGCCGAAGGGGCATGCGTTTCGACCATAAAGTATGCACGAGCAAAGCCAAAAATAACCCGCATTTGTGAGGAGTTTGTAAGTAGTGCATCTAGGTAGAGGCCTTTCTCTTTATGATGCAACACTGGAATAATAAAGGGTTGTATACCACTGCTTGATACAACGCGGCCGACAATATAAGCCGCCTTGTTGCGATAAAAAGGAGTTTGCAATATATCAAAACGCATTTGCCATGCGCTGTGATGGGTATCTGGTGCTTGATTATAAAATGCTTTTACGAGTAGGCGAATATCACGTTCTAAGTTTACAAAAGGGGCTTTAAAATCAAATTGGTTTATTATTTTACGGATCGTGGGCTTTAATCCATCAACAACAGGAAAGAAACTTCTATATTCAGCTTCGATTGGTAAAGCTGGGGCATTAGCGAGTGAGGTTTCTACAAAGATAAAATCATTATTAAAATAACGTCGATGAAATAGCCTGCAAAATACGGAGTTATAGAATGTTTCAGCAAGTTCAGCCTGCGGGTGGAACTGTAAAAACTGTTGATAATGTCGCTTACTTTCAAGCCAGAGTTCTTCATCTAATTGATTCGCTAAGGCAAGGTGAGCTTCTTTTAATTGTGTAATGGTTTCATTTACACGGGTGTCGTAGTGGCTAATTCTAAGACGGCTGATTTCATGTAATTGCGGCCAGTCCTGCTCTGAAAAAGCTATTGGCGCTTGCGAAGTGATTTTTTGAAATAACCGATAGTGCTTTTTAAAGCCCTTTAATATGAACTCTGCAATTGTGTGTGCGTGCATGTGTGAGAGTACTCCTAAAAAAACGACATAGAGTTATTACTCTACGCTTGTTAAGAGTATGCTAAATAATAGTAAAACCCAATAGCTTATTCATAACGTTTTAGTTTTTTTTCAAGCTTATCTATTTGCTTTTCGACTTTTTTAACATCTCTAGCATAACGTTTATTAATCTCTTTGAGTTGTTTTTTTATATCTTTAGTAACTTTTTTTATTTCACTGTCACTCAAAATACGCTTTAAGCGTTGTTGTTGATTAAATTCGGCACGATCTCTGTCGCGTGAAAGTATATCAAGCTGGTGATTTTGACTTCGAATTTGTGCATTCAGGTTACGAACTATTTGTTGTTGTTCCAGCGTATTAAGTGTTTTAACATGGTTCGCGTTAGGATCCGAAAAAGCTACATTGGTTTGTTTAATTTTGTGCTCAGTTGCATTGGAACCACAAGGGAATTGACTAAATACAGTGCCACGATCAGTAGTGCATTTGTAGTAATGCGCATTAGCGGCAATACAATAGCCCGAAAATAGCAAGGTAAGTAAAAAAGATAAAAATAGGATGAGGTTGGTTTTCATATCAGCTTCCTTGCATAATTATCTTATACAAATATAACCCAAAATAGGTAAATAACAAGTCATGTAATAGAGCCACTTAAAATAATTACAGTGGCCCTCGCTTCATAGCTTAAGCTTAATTAGTAAACGTTTTTAACTTTTTAATACTTTGCACTAAAAACGGAATATCTAAGCCTTGCTCAATAGAAAAACCTTGCGCTGCAGAGATGTTTTTATAATTCCCGTCTGAATCAATTAATGTGATCCGGTCTTTTTTATAAGCAATAAACACACCTTGTGAGTAGGTTACCCCTGTATCATCTTTTTTAGCGTATAAGTTTACACCCAGCATACTTTGATTGGTGATTTGCGAGCAATTTAAGTACTCACCAATACTAGTTGCAATGATATCACTTGGCTGAATAAGCCCTTCGACTTGGTTAATTTTTTTATCTGAACTGTAAAGAGTGGAAGTAGTTACTACGTCATTGCTATTTTTAGCTAAGCTGAATGCAAAAATATGGGCTGCATCATCGAATATAAGAGATTCAATGTCCGTATCATTTGCATTAATTATACGAATCGCAGCGTTTTTAGATGCTGTCTCATTGATATAATCAAAATCTGCAAACCCTGTTATTGTTAAACTGCGCTGCTTATTTTGCCAAGCAGGAAGCGCTTGCTGTGTAAACAAAGCGGGTTTGTAATAAGCGGGTAAGCCATAAATCAAGTTAAATAAGCTATCTTGGGTATTTACTGGCTGTAAAAACTGCTCTGTTTGATGTAAGTTGCTGTGCTGATTAGCAAATTCAGCTAAAAATTCATTGTCATTAAATACTAAAATTGTAATGTTAGCTGCTTCATTCGCTTCACAACGTGGGAGCGGTGTGGGCAAAACATAATTAATGTTTTGGCTAGATAGCTTCACGTTATGTGCTTGTTTATAGCTTTCGATATCGAGTAAATCGTTTTTTGCCAGTAAGCTTTTGGCGGTAGTAGGGTATGACAATGGTAAAACGTTATCTTGTTTAGTTATGTCAAACTCCAGATTTGCATCAGCCCAAATATGAATACTGTGGCTTAACGCAAAGCAAGTGACCAATACAGACGTGGCATAACGGCCAAACTTATATTGTTTTAAGCGTGCTAAATGGTGCCAGGTATAATTACTAACGAGTAGCTGGAACGCTAAAATTAGTATAACAATCCCGCCTGCTAATAAAGTTGTAAGCGCTGGTGAGCTTGTGAGGCGGTGCCACAACAGAGAGACGATTTCAGGCAGCGCTGAGCTACTTAGATGATACCCTAAATTAAAATATACATAGGCGTCTAATGTTAATAGTGATGCCCCTAATGTGGCTAATACCGCTGCCATACCACGAATGTGGCGAGGATAAGGAAACACTAAACTAAGCGGAAAAACCGTCAGCACAAATGCAATGAAGGTAATAAAGCTAGTGTGGCTAAGCCAAGTAACCAGCATGTAAAGGGTACCCATTGCTGTTGTCGGTGGCGAGTCGGCAAATAAATAGCTTAAACTAATAAATAAGACTAAACCGATATTAGCAAAGGTAAACCAATGCCCCCAGCTTAGTAATTGACTCGCTTTAGACGAAAACTGATTGTGCTGCGATAAATTCATATATGTTATTTAACCG
Source organism: Pseudoalteromonas sp. APC 3893 (assembly GCF_030408095.1). Taxonomy (NCBI): domain Bacteria; kingdom Pseudomonadati; phylum Pseudomonadota; class Gammaproteobacteria; order Alteromonadales; family Pseudoalteromonadaceae; genus Pseudoalteromonas; species Pseudoalteromonas sp. APC 3893. The sequence goes on from NZ_JASDCD010000002.1 coordinate 88,214, forward strand.
ATTGCGCTAATGCTTTGGCAAAGTTATCAGCAACGGCTTGTCTTTTCCCTGTTGGTACATGCTCTTTTAAGATATGCGTGATAGAATTTCCTAAACACATAAGACTTAAATCAACCGGCGCATTGTGCTCAGTTAACACATCAATGAGCTGATCGACGATTTGTTCTACTTCATCATTAGAATATTTTGATAAGATTGGCATCAGTTGGTTCAATAAAAGAGTTATATTCTCGTATTTTAACACCAGAGGCGTGAAAAACAAAGATGACAATAGATGTTAAAAAGTTAGTCGTTCATTATGTAGACAAAAAAGACGACGATACACAGATCCATTTACGCAACGATGAAATGGCTGTTAATGATAAAGTTGCAGTTTTTATTGAGCAACTACATCACGCATACAATGGCAAACCAGGTAAAGGCTATTGTGCTTTCAGTGGTGATAAAAATAGTGTTGTTGCATCAGCAATGCAAAGCTATCGCAACGACGAGCTTGGCTTTTGGCACATGACAGAGCAAGCGACAACAGTATTGAAAGAAGAGTTAAATAAGTACGCGTTCAATGAAACCGGTTATTTAATTTTTTGTCATTACCAGTATGTTGCCACTGATTATATGTTGATTGCCATGATCAATATTAAAGAACATTACTCTATTACTTCAGAGCTTGATTTAGCCTCATCACGTCACTTAGATATTTCACGTATGCAATTAGCAGCGCGAATAGATTTAACAGGTTGGGATACCCAAGCCGATGACAACCGTTATATCTCTTTTATAAAAGGGCGTGCAGGGCGTAAAGTGGCAGACTTTTTCTTAGACTTTTTAGGGTGTGAAGAAGGCATTGATCCAAAACAGCAAAGCCAAGTTATGCTTAACGCGGTTGAAGATTATTTATCTGAGCAGCAATTTGATAAGTCAGAGAAAGACGACTTACGCAAACAAGTGTTTGATTACTGCAATGACTGCGTAACCACAGGGGAAGACGCCAATGTCTGTGAATTATCACAAGCACTTACAAAAGGCGACGACAACCCATTTGACAGCTTTTGCAAAGAGCAAAGCTACGATTTAGAAGAGTCATTTCCAGTAGATAAAAAAACCGTCACGAGCATGGTTAAATTTTCCGGCCTTGGTGGCGGCGTGAGTATCAGCTTTGAGCGAAAGCACTTAGGGGAACGTGTAACCTACAACGAAGCCACTGATACGCTGGTTATTAAAGGTATCCCGCCTAACTTAAAAGATCAGCTGCAACGGTTTATGGAAAGTGAAGACTAGAGCTGTCAGTTTTAGCTTTAAGCCATAAGCGATAAGTCTTAAGCTGTTTTGAGGTAGTTTAAAGCGAAGTGTAGGCACTTCGCTTTTTTTCTTACTGTGATTGTTTGTTTTAGATTAAAACCCATAAAGTTAAGATGATTAGCTTAAGGACACAGCTAGATGTTTTGGAGAAAGAAAAAACAATATATGTTTCCGCATGATTATACTTCCTTCACTGAGGGGTTGTTTGTTGTGTGTGAGTTAAAACATTCAATTAGTTTTATCGAAGTGTGTAATCATAATGGGGTGCAGCACTGTATAAACCGAAAAGCAACAATGAAGCAGTTACTAGCGAATCATGATGGTAATTTGTACTTCAGAGGTTTTTGCGAAGAACTAAAAGATATTCGAGTTTTTGAGTTGTTAATGCCTGAGTATGAAATTGACGGACAGCTTCAAGTCATTTCACAATGGTTTTTTTCGGTAACAGGTGAAACTAAGTATTCGTTTACACAACGTTGCTATAGACAATCACCTAAACTAATGTGGCAAGGGGAGTGTGAAGTCACATTTTTTATCGATGTTTGCACTATAATCGAGAATGGTCAATTGAAAGAAGCATGCATTAAAAGAAAATTTGATGCACTTAAACTTTATACAGATTCAAAAGATGACTTCTTTGTTGAATTCACTGATTTGAATATTAATAAGGTTATTCGTACTTATCCACTACCATTAAAATTCACCACAGGTGAATCAAGCTACCTTTTTGAAGAATGGTGTAAAAATATTCTTGGTTTTAAACTTTGGAATTTTTTCCCTCCGGAACACTAATTCAACCTGAACAATAGCTCCTTAAAAATTGTGATAAATAAGCTAGATGGAATAATCTAAGTCTTTAACTACTAATAAAAAGCCGCGTTAATTTTCATTAACGCGGCTTTTTATTTTACTTTTGGCTAAAGCCAGAGTGTTAGTCAACACTCATGGTTTTAGTCATTTCAGCGCTTGCGCGACCAGCAGGCTTGATCGAACCTGCACGTAAGCCGCTATCTGGGATAGCTTCTCGTTGGTCGTGTGCCATCGCTTTTGGTGTATGAGCAGCAATATCACTATCAGCAACTGGAGTAGGCTGTGCCATTGGTGCGCTTGCATGTCCAGCAGTAATCACTGTTTTAGTGTTTACGCTAGCAGAAGCTACTTTAGCTGTATCTTCAACTATAGCCGCTTCTTTAGCTTCTACAGGCGTCTCTACAGTGCTAACCGGTGCTGCTTCAGCTTCAACTGGTGCTTCTTCAGTTACAACAGGTGCTTCTTCAGTTGCAGCAGGTGCTTCTTCAGTTGCAGCAGGTGCTTCTTCAGTTGCAACAGGTGCTTCTTCAGTTGCAGCAGGTGCTTCTTCAGTTGCAACAGGTGCTTCTTCAGTTACAGCAGGTGCTTCTTCAGTTACAACAGGTGTCTCTTCAGTTGCAGCAGGTGCTTCTTCAGATACAGCAGATGCTTCTTCAGATACAGCAGGTGCTTCTTCAGTTGCAGCAGGTGCGTCTTCAGTTGCAGCAGGTGCGTCTTCAGTTGCAGCAGGTGCGTCTTCAGTTGCAGCTGGGGCTTCTTGAGTTACTTCAACCTTTGCTAAATCTTCAGTCGCAAGTGCTTGCTCTACTTGCTCTGATGCATCAGTCGCTGTTTCTTCTGATTTCGCTTTTAGTTCTGCTTCATATTCTGCAGCGGCTTGATCCGCAACTGGAATAAACGCAGGTGGCTGAGTACTTTGTGTTTCACTGCCTTCTTCACATTGTTCAGGACGACGGCGACGTTGACCTGCAGCGCGTAAATGGCGAGGTGAACGACGTGAGCGAGTACGTGTTTGACCTTGCTCTTCATCAGCTGATGCATCTTGCTCAGGAGCAGCAGTTTGCACTGGCTCTGATTTTGCTGTTTCAGCTGCTTTCTCCGCAGTTGCATTTGTTTGTGCTTCAACTTTTTCAGTTTCAACAACAGGTTTTGCCTCAGGCTTTTCTTCAGCGGCTTTTACAGGCTGTTGTACTGGCGTTTGTTCAGTTGTTGAATCTACAGCGGTAGTTTCGTCATTTTGCACACGAACTTTCTTGCGAATATTACGACGTTGACGACGTGCTTTTGGCTTTTGCTCAGTTTTTTCAACGTTAGCGTCTTTATTTTCTACAGACTCTTTAACATGAGTTGCTGGCTTTTTGTCATCATTGCGGTTTTCATTGCGTTTACGAGAGTTCGGATTACGACGGCGCTTATTGCGGTTCTCGTTTTTGTTCTCTTTTTGCTCAGTGTTGCTGCTATCAACTGCAGTAACTTCCTCTGTAGAGCGTTCATTGCGTTCATTTTGTGGTTTGTTACGTGAGTTGTTATTACGACGACGTTGGTTATTACGACGGCGGTTATCACCCTCGTTGTTACGATTACGGTTATTACGCGTATTTGGTTTGTTGCTTTGTTCTTTTTTCTCTGGCTCTTGCTTTTCACTTGAGTCAGCGAATAAAGACTTAAACCAATTACCAATGCTTGCTAACAGGCCTACTTGCTCGGTGGCATTAGGTACAGCTGTTTGTTGCGTTGGAGCTGGTTTTTCAGCCGCTTGAGGAGCTGGGGTTGAAGGCATTACGACACCTTTCAATCTTGGCTCTTCACGTACTGCAACAGCAGGTGTTTTAGATGTCTCAAACACTTCTGGTTCAGGTGCTACAACTTGGTCATAGCTCACTGTTTCAAGTGTTTCATCTTTACGTAAGCGCATAACTTCGTAGTGCGGTGTTTCCATGTGTTGATTCGGAATGATCACTACATCACAGCTATGACGTTTTTCAATACGGTGTACGCTACGGCGCTGTTCGTTTAGTAAGTAAGCAGCAACAGCAACAGGCACTTGTGCGTTAACTTGCGCTGTATTGTCCTTAATGGCTTCTTCTTCGATTAAACGCAGAATTGATAATGCAATTGACTCGTTTGAACGAATAGTGCCTTGACCACTACAGCGAGGACATGGTCCTTGACTTGCTTCACCTAGTGAAGGGCGAAGACGTTGACGTGACATTTCAAGTAAACCGAAGCGTGAAATTTTACCAATTTGTACACGGGCACGATCTGGGCGAACAGCATCTTTTAAGCGGTTTTCTACTTCACGCTGATGACGCGGTGGTGTCATATCGATAAAGTCGATAACAATTAAACCACCTAAATCACGTAAACGTAATTGGCGAGCAATCTCGTCTGCGGCTTCTAAGTTTGTGTTCAGTGCGGTCTCTTCGATATCACCGCCTTTAGTGGCTTTTGATGAGTTGATATCGATAGAAGTAAGCGCTTCAGTTGGGTCAATCACAATTGAGCCACCAGAAGGCAGACGTACTTCACGTTGGAACGCAGATTCGATTTGGCTTTCAATCTGATAATGTGTAAACAATGGCACTTCGCCAGAATAAAGTTTTACACGGCTCATAAAATCAGGGCGAAAACGCTCGATATGGGCTTTAGCTTCTTCAAATACACGCGGCTTATCAATTAAGATCTCACCAATGTCGCGGCGTAAATAATCACGAATAGCACGGAAAATCACGTTGCTTTCTTGGTGGATTAAAAACGGCGCTTTGCCACTGTTTGATGCTTGTTGAATCGCATCCCAGTGAACAAGGAGTGCTTTTAAATCGTAGTTTAGTTCTTCAAACGATTTACCTACACCTGCTGTACGAACAATTAAGCCCATGCCTTTAGGCAATTCTAAACGGCTCAATGCTTCTTTTAGCTCAGTACGTTCATCACCTTCGATACGACGTGAAATACCGCCAGCACGAGGGTTATTCGGCATAAGTACTAAGTAGCTTCCGGCAACACTGATAAAGGTAGTAAGTGCCGCGCCTTTTTGGCCGCGTTCTTCTTTATCAACTTGTACGATAACTTCTTGGCCTTCTTTTATTACGTCACGAATGTTCGGACGACCTTGGAAGGTGTAACCTTGCGGAAAGTAAGTACGAGCGATTTCTTTTAAAGGAAGGAAACCGTGTCGTTCAGCGCCGTAATCAACAAAGGCTGCTTCTAATGACGGTTCAATACGTGTGATCTTGCCTTTATAAATATTGGCTTTTTTTTGTTCGTGACCCGGGCTTTCGATATCTAAATCATACAGGCGCTGGCCATCAACCAGTGCTACGCGCATTTCTTCTTGCTGCGTCGCATTGATTAGCATACGTTTCATATTGTTACTCTACTGTGTTATGTCGCTGACATGACGAAACTTTTCGCCTGTTCAGTTGCCCCTTTCGCTTCTTTTTATGCAGTCTCACGACTGGAACTGTGGCGGAGCTTGGTGCTGTATTAATTACAAGTATCTTTATGGTGCTGGCTGACAATAACGAGTTGTCACGTTATTAGGTTCATAATGGCGACAAAACTAGCGGCTGTTGTACAGCATCGTCTTGGTGTTTTGTCCTGAGTCGACCATTTATTAAATAAACTTGTGCATTTACAGCACATCTGCTGAACGGCGTTTAACGCCGTCACGATCAGACAAATTATCTGTTCAAATTGCTTTTATTTCTGCAATTAAGGCTGTTCATGCTCAAACTTAACTTACGATATATTACGCGCACCGTAGTTAATTGAACGCACGTGTAAACTAGGTCTGTATAAAAGCTTTGGAAAACTTATCTCGGATCTGTATGATCAATTACCTAGAATGTGCATCACGAATGTCTTAATGTGTTAAAAAGCACCGTTGTTATTGCAAATTTAAATCTGCGACGGTGATTATCCCACTATTATAACCGTGTTAGCAACTAAATTATTTTACTTAAATCAGTGATTAGGCAATGTCAGAAAAAACCGGCTTACAAGTATCTTTCGTCACGATTACCGAAGACCACCTAGGTCAACGGATTGATAACTTTCTTATTACCCATTTAAAAGGGGTGCCTAAAAGCGCTGTTTATAAGATTTTACGTAAAGGTGAGGTGCGAGTTAACAAAAAACGCATTAAACCTGTATATAAACTCCAGCTTGATGATGTGGTACGTATACCTCCGATTAAAATTGGAGATCGTCAAGACGACTTTGTACCAAGTAAACTTGAAAAAGTTAAGCAGCTTGAAGATGCCATTTTATTTGAAGACAAATACCTTATTGTGATCAACAAACCTTCGGGTATGGCTGTGCATGGTGGCAGTGGTCTAAGTTATGGCTTAATTGAGGCATTACGCTCATTGCGCCCAGATGAGCGTAGCCTTGAACTCGTTCACCGACTCGACCGTGACACTTCTGGCTGTTTATTAATCGCAAAACGTCGCTCTGTATTAACGGCTTTACATGAGCAACTGCGTGAAAAAACCATGGAAAAAAACTATTGGGCACTTGTCGATGGCCAGTGGGAGTCTAAAACCAAGAATGTGAAAGAGGGCTTACGCAAAAATACCTTGCAGTCCGGCGAGCGCATTGTCAGGGTAGATAATAGCGAGGAGGGCAAGCCATCACATACCCGTTTTAAAGTACTTGAACGTTTTGATGAATGTTCGTTAGTACAAGCATCACCAGTAACAGGGCGTACTCACCAAATCCGTGTTCACACCCAGTGCCAAGGTCACCCAATTGCCTGTGATGATAAATATGGCGATCAGGCATTTGATGCCGGCATGCGTAAAATTGGTTTGAATCGATTATTTTTACATGCCCATGATTTGAGTTTTTATCACCCTAAAAACGAAACCACTATGCGTGTTGAAGCGCCACTTGATAAAACGTTAACTAATTGCATAAAAACGTTACGCGCAGCTAAATCGTGAAAAATTATAAATTAGTGATATTTGATTGGGATGGCACCGTAATGGATTCGGTGACTAAAATCGTCAATTGTATGCGCGAATCTGCATTAGTATGTGGCTTAGTGCCGTCAAGTGATGAGGCAATAAAAAATATTATTGGCTTATCGCTTGAGCATGCCGTGGCGAAGTTATTCCCCGGTAACGCCAATTTATACGCTGATTTGATTGCACAATATAAGCATCAGTATAAATATGTTGATGTAACACCTACGCCTTTATTTGCCGATGTAGCAGAGACATTGGCAAGTTTAAAAGCCAAAGGCGTTATGTTAGCGGTAGCGACAGGGAAGAGCCGAATAGGGCTTGAGCGTTTATTGGAAGAAACAAAGCTTGGTTATTATTTTTCGACCACACGCACAAGCGATGATGCACAATCTAAACCGTCACCAGATATGTTGCTTCAGCTACTTAAAGAGCTTGATGTAAGTGCTGATGAAGCGCTGATGATTGGTGATACTAAAATTGATATGGCGATGGCTCAGGCTGCTCATATTGACCGGTTAGGTGTCACTATGGGGGTGCATAATGAAGCGCAACTAAACGAATTTGAGCCAATTGCTACGGTTGGCTCATATCAGCAGTTATCTGCGCTGTTACTCGACTAGCCGGCTTGGTTGTCTAGTACGTCTAATCCAAACTCAGTCAACATTTGGCTGAGTTTAATCAGCGGTAGTCCAATTAAGCTATTTGGATCATCGCCGCTTAGCTTTTCAAATAAACAAATACCGAGTCCTTCACTTTTAAAGCTTCCCGCGCAGTTATACGGTTGTTCAGCATCACAGTAAGCACTTATTTGTGCTGATGTGAGTGTTCTGAATGTCACCTCAAAAGGCTCTACAATGGTTTTTGACCTGTCGGTATTTAAATCGTACACAGTTAAACCTGTTAGAAACGTAACCGTATTTGCACTAAATAAGCTGAGCTGTTTAATGGCGTTTTCTTTATTATGTGGTTTACCTAATATTTGATCATTAAAAACCGCGACTTGATCTGAACCAATGACCAGCCCGTTGTCAAATTGACCTTTTGCGGCTTGGGCTTTTAATGCACTTAAGCGCATAACTAACTGGCTGGATGATTCGTTGGCAATAGGTGTTTCGTCAACATCAGGGGAAAAACTGGCAAATGGAAGATTAAATTTTTGCAATAAAGACTGACGAAAGGGTGAACTTGAAGCTAAAATAAGTGAGTGCTGCATGGATTATTTTCCTAATGAAAATCAGATTGAGTTAGGATAAATCAGATCCGTTGGCAAAACAAAGAAATGAATCAGGAAAAACCAGCTAAAAATGGTTTTTTACTTTGACTAACTAAGTAACTATCTATATGATGCAGCCCCTATGCAAAAGGTGAAAATTCCCATCACTCTTCATCCAGGTAAAGCAGCTCAGCACCGTTTAAGTTATGACGGTATTGTACAGCTTGAGAAACTGACTCGTTTACGAGAAGTTATCCAGGAAGAAGTAGGTGAAATAGCGGTAAAAATTCATTGCAAGAATGATGAGCAAGGTTTAGTTGTGATCCGTGGCAATTTGTCCACACACGTAACTGTAACTTGTCAACGTTGTAATGGTGATTTAGGGTTGGATTTGGATCAAGACTTTGTGTATTCGCCAGTCGGTTTGGATGCAGAGTCAGATGATCTTCCAGAAGACTACGATGAAGTAGCACTTGATGAAAATGGTGAAATAGACGTTTACGAGTTAATCGAAGACGAACTATTATTAGCAGTTCCATTAGTGCCTACACACAACGAAGCTTCATGCAGTTATTCAGCAAAGCCTGCCAGCTTTGGTGTATTAAAGGCGGAAGATGATAAACCAAATCCATTTGATATTTTGAAACAACTTAAGAAAGATTCTTAGGAGAAGACTATGGCTGTACAAAAAAGCAAAAAGTCTCGTGCAAGACGCGGCATGCGCCGTTCACACGATGCGATCAGTGGTCCAACTTTAACTGTAGACCAAACATCTGGTGAGACTCATCGTCGTCACCATGTGACTGCAGATGGTTACTACAAAGGCGTTCAAGTAATTTCTAACTAAGAGATTGCTTATATGCTGACCAATCTAACCATTGCGTTAGATATGATGGGGGGCGATTATGGCCCCCGTTCATCTATCCCCGCAGCCGTTAACGCGGTAAATGCCAATGCCAACTTAAGACTCATCTTATGTGGTAATGAGCAAGTAATATCTAAAGAACTTGAATCTCTCGATTCTTTATCTCATCCAAGATTAACTATTCGTCACTGCAGTGAAGTGGTCACTAATGGCTGTGAGCCTGCTTTAGCAGTACGTTCTAAAAAAGATTCATCAATGCGCGTAGCCCTTGATTTGGTTAAATCAGGTGAGGCACAAGCGTGCGTAAGTGCTGGTAATACCGGTGCATTATTGTTTATGGCGCATTACGTATTGAAAATGTTGCCCGGCGTTAAACGCCCCGCATTGATTTCAGCGGTTCCAACCGAGCAAAAACACCCAGTATATTTACTTGATTTAGGGGCAAACGTGCACTGTGATGCGCAAACCCTATATCAGTTTGGTATTATGGGCTCAGTGGTTGCAGGTCAAGCACTCGGTTGTGATAATCCGAAAGTCAGCTTATTAAATATTGGCTCAGAAGACATAAAAGGCCATGAAGATATTAAACAAGCCGCGCAGCTTATGCAGCAATGTGATTACATTAATTACACGGGTTACAGTGAAGGCAGTGATATATTCACGGGTAAGTCAGATGTTATCGTGTGTGAAGGTTTTGTGGGCAATGTTGCGCTTAAAACCTGTGAAGGCATCGCAAAGCTGATTATGTTTAAGCTAACAAAAGCGCTGAGAAAACACTTTTTCTATAAATGCATGGCTTTTATGCTACGCCCTGTCATAAAAAAACTCTATAAAAGGGTGAACCCCGACCAGTATAACGGCGCTTCTCTGGTAGGATTGCGCGGTATTGTTGTAAAAAGCCATGGAAATGCATCAGCTAAAGCATTTCATGCTGCAATCGATGAAGCTGCCAGAGAAGTAGAACGCCAACTTCCCGAGAAAATAGCCGCTATCTTCGAGCAAACACATTCAACTACAAAAGTAACGGCTGACGAGTAATTAATTATGTCAGGCGCTTACTTAAACATTTATTTATTTGTTTAATAAAAAAGAGCAAAGTATGGCACAAAAAATCGCACTTGTTTTTCCAGGTCAAGGCTCACAATCTGTGGGTATGTTAAGTGAGTTACTTGCAGAGTCTGATATTGTAAAAGCAACATTTGCTGAGGCGTCAGACGCACTTGGTTATGACTTAGCAGCACTCGTACTGAACGGTCCAGAACAAGAACTAAACCAAACCCACCGTACTCAACCTGCTTTATTAACTGCTTCGGTTGCTATTTATCGTCAATGGTTAACAGCTAACCCAGACGCAGAGGTTACTATGGCTGGTCACAGTTTAGGTGAATACTCTGCACTAGTGTGTGCAGACGTACTGAGCCTTGCTCAGGCAGTTAAACTCGTTGAAAATCGTGGTTTATACATGCAAGAAGCCGTGCCTGCGGGTGTGGGTTCAATGGCTGCAATCATCGGTCTTGGCGATGATGAAATAAAAGCTGCTTGTAGCGCATCAGCGCAAGATGAAGTTGTAGCACCGGTAAATTATAACTCGCCAGGCCAAGTTGTTATAGCCGGGCACAAAGCGGCCGTAGATAGAGCGTCAGAAGCGTGTAAAGAAGCAGGTGCTAAACGTGCATTGCCACTGTCAGTAAGCGTACCTTCGCATTGTGAATTGATGAAGCCTGCTGCAGATAAACTAGCAGCTGATTTAGCCGCTTTAACATTTAATACACCTAAGTGTGATGTAATTAATAACGTTGATGTCAGTGCTGAGAATGCAGCTGATGCAATTAAAGATGCATTAGTACGTCAATTATATAGCCCAGTTCGCTGGACCGAAACAGTACAAGCATTGGTAGCACAGGGTATAACCCAAAGCTACGAATTTGGCCCAGGTAAAGTATTGACGGGGTTAGCAAAACGTATTGATAAAGCAATGGTATGTGGTTCGGTGAATAGCCAAGCTGCCATTGATGAAGCTAAATAAGAGTAGGATAATAATGGCAAATTTATTTTCACTAGAGGGCAAAGTTGTCCTTATTACTGGCGCGAGCCGTGGTATCGGTAAAGCAATTGCAACGACCTTAGTGGCTCAAAGTGCTAAAGTTGCAGGTACTGCAACGAGTGAATCAGGCGCTGCTAAAATCAGTGAATATTTAGGTGATAATGGTAAAGGCTATGCGTTAAACGTAACCGATCCTGCATCGATTGAGGCGACACTTGCTGCAATAAAAGCAGATTTAGGCGATATTGATGTATTAGTCAATAATGCCGGTATTACCCGTGATAACTTATTGATGCGTATGAAAGACGGTGAGTGGGATGATATCATCGACACCAACTTAAGCTCTATATTCCGTTTATCTAAAGCGGTATTACGCCCAATGATGAAGAAAAAGAATGGCCGTATCATTAACATTGGCTCAGTTGTGGGCACTATGGGTAATGCTGGGCAAGCTAATTACGCTGCGGCTAAAGCGGGTGTAATCGGTTTTTCTAAATCGTTAGCCCGTGAAGTAGCGTCGCGCGGTATTACCGTAAACGTTGTTGCGCCTGGTTTTATTCAAACAGACATGACAGATGAGTTGACAGAAGAGCAAAAAGCAGCAACGCTTGCTAATGTACCTGCAGGTCGTTTAGGTCAACCAGACGAAATTGCGGCTGCTGTTTGTTACTTAGCATCAGATGCTGCTGCGTACGTTTCGGGCGAAACGCTGCACGTTAACGGCGCAATGTACATGGTTTAAGGAACTTTGTTCCTAATTTGTTTTAAGCGAGTTTGTCGAAAAATGTTGAATTTTTTGTGATCTTGCTTTAAACATACTTGAATTCGCTGTGAAAATAAGCGATAAAAGACACAAATAACCCTCAAGAGGTTTGACCAGATAAATAATTATCAGCAAATCCTTGAATCACAGAATTATGCGCCGTAAACTACGCCGCAATCTGAAAATAACGCATTGGCGTTTTTAATAAAGGAAAGAAGAATGAGCGACATCCAAGAACGCGTAAAGAAAATCATCATTGAGCAACTAGGTGTTAAAGAAGAAGAAGTAAAGCACGAAGCTTCTTTCGTTGATGACTTAGGCGCAGATTCACTTGATACTGTTGAATTAGTAATGGCTCTTGAAGAAGAGTTTGACACTGAGATCCCAGACGAAGAAGCTGAAAAGATCACAACAGTACAAGCTGCAATCGATTACGTTACAGCTCACGCTGAGTAATCAATCGCAAATTAAGGGCAGCATTCGCTGCCCTTAATCTATCCGTAATATGATACTAATTAATTTAGTACACACCCCACCTAAAATAATAATTCCCTTATTGGAGGCAACCCGTGGCTAAACGTCGAGTAGTCGTAACTGGCTTAGGAATGTTGACACCGCTAGGTAACGATGTTGAATCAACCTGGCAAGGCTTGTTAAACGGCAAAAGTGGTATTCAAACTATCACGCATTTCGATACTTCAAGTTTTGGCACCAAATTCGCAGGCTTGCTGAATGATTTTAATGCGTCTGACTTTAATATGTCGCCTAAAGATGCTAAAAAAATGGATTTGTTTATCCAATATGGCATAGCAGCGGGTGTTCAAGCACTACAAGATTCTGGCCTTGAAATCACAGAGCAAAATGCACCGCGCGTTGGTGTTGCTGTTGGTTCAGGTATTGGTGGTTTAACGTTAATCGAAGAAAACCACATAAAACTATTAAACAGTGGCCCACGTAAGCTTTCTCCTTTTTACGTGCCGTCGACTATTATCAATATGATCTCGGGTCATTTATCGATAATGCACGGTCTACGTGGTCCAAATATTTCGATTGTCACAGCCTGTACTACAGGTTTACACAACATCGGTCATGCAGCTCGTATGATTGCATACGGTGATGCTGATGCCATGGTAGCAGGGGGCGCTGAAAAAGCCTCGACACCAATTGGTATGGGTGGCTTTAATGCGGCTCGCGCGCTTTCAACTCGTAACGATGACCCACAAGCAGCTTCGCGGCCTTGGGATAAAGACCGTGATGGTTTTGTACTTGCAGACGGCGCCGGTGTTATTGTACTTGAAGAATATGAGCACGCTAAAGCACGTGGCGCTAAAATTTACTCAGAGCTCGTTGGCTTTGGCATGAGTGGTGATGCATACCACATGACTTCGCCTCCTGAAGATGGTGCAGGTGCAGCCCTTGCGATGGAAAATGCGTTAAACGATGCAGGCGTAAATGCTGATCAGGTGGGTTATATTAACGCTCACGGTACTTCTACCAACGCAGGTGATAAAGCAGAAACTTCAGCGGTTAAATCTATCTTTGGTGATGCAGCCAAAGATGTGATGGTGAGTTCATCTAAATCAATGATGGGTCACTTACTCGGTGCTGCAGGTTCAGTTGAATCAATCATTACTATTTTGTCGTTGCAAGATCAAAAAGTAAGCCCAACAATTAACCTTGATAACCCTGATGAGGGCTGTGATTTGGATTATGTTCCTCACACAGCACGTGATGCGAAATTAGACTACGCATTATGTAACTCGTTTGGTTTTGGTGGTACTAATGGCTCGTTGCTATTTAAAAAGGTATAATATTTTTAAACAACGAGACAGAATAATAGCCCAGTTGTGACTGGGCTTTTTTATATGCAGAATACACAACAAATACAACAAAATATAATCACTGAACAGCCTAGTGTTGTTAGTAACCGTGATCGCGGCTTAAACTATGGTGATGGCTTTTTTACTACAGCAAAGATTGTTGATGGCAATGTTGAACATTGGTCATTGCATCGTGCGAGATTAATTGAGTGCGCAAGCCGTTTAGCATTTCCTGAAATAGACTTTATTGAACTTGAAGCTGCAATCAGCCAACTTATTGCAACACAAAAATGTGCAGTCCTTAAAGTGCTCGTTACGCGCGGCGAAGGCGGGCGTGGGTACGGTTTACCTGAGCAACCGTTATTAAACATTGTGCTCAGCGTTGTTGATTTTCCAGCTCATTATGAAGCATTGGCTACAAAAGGCCTTAGCTTAGCTGTAAGCCCCATAAAATTGGCATCTCAACCATTACTTGCTGGCCTAAAAACACTAAACAGGTTAGAGCAAGTCATGATCAAGCAAGCCATGCAAACACAAGATAGTGATGATGTACTGGTTCTTGATTATCAAAACAATGTGATAGAAACCTCTACAGCCAATGTATTTGCAATTAAAGACGGACGACTCTTTAGCCCTTTACTTAATGAGTGTGGAATTAAAGGGGTTTACCTGCAATCGTTATGTGCTAAATTGCCTATAGAGTTTGTGAATTTAACATTAAAACAATTAAAACAAATGGATGCAGTATTTATTTGTAATAGCTTAATAGCTGTTATACCTGTAAAAACAATTGATAATGTTAACTTTGATATTGATAATAGTTTAAGCGTATTAAATGGTTTAATCGCCAAGGAGTTTACGTGTTAAAAGTGATAATGGGCATTATAGCTTTAGCTTTGTTAACAACAGCGATTGGCTATCAGCAATTACAAGCGACTATTAACAGCACCTTAGCCGTTCCCGCTAATACTCAATTTGAAGTAAAAAATGGTACAGGGTTTAATCAGCTATGCCAGCAGTGGCAGGCAAGAAAATGGCTTAATAGCTGTTTTAAGTATCAGATAGTGGCAAAATTAGACCCTAGTCTCACTGATTTAAAAGCAGGCCTTTACGAGCTAAACCAAGGCACAGTACTTGATAATATTCGTCGTATTAATGAAGGTGAACAAGTTAGCTTTAGTTTTACCATTATCGAAGGGCAGACAGTACGGGATGTGCTAGCGGCAATTCAAAATGCAGCTAATTTAAACCAAGATTTAACTCAGGATAACTTAAGTCAACAAATCTTAGGCTCAGATCAGCATTTAGAAGGCTGGTTATACCCAGATACATACCACTACCATGCTGGCGATAGTGCAAGCTTATTGCTCAAGCGTGCGCACACTTTGATGAAACAGATTTTAGCTGATGCTTGGCAGCAACGTGCCGATAATTTGCCAATTAATTCTGCGTACGAGGCTTTGATCATGGCCTCAATTATCGAAAAAGAAACCGGTCTTGCAAGCGAGCGACCTATGATAGCGTCTGTGTTTACGAATAGGCTTAATTCAAAAATGCGTCTACAAACCGATCCTACCGTCATTTATGGTCTAGGGACTGCTTATGATGGCGATATTAAACGCAAAGACTTAACCAGTTACACACCGTATAATACCTATAAAATAAATGGTTTACCGCCAACGCCAATTGCTATGCCCTCGAAGGCGGCGATTTTAGCAGCGGTCAACCCACCAAAATCTGATTATGTGTATTTTGTTGCGAAAGGAGATGGCAGCCATCAATTCTCAAAAACACTTAAAGCACATAACAAAGCTGTGCAAGATTACTTACGTTATCAAAAACAATTAAGTAACTAGCCAGTCGCAATCTGAATTACTAAAAGAGATACCATGACAGCAAAATTTATTGTGATCGAAGGGCTAGAAGGAGCAGGTAAATCAACTGCTATTTCAATTTGTCAGCAGTTTTTAACCCAGCATAATGTTGATTTTGTCAATGTACGAGAGCCTGGTGGTACCCCGCTTGCTGAGCAGCTTCGTAGTTTGATAAAAGCGAATCACCAAGAGCAGATTGCCAGCGAAACAGAGTTGTTGATCATGTATGCAGCGCGTTCTCAATTAGTTAATAATGTTATTCGTCCTGCGCTTAATAATGGTCAGTGGGTACTTGGCGACCGCCATGATTTATCATCGCAAGCGTATCAAGGTGGTGGGCGAGAAATCGAGCATACAACGTTAAAAGCACTTTCTGATATTGTATTAAAAGGGCTGAAGCCTGATTTAACAATTTACTTAGATATTGAGCCTTCAATCGGCTTAGCCCGTGCGAAAGGCCGCGGAGAGTTAGATAGAATTGAACAAGAAGCGTTGAGCTTTTTTGAGCGCACTCGTGCACGCTATTTAGCACTTGCAAATAGCGATGATTCCATTAAAACGGTCAATGCAAATCAAACGATGGCGCAAGTTCATAATGATATCATTGCGGTTTTAGAGCAGCTTTTGCAAAGTAATAATTAATATGACCTACCCATGGCTCAACGATATTGAACAACAACTTAGTACTAGCTTTGCAGCTGGGCGTTTTCATCATGGTCAATTATTTAATGGTCAGCAAGGTGTTGGTAAAGCTGCCTTAGTTGAACAACTTGCCAATGCGCTATTGTGCCAACACCCAAACGGTGTTCAACCTTGTGGTCAATGTAAGAGTTGTCATTTGAATCAAGCGGGCACACACCCCGATAAATTTAATGTCACAATTGAAGGGCAGAGTATTGGGGTTGATGATATTCGTACAGTGAGTCACTTTATGAGTCATTCAGCGGCGCAAAACGGCAATAAGGTGGTGATCATAAAAGACTGCCACAAAATGACCACAGCCGCGGCAAATGCACTGTTAAAAACACTTGAAGAGCCAAGCCCTGAACGGTTTTTATTACTTACCAGCACGACAACCACGCAGTTACCCGCAACCATATTAAGCCGTTGTTCGCGTACTGATGTACAAGTGTCTGATATAGTGAGTGCTCAACAGTGGCTCGCATCATTACAAATAATTGACTACCCTTGGCTTAGTTTGTTTTATAAACAGCCTTTATTAGTTCAAGCTTGGCAAGAGGCTGAGCAATTAGAGAGCGTTGATCAACTCTATAAGTTTGCAACTGAACTAAAACAAGGCCATAATTTCAGTGCGTTAGTAGATATAATAAATAAAGACAGTGAACTAGTACGGGTCTTTTGTTTATTTATTAGTGAGCAGTTAAAGCAACAACTCGTGTCTGGTATGGATTTTGATACTTATCAGCAGTCACAACAGGCTTTAACGGAATTTTATCAAAATAGTACGCAAGTGCTGGGGCTCAATCTGCCTTTAGCTATTTCTCGTTTGGCGTACTCACTACGTAAATAACAATAATTAGGATTTTTATGCAAGAACTACTTGTTGATTTAGAAGACTTAGATGAGCTATATCGCAGCTATATGCCGTATTTAAAAACCGGTGGTTTATTTGTACGGACAAATATGCGTTACGAAATGGGGCATTCACTGGCGTTAAAAGTAACCTTACCTGATGCCCTTGAAGATGATGTCATAACGGGTAAAGTCACGTGGATCACACCACAAGGTGCGCAAAGCTCAAACCCACCGGGTATAGGTATCAGCTTTTTAGATGATAAAACTAACCTTAATGCGAAGATCGAAAAATTACTAGGGACTATGTTAAACTCTGGTAATCCAACTTATACCATGTAGTAAGCAGCAACCGTGATTGTAGATTCTCATTGCCATTTAGACCGACTCGATTTTGATAAACTTGATTTAAACCTAGACCAAGTACTTGATAGCGCACGCGAAAAACAAGTAGAACACTTTTTATGTGTGAGTGTCACGTTAGATCAATTCCCTAGCATGCTTGATAAAATTAAAGATTATAACGATGTTTCGGCTTCTTGCGGCGTACACCCACTTGATCAAAAAGATGCTCTTGATAAACAACGCTTAATTGATTTAGCAAGCCACGACAAAGTGGTTGCGATTGGCGAAACTGGCCTTGATTATTACTATTCAAAAGACACCCATACGATTCAGCAAGAGAGTTTTGTTGGCCATATTGAAGTGGCAAACCAATTACACAAGCCGTTAATTATTCATACCCGTGATGCCCGCGCCGACACGATTAACTTAATGCGCGAGCACAATGCTGAAAAATGCGGTGGTGTATTACATTGTTTTACCGAAGACTGGGATATGGCTAAAAAAGCCATTGATTTGGGTTTTTATATTTCTATCTCTGGTATTGTTACATTCAAAAATGCTGTAGAGCTAAAAGACGTCGTTAAACAAATTCCACTCGATAGACTACTTATCGAAACCGACTCGCCTTATTTAGCACCTGTGCCTTATCGTGGTAAAACAAATCAGCCAGCGTATGTGCAAGATGTGGCTTATTATATTAGTGAACTTAAAGGCATTAGTTATAAAAAGCTCGCAACTGCGACCACAGCCAACTTTTATTCCTTATTTAATTTAGCAGGTTAACACTTTATGAGCCAAGCACCACTTCCTCTACTTTTAATGGGGCCAATGGTGCGCCGTGCTGATATAAATGAGGTTTGTATTCAATTTGCAACCTCGATCCCAATTAACTGTCGTATTGAACTTGCTCATTATGATACCTACTGTGAACATGAGCCGATTCGTTTAGGTGAGCAACTATTCTTACACTTCGTTATTGTAAAGCCTATCGGTGTTGAGTTTCCTTTTGATGAATTAATCAGTTACCGATTGTTTAATAATGACAAAGAAATTGCTCTCAACGCATTTTGTTACCCGAATAAACATACCCCAGAATTTGCAATACCCAACACGCTAAGGCAAATTTTACACGGCTCGTGTCGAAACCCTCATCATCCTGCAAAAGATAGTTTGGTTGCTGCTAATCACTTTGTACAAGCAAAGCGCAGTGATAATGAAATAGGCGCTGATATTTTGCTGCTATCAGGGGATCAAGTTTATGCCGATGATGTCGCCGGTGCCACGCTAATCGCGATTTCTCGTTTAATCGATGTGCTGGGTATTTATAAAGAGCAACCGCTTGATATAGACTTACCCCAAGACTTACAACAACAGCTGTATCAGCGTCATTTGTATTTACCCAAAGTACCTTGGCAAAAGCGAAATAAAATTGGGGTAGGGTATTGGCTGAAAAAAGACGTACCACATTTTTCAAGTTTAAAAGCCGATAACCATTTAGTGTTTTTTGAAGAGTTTATTGCCCTTTATTTATTAAATTTTAGCCCATCTGTTTGGCAGTTAATTGATTTTGACAGCATTCATTACCAAGCGAGTACAGCTAAATGTCAGCAAATATTTGATAATGAAAAAGCGGCCTTATCAGGTTTTAAAGACGGCCTAAAAGACGCACAAGTTTTATTTGCCAATGTACCCAGCTTTATGATGTTTGACGATCATGATGTGACCGATGACTGGAACTTAACCGCAGGGTGGGAGCAAGTTATCTATCAGCACCCAGTTAGTAGGCGAATCGTTAATAATGGTTTAATTAGTTATTGGCTATTTCAAGGGTTTGGCAATGATGCAGGAAATAAAACTAAAAGCCTTTTAAAACCGTTTCAACACAGTTTTACTACAGATAAGCAGTGGCAATTTAAACCCTTTGATAAAACCATTTTAGAGTTTAGCCTTTGGCATTACGAGCTTAATACCGTGCCCAAAGTGGTGGTGCTTGATACACGCACCCATCGTTGGCGCAACGAGCAAAACTTTAATGAACCATCAGGTTTATTGGATTGGGAGCGGTTAACAGAGCTTGAAGACAGCTTATTAACTCATGAGCAAGTAATTATCGTGTCGCCTGCGCCAGTTTTTGGTGTTAAATCGATAGAAGCCATCCAAGCAATGTTTAATATTTGCGGCCAACCATTATTGGTTGATGTTGAGAACTGGATGGCACATGAAGGCTCGGCGAAAAAGTTACTCGATACCTTTCGCCGTGACGACACTCCCAAAGAAACGCTTATTTTATCTGGCGACGTACATTACTCATTTTGTTTTTCAGTGCAAAAACGCTTTGGTAAACACCCTAACCGTATATGGCAACTTACAGCCAGCGGGATTAAAAACGAATTCCCGCGTAAGTTAATAAATATTCTCGACAAGCTCGATTCAATTTTATATGCCCCCAAGAGTCCTCTCAACTTTTTTACCAAACGTTGGCAAATGGAAGTTGATAAACATCAAACCAAAGGTGAAGGACAAAAATATTTAGTGAGTGACTCCGCCATCAGCTTAATTAGTTTGGAGCAAGGTAACCTTGATAAGTACGAGCTAATTCATGGGGATGGGCGCACCACCGAGTTTGATTTAGAGCATTAAATCTCATCTCTATGGTGTTGAATATAATCCGCAACTTCACTCACAGTACCTAGCCAGTATTTATTTTTCGGATCTTTAATATAGCTAATTAATTGCTCGAGTACTTTTACATCAGTGGTAAATTGGTCGCCTTTGCCGATTTCATGGCCAGCTAAAATAAGCCAGCTGTTATTACCTCGAAGTTGCTCTAACATTGCTATGATTTCATCAAAACGTAGGCCATCAATTTTCAGACTCGTTAATTGAGCAAAGTCGGTGAAATTTGGGTTGTTTGCTGTTTCATCTAGCCAAGTACGGCCGGTATCAAAGTGTTTTGCGATCAGCGGAACATAGCTTTGGGTATTTATACCCCGACCAACAAAGGTATTACCGCAAGGGTAGGCAAACGCGCGAGGAGTAACCCCTAAATTAGCTTTTATATACACTTGCGCATCTAAGATATCTTTTTCTAGCCACTTCAAGGTTGTTTGTTCAAGCGATAGATCTAGTTGGCGCAGCCATTCAAAGTTACCTGTGCATACATGCGAACTTGTGTGGTTGGCAATTTCGTGATCAGCAGCCACTGCTTTTTTCCATTTATCGAGTCGCTCTTTAACGTTAAAAGGTGATACATAAAATGTGGCCTTAACATTATGTTTATCTAAAATTGCTAAACCGGTATCAACTTGGCTGTGGCGGGCATCATCAAACGTAATGCTAATAGCGTTTTGAGCTTGATCAGGGTAACCAAAGCCAACGTATTTATTCGTAGCTGCTACATTTTGGGCACAAAAAAGTGCAGTAGAAATTAACAGTAATTGTTTGAACATACTTGTTTCCTTTTTCTTTTATGGAAACAAATTAAGAAAGTGAAATATATGCTACTTAAGCATATTAAAGATAAAAAAATGCCCAGAACGAATCCGCATTGTTCTGGGCTTAGGGGTGGCTCTTGGCGAGCCTGCGCTAACTTTAAAAAACACCTTCTATTCGTTAAGGGAGAAGTAGAAAGTAATATTAAGTGTAGTTAACAAACGTAAAAACGCCCAATAATTGTTGTTTTTTTATACTATGTTAAAACAAGCGCTTGCATAATTAATTTATAAAAAGTGTGATTTTTATACAGGGTTTATTTGCAACTTACCCACAGTTTATGCTTGCCATGTGATTAGTTGACTATTTTGTACCAAATCTCGTGGTAGTGAGTTTTTGATTTTGTTTTTTTGCCATTTACCTAAGCCAATGGGGCAACCACATAAAGTTAATACCACCTCATCAGTTGCATTTGTTACCTCAGCTAAGCGGATGTCTTTACCTTGAAAGTAATCGTTTGCTTGCTGATCAGATAGTGCATAGGTATTTTTTACACAACTCCCACCGAATACAGTGGCAAATTCGTGCGTTAGCCGTACACCGTTTTTATGGATCATACCTAGCTGAATCCCCAACCGCGCATATTTAATTTTATTTTCAATTGCGTTAAACCCATCGGGGAATAACCAAAGCTCTTTATCACGCTGCATCAAGGTCCCTGGTAGTGAGCTTAAACCAAACTGTTTTTTTATAGTCGCGGTAAAACTCTGGCTGGCTTTTTTATCAAATGGTTGAAAAGGGAAGGCCCCTTTTTTGATTTTTTGATTAGGGTTATCAGCACTTACAACTTTTTTAAACTTGGCGATAAAAAAGCCTTCACTATCGAATGTTTGCGGCCAAACGTGTAAATAACCTTCGTCAGTGGTTGCTTGCTCTGCATTTGGAAATAAGTTGGCTAGACTTTGAGCTTCAATACAATCAGGGAATTGCTCAAGCAAATAATCACACACTTGTTGGTTTTCAAGCGGTGTTAAAGTACAGGTTGAGTACACTAAGGTACCACCGGGTTTTAACGCATAAAAGGCGCTTTTAATTAAGCTTTTTTGTACTTTAGCAATATCAATATTCGACTCAATCGACCAGTTTTTTAGGGCGTCAGCGTCTTTACGTACTGTGCCTTCACCCGAGCAAGGCGCATCGAGCAATATGCTGTCAAAGCACTCGAACATGTAATCACCAAATATGACGCCATCAAAATGCGAGAGTGCACAATTACCGACACCCATACGCTTTAACGTAGCACTAAGCACCTTTAAACGAGATGACGATAACTCATTGGCAACAAGCACACCTTGATTGTTCATCAATGCCGCTAATTGTGATGTTTTTGAGCCAGGTGCTGACGCCATATCGAGCACATGCGTAGCATCAAGGAGTGACTCTTTAAGTGCCATGGGTGGTAGCATTGAGCTTGCTTCTTGTACATACATTGCGCCACTTAAATGTAAGTCGGTATTACCGAGGGCAAGGGCATTTTCTTCATCTGCAGGACGCTCTAGCCAAAAACCATCTTCACACCAAGGAATTTGTGTTAACTGCCAGTCTTTTTGTTTTGCCGCAAGTTTAAACTCTTCAACTGACATTTTTAATGTATTTACACGTACGGACTTACGCAGTGGCTTGCGACACGCATTAATAAAATCGTCTAGTGTTAGGTGCGCAGGTAAGTAGCTGGCTACATCATCTATAAAATGCTGAGGAATATACGTGTTGGCGTTCAAGGCTGTGCTCACGAAGAAGAATAAAAGCGTATTCTATCATTTTCAATGTGTACTCATAAACATAAATTTGGTGATATGACCTGTCGACACTTAAAGGGGGCTAACTAGTTATTAGGGATATTAACTAGTATTTACTTTGTTTATGTCGACAATAATTTGTTTTAAGCTCCATTTTTGTCGATTTAAGGTTGACACAATTTCACATAAAGACCATAGTGTAACCATGAATTGTCGACAATCTTAAAGAAGTAACCAATGACACAAGACGCTTTTAGCAAAACGCTTATTACTACCGCATCGGATCAGGTGTTTGTCGATATGCGCCGTGAGATTGTTGAGGGCAGTATTGAGCAAGGCAGTAAAATTTCAGAGCCTGAGCTTGCTAAGCGTTATGGTGTAAGCCGCGCAACGCTTCGGGAAGCGCTGAACCGCCTTGAAAGTTGCTACCTAATTGAACGAAAGGCGAATGTAGGGTGTAGAGTGGTTGCACTTACCGCGGAGCGATTAATCGAAGTGTATCAAGTCCGCAGTGCTCTTGAAGGTTTAGCATGCCGCTTGGCTGCCGACAATATGGCAGCTGATGAAGTGCAAAGCTTAAAACAATTACTCAACCAGCATTTGCAAACACAACGAGTAAAAGAAGGCGAGTCTTATTACCAAGAAGCGGGTGATTTAGACTTTCACTATCGAATAATCAAAGCCAGTAAGAATGAGCACCTTATTCATTTATTAAGCAACGGTTTATATCAGTTAATTCGCATGTACCGTGTGCAAATGGGCATGGTAGGGCCGCGGGTGTCTAAAGCGTTTGATGAGCACTTAGCCATTATTAACGCGATTGAGAACCATGATGGTGAATTAGCAGAGTTATTGATGAAGCGCCACATAAGTGCATCACAATCCAATATCCAAGCAAAATTTGACTTAATAGCAGCACAAAAGAAGGCTGCGCAGTAATTTAAGACAGTCACACTGTCATAGTAAGTATTTAAAAATAAACGCTGCCTCGAGCAGTGACCGTTCAAAGGAGACAGCAATGTCAGCAGGATCAAAGTTTAAACAGGCGATAGCAAACAACCAGCCATTGCAAGTGGTAGGTACTATCAATGCTTATACAGCCATGATGGCTGAAAAAATGGGTCACCAAGCTATTTATCTATCAGGTGCTGGGGTTGCTAATGCCTCTTTCGGCATGCCTGATTTAGGTATGACCAGCCTTGATAACGTACTTGAAGATATCCGCCGTATCACAGGTGCCAGCGATTTACCTTTATTGGTTGACGCAGACACAGGTTGGGGCGGGGCATTTAACATTGCGCGCACAGTAAAAGAAATGACTAAAGCTGGCGCAGCAGGTTTTCATATTGAAGACCAAGTAGCACAAAAGCGTTGTGGTCATCGCCCTAATAAAGAAATTGTGAGCCAAAGCGAAATGGTTGACCGTATAAAAGCAGCGGTTGATGCTAAAACAGACAGCGACTTTTACATTATGGCGCGTACTGATGCGTTTCAAAAAGAAGGCTTAAACGCTGCGATTGACCGTGCTGCGGCTTGTGTTGAAGCGGGCGCAGATGCCATTTTTGCTGAAGCCGTGCATGATCTTGCGGATTATCAGGCATTTGCTAAAGCGGTTAATGTGCCAATCTTGGCAAACATTACCGAGTTTGGTCAAACGCCCATTTATACAAAAGAGCAATTAAGTGATGTTGGCGTGCAAATGGTGCTTTACCCGTTAAGTGCGTTTAGAGCGATGAATAAAGCGGCGTTAAACGTGTATTCAGCTATTTTGAATGAAGGCTCACAACAAAGCCAGATTGAGAATATGCAAACACGTGCTGAGCTTTATGACTTTTTAGATTATCACACGTATGAAAACACTCTTGATAACCTTTTTTTCAGCAAATAAATAATAATAAAAAATAGTAGGAGAATACTCATGGTCGATAAAGCATTAGGTGGCGCAGGACTTCGCGGACAAGTAGCAGGTCAAACAGCATTATGTACAGTAGGGCAAACAGGCTCAGGTTTAACATATTGTGGTTACGATATTAGCGAGCTTGCAGACAAAGCACAATTTGAAGAAGTATCATTTTTACTTTCACGTGGCGAGTTGCCAACTACCTCAGAACTTGCAGAATATAAAGCTAAACTTAAAAGCCTACGTGGTTTGCCAGATGCACTTAAAACAGTGCTTGAGAATATTCCAAAAGACGCTCACCCAATGGATGTAATGCGAACAGGCTGTTCAATGCTGGGCAACCTTGAAATGGAAAACGACTTTAGTGGCGCAGATGATGCAATTGACCGTATGGTTGCAATATTCCCAAGTGTTATTTGTTATTGGTACCGCTTTACTCATGATGGTGTGCGTATTGAAACACAAACGGATGATGACTCTGTCGGCGCGCATTTTTTAACAATGCTGCATGATGAAGCGCCATCTGAGCTTTTTGCTCAAGTAATGAATGTATCGCTTATTTTATACGCAGAGCATGAATTTAATGCATCAACCTTTACAGGGCGTGTATGTGCGTCAACATTATCTGATATTCATTCATGTGTAACGGGTGCAATTGGTACTTTACGTGGTCCATTACACGGTGGGGCTAATGAAGCTGCGATGGACATGATCCAAGCGTTTTCGAGTGCAGAACATGCTGAGCAAGAAATTATGGGTATGCTTGAGCGTAAAGACAAAATTATGGGCTTTGGTCATGCGATTTACCGTGAGTCGGATCCGCGTAATGTGATCATTAAAAAATGGTCTGAAAAATTAGCGGCAGAAGTAGGTGACGATGTGCTTTACCCAGTATCAGTAAGTTGTGAAGACGTTATGTGGCGTGAGAAAAAGCTATTTTGTAATGCTGATTTTTTCCATGCATCGGCGTATCACTTTATGGGTATTCCTACTAAGTTATTTACGCCTATCTTTGTAATGAGCCGTGTAACTGGCTGGACTGCACACGTTAAAGAGCAACGTGCTAATAACCGTATTATTCGCCCAAGTGCCGATTATACCGGGCCTGAAGCACGTAGCTATACACCAATTGAATCAAGAGGCTAATCAGTTAGCGTTTAAGGTGAGCACTCGGCTCACCTTTTATTGTTTATAACGCTTTTACCACACTCTCCTCCGTCACCAAATTAGCGAATTTATTATGACCATTATTAATAACACCCAATACCGAAAGCCTTTACCTGGCTCAAATGTAGATTACTACGATACTCAAGCCGCGGTGGATGCCATTAAACCGGGCGCTTACGCCACTCTCCCTTATAGCTCGCGGGTATTTGCCGAAAATTTAGTGCGTCGCTGTGAGCCCGATATGTTAACCGATGCGCTTAGCCAAATTATTGAGCGCAAAAAAGATTTAGATTTTCCGTGGTATCCGGCACGCGTTGTATGTCACGATATTTTAGGGCAAACAGCCCTTGTTGATTTAGCAGGTCTACGTGATGCAATTGCTGAGAAAGGGGGCGATCCTGCAAAAGTAAACCCTGTGGTGCCCACTCAGTTAATTGTCGACCATTCATTAGCCGTAGAGCACGCAGGATTTGACCCTGAAGCGTTTGAGAAAAACCGCGCTATTGAAGATAGACGTAACGATGACCGTTTTCACTTTATAAACTGGACTAAAACCGCGTTTAAAAATATTGATGTGATCCCACCGGGCAATGGCATCATGCACCAAATCAACCTAGAGAAAATGTCGCCGGTTATTCAAAACCGTGATGGTATTGCGTTCCCAGACACGCTAGTAGGTACCGACAGCCATACTCCTCATGTTGATGCGTTAGGTGTTATTGCTGTAGGCGTGGGCGGCCTTGAGGCTGAAAGCGTAATGTTAGGGCGAGCATCGTACATTCGTTTACCAGATATTGTGGGTGTTGAACTCACAGGTAAACGCCAATCAGGTATTACTGCTACGGACATCGTGTTAGCTATTACCGAATTTTTACGTGAGCAACGTGTGGTATCGACTTACCTCGAATTTTACGGTGAAGGGGCTGATGCACTAACCCTAGGTGACAGAGCGACCATTTCTAACATGACCCCAGAATTTGGCGCAACCGCGGCTATGTTTTACATTGATGATAAAACCATTGATTACTTGCGTTTAACTGGTCGTGATGAAGAGCAAATTGCACTGGTTGAAAACTACGCTAAAACAGCAGGTTTATGGAGCGACAGCTTAAAAACAGCGCATTATGACCGTGTGCTTAAATTTGATTTATCAAGTGTTGGGCGCAACATTGCAGGACCTTCAAACCCGCACCGTCGTGTATCTACCAGCGATTTAGCTAAAGAAGGTATTTCGGGCGTTGTTGAGAGCGAAGAAGGCTTAATGCCCGATGGCGCGTGTATTATTGCCGCTATTACTAGCTGTACTAATACCAGTAATCCGCGCAATGTAATTGCGGCAGGTTTATTAGCGAGAAATGCAAATGCCAAAGGATTAATGCGTAAACCTTGGGTTAAAACCTCATTGGCACCGGGTTCTAAAGCAGTGCAATCGTACCTTGAGGACGCAAACTTATTACCAGAGCTTGAACAGCTTGGTTTTGGTATTGTTGGTTTTGCCTGTACTACCTGTAACGGTATGAGTGGTGCACTAGACCCTAAAATTCAACAAGAAGTAATTGATCGCGATTTATACGCAACAGCGGTGCTTTCGGGTAACCGTAACTTTGATGGTCGTATTCATCCATATGCTAAGCAAGCGTTTTTAGCGTCTCCACCGCTTGTGGTTGCTTACGCAATTGCCGGTACCATCCGTTTTGATATAGAAAAAGATATACTCGGTAAAGATCAGCAAGGTAACGATGTAACCTTAAAAGATTTATGGCCATCTGATGAAGAAATAGATGCAGTGATCAAGCAAAGCGTTAAGCCTGAGCAGTTTAGAAAAGTATACGAGCCAATGTTTAACTTAACCGTTGATTACGGCGAAGATAACGACCCACTCTACGATTGGCGCCCAGAAAGTACCTATATTCGCCGTCCTCCTTATTGGGAAGGTGCATTAGCAGGCGAGCGCAGTATGACAGGTATGCGTGCATTAGCAGTACTAGGCGATAACATTACCACCGATCATTTATCTCCTTCTAATGCAATTATGGCAAGCAGCGCTGCAGGTGAATACTTGACTAAAATGAATGTGCCAGAAGAAGACTTTAACTCATACGCAACCCACCGAGGCGATCACTTAACCGCGCAACGAGCCACGTTTGCAAACCCTAAACTATTAAATGAAATGGTACTGGACGAAAACGGTGAAGTGAAGCAGGGCTCCTATGCACGTATAGAGCCAGAAGGTGAAAATACACGTATGTGGGAAGCAATAGAGACTTACATGGAGCGTAAACAACCGCTTATTATCGTCGCTGGGGCTGACTACGGCCAAGGTTCGTCGCGCGATTGGGCAGCAAAAGGCGTAAGGCTTGCTGGTGTTCAAGTTATTGCAGCTGAAGGGTTTGAACGTATTCACCGTACTAACTTAATTGGTATGGGTGTATTGCCGCTTGAATTTAAACCAGGCACAACACGTAAAACACTTAATCTTGATGGCAGCGAAAGTTATGACGTTAAGGGCGAACCAGCACCAGGTGCAACCTTAGAATTGCTGATCACCCGTAAAAATGGTGAAGTGCTAACTGTGCCAATGAAGTGCCGATTAGACACGCAAGAAGAGCTCTCTATTTATGCTGCAGGCGGTGTATTGCAGCGTTTCGCGCAAGACTTTTTAGAAGCAACACAAGCTTCATAAGGACGTACGTTTATGTTTAAGCCACAAATTAAAGTGCCAGCAACCTACATGCGCGGTGGTACTAGCAAAGGCGTGTTTTTTAATTTAACGGATTTACCAGAGCCTGCCCAAGTGGCAGGTGAAGCCCGCGATAACTTATTGCTTCGTGTTATTGGCAGCCCTGATCCTTATGGCAAACAAACCGATGGAATGGGCGGAGCAACATCAAGCACCAGCAAAACGGTTATCTTAAGTAAAAGTGAACAACCTGATCACGATGTAGACTACTTATTTGGCCAAGTCGCTATTGATAATGCATTTGTCGATTGGAGCGGTAATTGTGGCAATCTCACCTCAGCTGTCGGCGCTTTTGCAATTAGTAACGGGCTAGTTGATAGCGCACGTATCCCACAAAACGGGATAGCGATAGTGCGTGTGTGGCAAGCTAATATTAAAAAAACTATTTTAGTACACGTGCCAATTACACAAGACGAAGTACAAGAAACGGGTGATTTTGAACTTGATGGGGTGACATTTCCTGCAGCAGAAGTAAAACTTGAGTTCATGGATCCAGCTGACGGTGATGGGGCGTTATTCCCAACAGGTAATCTAGTTGATGAGCTTGAAGTGCCAGAGTTTGGCGCACTTAAAGCGACCATGATCAATGCAGGTATTCCTACTGTGTTTGTTAATGCACAAGATATTGGTTACAACGGCACAGAGCTACAAGACGATATAAACAACGACGACGCTGCGCTTAAAAAGCTTGAGTCTATTCGTGCCCACGCTGCAGTTAAAATGGGATTGATCAACAATATTAATGAAGCGGTAGGGCGCCAACACACACCAAAAGTAGCCTTTGTAAACAAGCCAACCTCTTACATTGCATCAAGCGCAAAAGAAATAGCAGCTTCAAGTATTGATTTAGTGGTACGCGCTATGTCGATGGGCAAATTACATCATGCCATGATGGGCACAGCGGCGGTTGCAATAGGCACCGCTGCTGCTATCGAAGGCACTCTAGTTAATTTAGCCGCTGGTGGCGGTGAGTTGAGCGAAGTAAACTTTGGTCATCCATCAGGTACCTTAAAAGTCGGCGCAGAGGCTAAGTTAGTCAATGGTAATTGGCAAGTAACGAAAGCCAGTATGAGCCGCAGTGCACGGGTACTGATGGAAGGGGTTGTTCGTGTACCTTACGATTTCAATGGAGCAAATCACTAAAATAACTGCAAAGTGATTTTACATATGTGAAAGAATGTAAATAGTCCAACAAAGGGGGGAAATCCCCCCAATCTACAGTAAAAAGAATCTATTAAATTAAATCGACAAATTATACTCGCTAGAGTTTAAGTGCATCCTCCTGTTTTTGTTTACTTTTATTTGTCACTTCAATGGTGTTGGAGAGCTTGAAAGGGATTGAATTTTAAATTAGTAATTACCGCAAATTGTCATAAATCAATGCTAAATTAGAAAACTCATGAGAATTAATGGCTCATTACATAAGCATGTACAGTTTGATACAAAATTTTAACTTAATAGTTCAATCATATTGATGTAGTCTTATCTTAAATAGTACTATTTAATAACAAGCGCTCAAGGAGATTTACATGGCGACTAAAATAATAAAATTTACTCCAATTGCAGCCTCGGTTGCACTGACACTCGGCCTAACAGGTTGTGGTTCGGATAATGACAACAATAAATATGTTAAACCGGATCCTGTTACCGTTTATAACGCAGAAGTATCTACAAGTTTTAACACACAAGTATCAGGTAAGGCTGTTAAAGGGGCTTTGCAGTCGGCTCAAGTAAGTGTAATGACACTTAATGATGCAGGTGAAGAAGTTCCAGTTGCTTTTCGTTTAGAGGCCGCTGAAGAAAGCTTTACGGCAGAATCTACAACATCTCAAGCTGATGCGGATGCAAGCGCTCAAGCAAAAATTCTAGAATCAAACCCAGAATCAACAATGACAGCGTTAAACGGTGTTTATTCTATTTTCATTGAAGATGGTTTTACAGGCCCACTGACAATTACAGTAACTGCAGCTAAAGAAGGTGATGAGAGCTACGTTAAGTGTGACTCTTTTGTTGGTTGTGGTGATTACACAGAAACGCCAGCAGCATCTGAAGAAGCAGGAATAGTAAATAATGGCGATATGAGCATTGATTTTGGCGAGTGGTATAAAGATGATTTAACACTGCAAGTTGTTAAATATATTAAAGCACCCGAAACAGCGGTTAGTAATGTTCGAAGCGCAAATTTTGCTGAAGGGGATGCATCGGTCAACTCATACTCTGCAAACGTGACTTTATACACAAGTATTGCTGCGAAAATGCTACTTGACTCAGCTAAAGAAGGAACGGCTGTATCAGATGACACAATTGCAGCTGCGAGCCTTAAAACTTTAGTGCAAGTGCTTGGTCCAGATACGGCAATAAAGGCATCTGCTTTACTTGCTGATATTTCACTGGGCGGTGCAGTCGATTTTACCGATATTAGCGAAGGCGATGCGTTAGATGCTGGAACATTAGCACTTGTTCAAACTGCCGTATCATTGCAGTCACTTGCAGGGACCGGGGAAAATGGCTCGTTGAGCGATGTTATTGCTAACCTTTCAACCGCGGTGCAAGAAGGTAAGGTGGCAAATAATGATAATGACGCGATAAAACAAATTGCGGCTGAGCTACAAAAAGCCGTTGAGAATACAAGTTTAATTTTTGCTGCCGTAATTACTGGTGAAGGTATTGACGAAGCGTTTGCCAAAGTTGCAGAAAATATGGGGATCACTGACCCTGAAGCGATTGCAAAATTAAAAGAAAATGCAACTAAAGCAGTTGAAGATGTAAAAGCTAAAGCGACTGAAGCGGGTGTTGGCGAAGATCTGATTGAAACAGCTAAAGAAGTAAAAGATGCTCTTGAGAAAATTGGTTGTGAAGATAACTGTGATGTAGGTGAAGATTTTGATGCAGAAGTTGCTGCACAAGTAAATGAACAACTTACTGCCGTTCAAAGTTTTATTGATCAAGTTGCACCACAAGTTGAAGTTGCTGAAACAGAATTAAATACAGTTGTTGAGTTAGGTGATGTAGGTCTTGAAACATCAGATCAAGTATTAGCATTTAACGATGCGGTATTTACTCTGTCTACTAACTTACCTAAATACAATGATTGGCAACTTGCTATCCAAACGGCTCTAACTAAAGCATCTGGTTTAGTTAAAACGGCGCAAATCCTAGCCGATAATAATACAATTTATGATCAAACACTTACAACAGCTCAAACCGTTGAAGCTGATTTAACATCTGGCCTAGCTGAAGTGGTTGCTATTATTGCTGGTGTTGAAGCGCAAGTAATTCGTGCTAGTGATGCTGTGACTGAACTTGGTTTAGAGCTTGATGTAGCTATTGCAAATGCGACAGCGGCAACTACAAGCATTGAAACGACACAAAGCGCAGCTAACACCTCAGCAACAGAATTAGATACTGCAATGATAGCAGTAGATGCAGCGATGCTGACAAACTCTGAAACAGCGACTTCTGCCGTTGAAGTTGCTAATACTGCAATTGCCGCAGCTCAGTCACTTGCACTTGATGCTGAACAATTAGAACTTGCCGCAGTAGCAGGCTCATCGGCAGCAAGTGCGTTAGCAGGGCTAGCACAAGAAGAGGCTGATAAAAATTTAGCAACAGAACTTGCTGCATCAGCAACGAGTGCGATGACTTCGTCAACAGAACTTGTAAGCCAAGCGGCAACTGCTTTATCAACAGCACAAACATTACTTAATGATGCAACCATGGCCATTGCTAAGTTTGAGTTTCTTACTCAAGTTAAAGCGGATACAGCAACTATAAGCGACGTTTCACTTGTGACTAAAACAGGTGGTAAAGCTGCATTTGATGTCGGTGAAATGGTGTATGACGTTTTAGATGAGGCTTATGACTTAGGTGATGAAGCCACTGATGTTGTATCAACTCGTTACCCACAATGGACATACAGCTTTAATAAGACAAACCAAGGTGAGCAACGCTTGTTCTTATCACTTAGTCACGAAGATGGTGATCAGTTTGTTGAATTAAAAGGCGAGTATATTTATGACTCAAGTAAAACCGAAGCCCCAGCTCGTTTAGCGTTAGCTTATAATGGTTACCTTGCAGTTGATGTGCTTGATGAAAACGATGAAGTTACTCACACAGTAATGGCATCCTTAGGTAATTCAAACGATGACTTATCAATAGTTGCATCAGCGTGTTTAGCCGGTAATGCAGAGCAAGGTGATACCTGTACTATTTTTGATTTCAGTGGTGATGTGTCATTTGATGATATATTCAACAGCTCACTAGTAGGTGTTGAATCACAAAATGAAGTCACTTTCACAGATGGTGACGTAGGCTTTGTTGGCACTGTTACAGCTAGCGGTGATGATATTACAGAAATGGGTAACATTACAGCCACAGGCGTGACTGGAGATTTAGATTTTACCGCTATGGTTTGGTTGGATGACTCTGTGGAAGATGAAGCATATGGCGTAGAAGTGAAGCTTCATAATGAAATTAGCTACAGCATTTCAATGTTTGCTACTGATAGTAATGATGAATTTACTGGGTCTGTAAATGCAACTTATAACGACATGATGATGCAGTTTGGTACTGTTACTGAAATCACCAATGGAATTTCTGTTGAATACATTGATGGTGAAGTAATCGACTACACTGATATTACATTTTTAGACGAGTCTAAGTAATGTAACACTAAGAGGGAGAAATGTTCTCCCTCTTAACTACAATAATAACAAGTGATAAAAGTATGAAAAAAAAAATTCTTACGTTAGGATTTTCCACATTACTAATTTCCCCATTTAGCTCCGCAGATAGCGATTTTCAAATTTTCTCAACGTTTGATTCTGAAGTTTATACCGAAGCACAACCCGTTAAAGCATTTATTGATGATTTTGATGCACCGTTAACATCAGGTGATAGCGCATTCACTTATAATGTTTTTGAACTTGGTGTTGGTTACGGCAATTTTAAAATAGGGTATCAAAGCCGTTTTGATTATGTGTTAAGTTTTGATCCAGACACAGCCAATTATCTGCATACAGAAAAGAATGACCTGCCATTTGAAGAGCGCGATTATGTTTATTATTTAGATGGTAAACAATCGACTACCAATGGTTTATTTATCTCTTATGATTTTAAATTTTTAGAGTCAGATGCGCTTACAATCACCCCTAAACTTACCGTGTTCGCTAGTACTCATTTTCAAGATGCGAATGTAGAGGGCACTGTATACAGTGATGAAATCCAAGGCGCGTTAGAAGTCGATTATTACTTTTCAAAAGATGTGTTATTCAAGCGTTTTACTCCCGATGAAAACCCATCAGGTGTAGGTTACAGCTTTGATTTAGCCGCTGATTGGAAGGTCAATCAAGATTTAACTCTAGGTTTCTTGGCACAGGATTTATTTTACGAAACAGAATATGAAGACAGCGGCTTCGTTACTGGTTACTCCACAGAGGTGCCATTTACCGAGACTTCAGATGGTGGCATTGCTACTGAACCTACCATACGTTTAGCCACATCTGAACTGGGGCACGAAAAAACACATACATTTGAAATGCCTGTCCGGTTAAAAGCCTATGTGGATTACCGTATTAATTCACAGTTCTCTAGTGAAATAATGATAAAGCGTTACGATCAAGATACTTTTTCACAAGTTAAAGGACGTTTTCACTTTTGGGATCATTGGGCTTTAATTGGCGGTTATGAAACTAATAGTAAATCATTTTTACTTGGTGTAGAAAATGAGTACTTTGGATTAAATGTACAAACAGATAATCTAAACATTGATAAAGCCTATTATGCCAATTTGAATTGGTATATGAAGTTAGCGTTTTAAGGATCACCTATGTTGAAAAAAATATTGTCAACCTGCTTAATTTTGGCGCTATCTGGCTGTGGTAGTTCTTCTGATGACTCATCTGAGAACGAGTTAACGTCAGTTGCTGTTGAAACATCATCGACAGTGAGCTTTTATATTGCCCCGTGGCAAAGCCCAGCAGGTACTTTAATAATAAGTAATGAAGACTCATCACAGGTTCAAACACAGTTAGTCGACGACATTAACAGCGTTACCTTGGCATTAGATAGTTTAGACTTTCACCGAGTAGAGTTTATCTCTGAATCAACAAGTTTAACGTGCCCAAGCTTTGATGGTTGTGGTCGTGCCCTACGAGATAACGAAAATGATCTTAATGGAAACCGCCTAATTGATTTTGAAGAAGTTATGCCGTTTTCTTTAAGTTATAAAGCTATATTCTTTACCGCACCAGGGGAAAATAAAGTATACCTTTCACCTTTGAGCTCACTTGCTGTCGATGAAAGCTTAGATATGAGCCTTGCAAGCTTGAGTGCAACGCCTTTTTATCATCTGACTCATAGTCAACTGAATGATAACCTTGAAGCTGAAATACTGACTAATGCGCTGACTTTTGGTGTCATTTTGCAAGTAGCAAAAGAGATCGAAGCGAATCTTGGTACAGATATAGAACCGCTAACCACCATTGCGACTAGTTTAACTGACATCACAGATTACGCTACTTATGCACAGCAATACGCCACCGAAAACTTGCTAAATACACAAGGCAACCAGCTGATTCAAGCGGTCATTGGTGATGTCAAACAACGGTTATTTTCAATCGGTCAGATGAAAAGTACACAACCTTTTGATATCACCGAGCAAGCGCTTGATTCGCGGGTATTGCTTGAAGATGTTCGTGATGTAATCGGTGTTATTCGACTACAAGAACAAAAATACAGCGATGAGCTTGAAGCAAAATTAACAGAAGTTGAAACTTTATTAGATACTGATTCGCAACAGACAGTGCTGACCCTTAGCAATGTTTTATATGATGTACTTTCTAACTTTTCACCCATATCAAATGAAGATCCGGGAACTTACAGTCTAGGTGATTTAAGCGTTGTGTATACGGATTCTCCTTATACTTGGCAAATCACAGGTACTTATGATGGACAAGACGTTTCTATTGACATGAATGTACCAAAGTGGCAAATAAGCAGTGTACTAGGTAATCAAATCATCGGTGAACTAAATGCAAAAATCAGTAACGAGACGACTGTACTTAGTGTCGATGTAAGTGAGCTGACAATTAGTTTTGACGGTACAGATGATCCATTTGAGCTGGAGCAAGATGAGGTAACAGGTATTGGCACAATCACAACCGATATCTTACTTGAAAAGGATAACGCTCAGCTTGCAGGGACGATAACAGCGTCAATCGATAGATTTGTCAGCCCATTCGAAGAGTTGCTAACGGTGGTGTCAGGATTTGACTTTGATGGCGAAGTTAGTTCAGAGCTACAAAACACAGGGATTATCGTTCAGGCCATTGAAACGACACCTTTTATTAATGAAGAGAATGCAAATATCGCTTTTTCATTAGAGTTGGCTATGGCTTTAAATGGGGCTCCAGAATTTAAACTAGCCTATGTTGGCGAGCTTGATGAGCTAGATAATGTAAGTAATGCTGATCTATTTTTAACGCTG
Organism: Pseudoalteromonas sp. APC 3893; assembly: GCF_030408095.1. Classification (NCBI taxonomy): domain Bacteria; kingdom Pseudomonadati; phylum Pseudomonadota; class Gammaproteobacteria; order Alteromonadales; family Pseudoalteromonadaceae; genus Pseudoalteromonas; species Pseudoalteromonas sp. APC 3893. The sequence continues at coordinate 124,274 of NZ_JASDCD010000002.1, forward strand.
CAAAACAAACCATTAGATGTCAATATTCGCCAAGTTGGTGAAAATATCAATGCGGTAATAAAAGGTCAATATGGTCGCTGGCTTGATATTAAACAAAAGGGTCGAAATTACAGCGGCGGTTTGTACTTTGGTGATACCCAAATTGCCGATGTGACCGCGGTTAGAGGTGTTCCGGGGATATTATTTCCTGATGGCACATTTGAATCTTTGTTTTAAACCTGTTTTGGCTGCCTCACTGGGTGAGGTGGCCATAGGCTTCTTTAGAAACCCTATAATCATTTTTAATATCTCTAAACCTTCAGTTACCAATTAGACTTTACTTTATTAGTTTAACTTCATTATTTTAAACGTGATTTTAACATCAGTACTATTTGTTAAGTGCTCATATTTAACTGCGTTATAAAATAGCTAAGGTTAACATTGGCAATGCATGATCGAAATATCTTCTATGGCCTACTTACTTGCTCCATAATATCGCCATAACTGCAAATATGCGTTTGATTGGATCTCTGCTCCTCATTCAAACCCACACTTGCTCAATGGGAACTAGCTTGAGTGAATAGGGAGGAAATGCTATCACAAACACATATTTAATGCCCTCAGCAATATTACTCTTAAGCCAGCGTGAGCGAGCACCAATGACCACAGAGCGCTCCCCACATTGCGTTGCACCTGAAATAAGTTGTATGCGTAGCCTCTATAATAGCCTCGGTTTGTCCTGTTATTAGACATAATATATCGCCGAACGGTTTTTAATTTCATGAAGTTGGGCATCACAACTTAATAGCGGGTTTTAATCATGCATCTGTGTTGTAGTGAAATCTTATTATCGAGTTCATCAAAAAGTGAAACATTATAGGTGAAGCAGACGCTTTTACGTTGAATTTAAGGCTTATTCGAGAATAAGCCATTAAAATCTTTTGATGAAGAGCTCAAAAGATTTTTTTGCTAAACTTCCAACCCGTGTACACAGCCCATCAAGGTTTTCTTAGCAGACTCTAAATGTTGCTTCATAGCAAGTACAGCACTTGCATGATCGTGTGAAATTAGATGTTCAAGAATAATGATATGCTCGTTAATTGCGACAGTAAAACGTTCTAACTCACCATTTTTATCCCACTGATAATGGTAATGGCAGATAAATGAAACAATCTCATAAAATTGGTCAATAAAACGGTTTGTTTTTTTAGCGCGTAGTTTAAAATGAAAAGCCTTATCTAGATCTGGAAATTCCATATAGCGGTTTTTCATATCAGTTCGTACTTCTTGATGGGCTTGTAATAAATCAGCGAGTTCAGACCAAATTTTGTCATCATTAGGTGCTCGAAGTAAATCATTTAAAGCATTCATTTCAAGCATTTCTCTGAAGTCGATAAGCTCTTTAGCAAAGGCTTCATCAAATTCAACCATTTGCCAACGGCCACGAGGAATTTTTTTTATTAAGCCATTATTTGAAAACTTAATTAAAAACTCCCTTACACTAATTGTTGTACAGCCTGAGTTCTGAGCTAAGCTCAGTTCAGAAAACCTATCTCCTGGGAGTAACTTTCCATGATGAATTAGGCTCATAAAATATTTTTCTATTTGCTCATCTTTAGTAGATGCTTTGTTTTCAATATCAAAGAAATCAGTATCTTCAGGTTGTCGCAATACAATCTTATGGGAGCCTTCACGCTTCACTAAACCATTTTCAATCAAATATTCTATACATGCCCTAACGGTTGTTCGACTTATTTTTAGTTGCCGAGTTAACTCCATATCATTAGCCATAACATTTTGGCCTTCTGGTAACTCATTGATATGATTTAATATCAGGTTAATGGATTGTTTGAACAGATAGGTTTTATTCGACGCCATATTAATCTCACTTTTTATAAACGTTATCCATACTATTGAGACATACCACTAATTAAGTAGAATTTTATAGTTAATAACCATATACAGTAATTTTCATTTTAAGCCTAAACAGGACTTATTTACAAAACAAATAATGTAAATTGTATTTTTTAAGGTGTAAATCAAGTCTAAAACTCAAATTTTCAGTATTAAAGAGATGTTTCATAGAATTTTAAACGTAGTTTATTGAAATGCTTTCTTTGTTATCAAAGAGTGCTTTATTAATTTTAATTATTGACTTCCACTTTATATGTGGATTTGCATATAAAAACACACATTGATTGCGAAGCACCTATAAAGGTTAAAAAATAACAAAGTAGTGTGCAAAGTTTAATAAGTTGATTAGCAATAGAAAATAAAGGGGGTTCAAATAGAGAGATTCAATTTCAAAGACAAAAACATAAAAATAATTTAACGAAAGAATGGCTTTCAGTTCTTTATTTTGTAAGTCCCGTTAGACTGACATCGTCTGTTTTGAGTCCAATTAAATTTCTTAAAGATTAAGCTAGTAGCTAAAAGTGCCAATGATGGGCACTGCCAACGAAAAACCATCACGTTTTCTAGCCATGATTGGTTAGCAATTAATACAGGTCAGGAGGCATGGCTTCCGGGTTTGTTGATGACAAGTTTGGTAAACCGGGTGATAACGTGTCCCTGATAAAGCCAGTTCAAATACCTGGGAAGGTATAGCAACCACCAATCATACAAGGGGCGATAGTTCATATGATCACGATTGGAAAAGCTCAAAGGAATTGCTTTATTGGTTAGTGGAGAATGTGAGTAAAGGTGGTAATTTCTTACTCAATGTAGGTCCTGATGGTCAAGGCGTCATACCTACAGAGTCTGCAGATATCTTAAAGGAAGCAGGGCAATGGCTCGCTGTAAATGGCGAAGCAATCTATGGCTCTAAGCCTTGGGATGTCAATCATGAAGGACCTACAAAAATTGACATTAAAGGGACAAAGTATCGTCAAGATAACCAAGTTACTTTTGACTTTACCGACAAAGACTTTTGGTTCACCGAAAAGGAAAATAAACTATACGCAATCTCGTTTGCTTGGCCTAAAAATAATAAAGTGCTAGTTGCCTCTTTGCATGTACAAAATATAAAATCTATTCGGACACTCGGTCAAAAAGGCCGTGTTCAATGGAAGCAGACATCGAAATTACCTTATCTACTAATACCAATCAGGAACCTGGTTATACTTTAGAGGTTCAGTTATTTTAATTAGATTATTGCAGTAAGTAATGCGCCTTATAGGATCTTATTCACTGAAGTATAAATAGCCTTCAGCGTTAAAGTTCCTCAAAAATTTCTCCTTTAGTATAAAATGTGAACGCTGCTTACACGAGCCACATAAGTAAAGGTAAACGCTTTCCAATATTAAGCAGTCTTAATCTCATAACAACACAGTAACTTAAGTGAGATTGTTCACACTCATGTATTCACTAACCCCAACTTACTAGTTATGATTTATGTGTAATATGAATATAATTAAACCATTTTTATTTTTTGTTTTTTAAATTTATCATTTGTTTTCAATTGTTTATTTTATTTTGTTATTTTTAATTGCTTATTTTGTGTGTTTTTATATGTAAAAGTATTGTCATGCTGATTTAAATATGTCATTGTGAACGTGATGTAAATAATAGTAACTAAAATAATGGGGAACACACACAATGCATAAAGTTCTTAGAGTTAGTGCGCTGAGTTTAGCAATCGTTAACATATTAGCCGTTTCAACATTTGCGAGTGCCGCACAGGAAAATGAAAAAGCACAAAAGGATATTGAAACAATATCTGTCACAGGTATCCGCTCTAGCTTAAGCCGTTCACAAATGGTGAAGCGTTACTCTGCATCTGTTGTTGATGCCATTTCTGCTGATGATTTAGGTAAATTTGCAGATGAAAATATCGTTGATGGATTGTCCCGAGTGCCAGGTGTTCAAGTTGAAAGAAATGATGGTGGACAGCAAGGAGATAGAATTAGTGTCCGTGGTTTAGGGCCGCAGTTTGTGACTGCTACTGTAAATGGGCGTACTTTGCTTTCTGCTGGTAGAGAGGGTGGGCAAGGTAGTGTGCGCTCTGTTAATATGAATGTACTACCACCAAATATGTTTTCAGGTGTTGTAGTTAAAAAAACCCCTACAGCTACAGATACCGCGTCAGGCTTAGGTGGTTCAGTTGATTTACAGTTATTAAAACCTGGTGACCTCTTCAAAAGTGGTGATGAAGGAAATGTAGTCGGTTCTGTATCAATACGCAGTGATTATCCAAGCATCTCAGAAGAGTTTGGTTACAGAGTTAACGGTATTGTTGGTTTTCAAAGTGATGATGAGGCTTGGTCTGGTTATATAACCGCTTTAAAAGGCGAGTCACACCCTTCAAGAAATCAAAACTTTCCAATCAATACTACCAGCCTTGCAGATATTAATTTGGACGATAATGGTGATGGCATTGCAGATCGTACAGAAACAGTCACTGCTTTTGATGCTGTAAACTTAGAACCCATTAGAGAAGATAGAATAACTAACTCAATCTCAGGTGCGATTCAATTTACTCCATCGTCAGATCTTACAATTATAGCTGACTATATTTCTACGGAATTTGATAATAAATCATTTCGAAATCGTGGTCGATTAAACCTCTTACCCAATGGAGGCGGTGATGCATTCCAAGCTGACCATGTTATAGATTCTAGTTCAGTGAACATTAATGAAAATGGCATTTTAACTTCAATTGACTTTGATGGGTGTGCTGGCTGTGACCCTAAGGGCCAATTAATGCCAATTCTATTTAATAACTTAACAAAAACAACGCTTACAGGAATAAACTTTGATTGGCAAATAAGTAATCGTCTGAAGATGGTAACGGATCTGTATTTTTCAGAAACAAAGTATGAACAAGACCTTAAATATACATCATTACTTGTTGACTTAAATGGTGGAAGTGGCGTTAGTTTCGAAGCCACTAATGAGTCTATGATGATTGACTTTGGTGAAAGCCTTTTCGATAAAAGTAATACAATTTTTACAAATGGTGCTACAAGAAGAGATTATTTTGACGCGAAGGATTATGGTTTAAAGTTAGATTTCAGCTATGAGTTAGATGGTGTCATAACATCGGTTGACTTCGGTGGTCGCTATTCTGTTGGTGATGTAGATGCCCAACGTACAGCTGTTGGTTTGGTTGCAAATAATACCGGTTTTGATCAAGGTGATGGTATTAGTTACCCTGCTAACCCTGGGGAAGCTGAAGCGGCTTTGGATGCAACTTTAGCTGGTGGTACTAGTAATTTCGGAAGTATATTTCCAATGCTACCAAATCTTAGCATTGAGAATGCAATAGATGTATTGCCTGCATTGAACGGTATACCAGCAGTAGACCTCTCTTCCTCTTATAAATTGAAGGAAGAAATATTAGCTTTATACACACAAGTAAATTTTGATTTCGATTATAAATGGACTGGTAACCTAGGTTTAAGAGCAGTTCAAGTGAAAAGCACTGCCGAAGGCGCTGAAATTGCCGGTAGCTTAGTTGCGGGTAACTTGCCCCCTAATAGTACGACTATAATCACCCCTGTTAAAATTGAAAATGATTATGTTGAATTCCTTCCATCACTTAATTTAAGCTATAAATTTACAGATGATGTAATTCTACGCCTTGGGGGCTCTAAAACTATAACTATGGCAGATCCCTCAGAACTAGCCCCTCGAGCAAACGTATCAGTAAACGAAAAAGGTGAGGCGCTTTCTGTCTCAAAAGGTAATCCAAATTTAGACCCTCTTAGCTCTATTAATTTTGATGCAACTATCGAATTTTATACAGAGAATGATGGTTCAATTGTTTTTAGTGTATTTAGAAAGCAGGTTAGTAACTTTATTATTCCAGAGGTTGCTTATACTCAATATGGAAACTCTGTTGGTGAAATACCTGTGTCTCAATTTGAAAATTATTCAGATGGTAATCTCGGTGGATTTGAAATTGGAGGTAATCAACCATTAGATTTCATAATCGATGGTTTGGGTATACAAGCCAATTATACTTATGTTGATTCAAGTTTTGACGAAGATGTGGGAGATGAAGGCTTTGGATTTCCTGGATCTTCTAAAAATAATTTTAATGCAATTATTTATTATGAAAAAGCTGGTTTTGGTACTCGCTTAACGTACAGCTATCGTGATGATTACTTAAATTGTTTAGCAGGAAATTGTGATCAAAATGTATCTGGCAGCCCTTTATTTACTCAAGCTCAAAGTATCGTCAACATAAACTTTGGCTATGATATAACAGAGAATATAAATGCAACATTTGAAGTTAATAATATCTTTTCTGAGGATAGGCGAGATTTTGCAACAGATCAGTCACATTTCGCAGGCTATTATGAAAGGGAAAGAACAGTTGTTTTAGGCTTTAGTACTAAATTTTAAATTAACTTAAACTGTAATGTAGCAAAAGTTAGGAGATCATAGAGAGAACTGCACTCTATTGATCTCTATACCAACAACACAGTTCAAAGGTTGGGTTTTATACGTTGGAACTTTAGTCACCTAGCATAGAACCCTCTACTTAATAAACAATATGACAGGGATTAATTGAGATAATTCTATTGCCTATAAACCTTTTGATTTAGTGGTGATAACTGTTCATAAGGACAAGTTATATCATGGGTCTCGATTGTGTAAGTTGATCCATAAACAGCATAAGTTTGAGCTCTAGTGCTTTGAGATTGTTTATGATAGGGAAAGTGAAACTTAGTTAGGTGAGCTCATTCTTCGCTTTATATCTAATGATTACCAGTGACATATATTCGAGCAATAAAAGAAGAATTACAGTGACTTATTACCGTATCAAAGTTCCCTTACTAAAGCCAGCTTTAACTAAAGGCATCTTCACAGCGAGTGAATTCGAGTTTAAAAATATATAGGGGAAAATCCAGTAATGTGTTTGTGGTAAATATGATGAGCTGGCCAAGAGCTGAAGTACTTATGTCAATCGAGGCCTGTTAAAAAATTAAATTTAAAGTCACATAAATTCTTACTTTTCGTTGATATTCTTATAATTGGTGCTGTTATAAATAAAAATACAGTTTTTATGTTTTAATTTTCATGACGATATTTAAATAAACGGCGAATCCATTATTACAAATATTGGGTTCATGCAAAAAGCTAAAAGTAAAGGTAAGAAAGACAAAATGAATACAGCTTTAGTTCAGAGGGTTATAAGAGATTTTATTAAAGCTGGTTAGGTTTAAATTTAACGAATAAGTAACATATAAAATAATAGGAATATTCAATGAAAATCTTCAACACACATTTATTTTCAGGCATTGCTAGTGCCTTTATTTTAAGCAGTACCTTCAGTGTATATGCCCAAGAAAATTCATTATCAATGGATGAGCTGTGGGGGGAGACAAGTATGAAAGCCTCCCAAAATGTTGATAAATCTAGTCAGCAGCAGTTTATGCAAGACAAATATTCAATGTTCATCCATTGGGGATTGTATTCTATTCCCGCTGGTGAGTGGAAAGGCAAAACCTATTATGGAATTTCTGAATGGTTAATGTCTGACCGTGTTGCTGATATTGCCGTAGATGAGTATAAAAAATTAGCGACGGATTTTTACCCTGATCAATTTGATGCAAAGGCGATAGTAAAAATGGCGGTAGATGCCGGTATGAAAAATATCGTTATTACCGCTAAGCATCACGAGGGGTTTGCTATGTATCATTCAAAATCGAGTGATTATGATATTGAAGATGCCACCTCATTCTCTCGTGATCCATTAAAAGAGTTAGCACAAGCTTGTCAAGAAGCTGGGATTGGTTTGGGTTTTTATTACTCGCAAATGCAAGATTGGTATGAACAAGGTGGTGCAGGTGTAAGTTGGTCTTCACCAGAACAAAAAGGTGATTTTGATACCTATTTTGAAGAAAAAGTTGTCCCGCAAGTGACTGAGCTATTGACTCAATATGGGCCAATTCGCACTGTTTGGTTTGATACCCCTGGTAGTATGACTAAAGAGCAGTCGATGAAACTTGTACACTTAGTGCGTAACTTGCAGCCAAAATCATTAATTAATAGCCGTATTGGTAATGGGGTTGGTGATTTTTCTACTTTAGGCGATCACAGTCTTTCAGAAGTAAATCATCCAGGGTTATGGGAGACCATAGACACCACTAATAACAGCTGGGGCTATGCTTGGTACGATAAAAACTGGAAATCTGGCACAGAAATATTACGTCGTTTGATTTCAACCGTTGGTCGCGGTGGCAACTATATGTTAAATATTGGCCCTGATGCTAAAGGACGAGTACCAGAGTTGGCTAAGGCCGGATTAGAAAGTGCAGGACAATGGTTAAAGCAATATGGCTTTACTATTTATGGTGCACAATCATCACCTTGGGGGCGCGCACAAAGTTGGGGTGATATCACAGTACAGGGTAATAAAGTTTATCTACATGTGTTTGATTGGCCTGAAGATGGAAAAATTCACCTGTCAGGTTTACAAAACCGTATCCTATCTAGCAAGTTACTTGGAAGTGATGCAAAAAAAGTCTCTGTCAAAAAACAAAGTAATGGCTGGTTAACCGTGAATGTGCCTTTTGTAGGAGTAGATGAGCGGATCTCAGTTATTGAGTTAGAAGTGGTCGGTGCGCCTAAAGTTGATGACACCCCTGGAATCGATCCGAGCATTACCACGATACTTAATTCAGCCTTTGCTGATTGTAACGGCTGTAAGAATGCAGAAATCCGCTGGATGCAAAAGTTTGGTGATTGGAATTATGCTAATAATTTAATGGATTGGCAGAACAACGCTAAAGGGTCGTGGCATGTAGATGTTGCTAAATCAGGTTTTTATCGCTTAGAAGTAGAGTATTCAGCAGATGACGTTGTTGATTTCAGTGAGTGGTTCATTAATTTTGGCGAGCAATATTTGATGTTACAAGCACTGGACACTGGCGAGCGTAAAAATTCATTGCGCCAATCTAAAGGTCGTACTTTATATCGTTACCGCACCGATGTTGTTGGTGTTATTGAGCTTAATGCAGGTAAACAGAATATCACTGTAACACCCAAAGACAAGGTTGTTGGTGGAGGTATTAATCTCAAAGCTATCCATTTAGTTCCTGTGGAAAAGTAAGCACTGACTGTTAATACTAGTTTGTAAATTAACAAAGCACGCAAGCCAATCTGCGTGTTTTTTTCTTCAGTGATTGAAAATATAGTAATCATAATAAAGTGCTACATCGCATTTAGTGTTTTTCTTGGCTTTACGGTCCAAATCTACAGGTAGCTAAAGTTGAATCTACATGGTAGTTCTTATCCGAAAACTATAATACCAAGCAAACAAGGTATTAAATTACTTTGCTAGTGAGTCTGTCCCGTACGTTTAAATTCCCTGCTAAGTCAGCCCCAACTCGTATTACGATCAAGCGTTATCACTATGAAATCTATATTGCATTTTTGTTAGTAAAACTCATCTGAATACCTATTAAATTCCTTACACAATGTTTGGGTTTATTTTACATTTAAAAAACAACTGCATGATTGGATTTATTACTTAGCCTTTAATCCTTAGATGTACATTTAAATATAAAAATACATAAATTTATTGACGCTAATGTTAATAAGTGATTAAATTAAATTATGTTCAGAGATAGCTTATAAACAGCCAAGTAAATATTTTCAATAAATGTGGGAGGGTCTTTTTACTTGGACATAAACAGCCCGCTGGAAGAATATTGTTAGGATGTAAGAATGATAAATAAACATTTTGTTCTATTGAACAAAGACGACAATGTTTTTGTATGTTGTAGAGAGTTACTCAAAGGTAACTCAATAACGTTAGAAGGCGTTGAAGTAATAATGACTGCAGATATTACTGTTGGTCATAAAATTTCCAGAAAGCAGGTTACTAAAGGTGACAAAATTTTAAAATATGGCGTTTCTATTGGTTCAGCAACTCAAGACATCGCTTTTGGCGAACATGTACACCTGCATAATATGAAAAGTGATTACATAGCAAGCCATACTCGTCAATCGAAAGTAGGGAAAAACTCATGAAAGGCTATTTAAGGAAGGATGGCCGCAAAGGCATTCGTAACGTTATTTTGGTGACTTATTTAGTTGAGTGTGCCCATCATGTAGCAAGAGCAATTGTGAATGGCTCAGCTCAAGACGATGTGCAGTTAATCGGGTTTCCAGGTTGTTATCCAAATGATTACTCTTTAAACATCATGGAAAAATTATGTACTCACCCAAACGTAGCAGGTGTGTTGATTGTGTCTTTAGGGTGCGAAGGGTTTAATCGAGAGCAATTGGCAAATACAATCACTTCGAGTGGCCGTGATGTTGAAACCTTGGTCATTCAAAAAACGGGTGGTACTCGTAAAACAATTGATGCTGGTTTAGCTAGCGTTAAGAACCTTCTCCAAAGTGCATATCAAGCAGAAATCGTGCCTATGGACATCAGCGAATTGGTGGTTGGCACCATTTGTGGCGGTTCAGATGGTACCAGTGGTATAGGGGCAAACCCAGCTGTTGGCGTTTGTTTTGATAAGTTAATTACTGATGATGCCGTTTGTATGTTTGAAGAAACGGGTGAGTTAATTGGCTGCGAACAAATTATGGCTGAACGTGCCATTACCCCAGAGTTGGGCGTGGAGATCATGAAGTCGGTCGAAAAAGCTGAGCGCTATTATACCAAAATGGGGTACGGTAGTTTTGCGCCAGGTAATGCGGAAGGTGGTCTGTCAACGCAAGAAGAAAAATCAATGGGTGCTTACGCAAAGTCGGGTAGTTCAAAAATACATGGTTTAATTAAACCCGGTGATATTCCCACACAAGGTGGCTTATACCTAATGGATGTGGTCCCCGATGGCGAACCCATGTTTGGCTTTCCGAACATTGTTGATAACGCCGAGATAGTCGAAATGATTGCATCTGGTTCGCATATTATTTTATTCACTACCGGTCGCGGCTCGGTTGTTGGCTCTGCGATTTCGCCTGTAATTAAAGTGTGCGCAAACCCAGAAACCTATGACAATTTGTCAGACGATATGGATATTAATGCGGGTAAAGTGATTAATGGCGAGGCAAGTGTCGAGCAAGTTGGTGAAGAAATTTATCAGCTGGTACGCGAAGTTGCTCAAGGTAAGTCATCTAAATCAGAGGCATTAGGCCACCAAGAATTTGTTTTAACTTATAAGAAGTTTGAGGCAATTGGCCCAACTTGTTTACCTACAATTAGGTAGTGGAGTTAAGTTGTATGTTTAAAAATAGACAAATTGGTAATACAGCAGTAAAGGTATCTGAACTAGGTTTTGGTGCGGCATCACTCGGTAATTTATATAAAAAAATATCGGATGATGAAGCCCAAAAAACATTGCATACGGCGTTATCTTTGGGGATCAATTTATTCGACACTGCGCCACGCTATGGCTTGGGGTTAAGTGAACGTAGGGTGGGCGATGTACTGCGCACTCGCGCTAAGTCTGATTATGTTATATCGACTAAGGCTGGGCGGATATTAACCCCCGATCGCAATGCCAAAGTAGATGAATTGAGATATGGCTTTGATACCCCGATGCCATTTGATGCCCATTATGACTATACCTACGACGGTATTATGCGTTCGTTTGAAGATAGTATTCAGCGCTTAGGCTTAGCGGAAATTGATATTTTGCTGGTTCACGATATTGGTGTAGATACGCATGGTGATAAAGACTCTTACTATTACCAACAATTAGTTTCAGGTGGCTATAAAGCACTGGATGAACTTCGCCAACAAGGCTTGATCAAAGCAGTCGGCTTAGGCGTAAATGAAACTGAAGTTTGTGAAAGAGTGATGGGTTTAGGTCAATTTGATTGTTTCTTATTGGCAGGACGTTACTCGTTATTAGAGCAAGATGCCTTAGATAGCTTTTTACCTAAGTGTCAGCAGTATGGCGCTTCGATAATCTTAGGCGGTCCTTATAACTCAGGGATTTTAGCGACAGGCGTACAAAATGGTGGCGTGCCGCATTACAACTATGAACCTGCACCTACAGATATCATCACTAAGGTCAGTAAAATAGAAGATATTTGTAAGGAATTTGCGGTTCCTCTTGCAGCAGCCGCACTGCAGTTTCCACTGGGCCATGATGCCGTTGCAACCGTTATTCCGGGAATGGGCAGTGAAAGCAGAGTGAGTAAGACAGTCGAGTTATTTAAGCACGAAATACCAGACGAATTTTGGTCAAGCTTAATCCAGGCTGGTTTATTAAGAGAAGATGCGCCACTTCCTAATAAAAGGTAAATGTTATGTCTCATACAGTGATAGATAGCCATCATCATTTTTGGCAGTTAAGCCGAGGTGACTACCAGTGGTTAACACCAGCGCTAACGCAATTGTATCGTGATTATTTACCTGAAGACTATACGCAAGCAGTCAGTCTGCATAAACCAGCTCAAACTGTGCTGGTCCAGGCGGCTGCCACAGATGCTGAAACTGATTTTATGTTAGCACTGGCTAAAAATAGTGCAGTTATTGGCGGGGTTGTGGGTTGGATTGATTGGACCTTATCTGAACAACAGGTATGTCAACGATTATCTACCCTTTGCGAGCAGCAAAAATTTAAAGGTGTACGACCTATGCTGCAGGATATTGAGGATGTTGAATGGATTTTAAATCCCGCTTTTGCACCGATATTTAAGCAGTTAGAAACCCGGGGTTTAACCTTTGATGCGTTAGTTAAAACAGAGCATCTGGAGAGTATAAAAAACATTTCACAGCAGTATCCGCAGTTAAACATTGTTATCGACCATTGTGCGAAACCAGACATTGCCAATAATGAGTTTCAGACATGGGCAACTGCGTTAAGTACTTTTAAAACCTGTAGCAATGTGTATATCAAACTATCTGGCCTAACAACAGAAGCTGCGAGTGAGCAAACTGAGGCTGTAAATTTCATTCATTATTTACAGCTCGTGACTGAAATTTTTGGTTCGTCACGAATGATGTGGGGCAGTGATTGGCCGGTGGTCAATATTAACAGTAGTTACACGGATTGGTACTCATTAACCGAGCAACTAACTGATGATTGGTGCGCAGAAGATAAACAAAACCTTTGGTCTAATACGGCGAAAGCTTTTTATAAATTAGTAAGTTAAGGAATATTAAAATGAAAAATAAAATAGCAGTAGTAACCGGCGGTGGCAGCGGCATTGGCTACAGTATTTGTAAAGCTCTCGGCGAGGCTAACTATAAAGTAATTGTCCTTGATTTAAATTTAGCAGCGGCAGAAGCCACTGCCACAGAAATTAAAACTACGGGCTGGCAAGCCGATGCATTCGCGGTAGATGTTTCAAATGCAGCAGCGGTGTCTGACGTATTTGCACAAATTACACAAGACAATAAGAGCATTGATATCTTAATCAATAACGCGGGTATTGGTTCAGTTGGCACAATTGAAGAAACATCAGAGCAAGAACTAGATAAAGTTTATAACGTCAATGTTAAAGGTGTTTACAACTGTGCTGCCGCGGTAGTGCCTATCATGAAGGCGCAACGTGCCGGGATTATTATTAATATGGCGTCGATAGCGTCAACTGTGGGTATCCCAGATCGTTTTGCCTACTCAATGAGTAAAGGGGCTGTTTTAACGATGACCTATTCAATTGCCAGAGATTATGTTGATTACGGTATTCGTTGTAACTGTATTGCGCCTGGGCGTGTTCATACTCCTTTTGTTGAAGGCTATCTAGAGAAAAATTACGCCGATAAAAAAGAAGAAATGTTCGAAAAGTTATCTAAATCTCAACCTATTGGCAGAATGGGAACACCAGAAGAAATTGCGGGTTTAGTACAGTATTTATGCTCAGAGCAGGCATCGTTTATTACTGGCACCAATATTCCGATTGATGGTGGGTTTGTCACTATTAATAACTAGTCAATACAAAGCTAACACACAACACAATACACAATAAAAAAGGTTGTCAAAATGAACAACACATGCGTAATGAGCAATACATCTCAAAAGTATGAAGTCGTACCGAAGGCGTTTTTAGCATCATTTATTTTGGTGACGTTATGTTTCCCTTTATGGGGATTTGCTAATGATATTACTAACCCTTTAGTGAAAGCGTTTTCTAAAATTTTGCAAATGAGCGCTGCTGAAGGCACGTTAGTGCAAGTTGCCTTTTATGGTGGGTATGGTTTGATGGCTATTCCCGCTGCTATCTTTATAAAAAAGTACACTTATAAAGCGGGCTTAATTTTGGGATTAGCTTTTTACGCATTAGGGGCTTTTTTATTTATTCCTGCAGCGGGAGCACAAGCGTTTGCGCCCTTTTTACTGGCATTCTTTGTAATGACCTGTGGTTTGTCTTTTTTAGAAACCAGTGCTAACCCGTATATTTTATCAATGGGGCCAAAAGAAACAGCTACACAACGCTTGAACTTAGCACAAGCATTTAACCCTGTTGGATCTTTATTGGGTATGTTTATTGCCACCCAATTTATTATTCAAAAACTAAATCCGGCAACAGATGCACAGCGCAGAGAGCTCGCTGCCCAAGGATCTAATTCCGCTTTAGAGCAACTGGCTGCAATTACAAGTAATGATTTACAGGTTATTCGTAATCCTTATTTAGTGATTGGCTTTGTAGTACTTGTGGTTTTAATCATTATTGCTATTAAAAAGATGCCTACGACAGAAAAAAAATCGAGTGACTTAGATGTTCGCGGCACGTTTAAACGCTTGTTTGAAAACCGTAACTATCGTGAAGGGGTTATCGCACAAATGTTTTATGTGGGTGCACAAATTATGTGTTGGACCTTCATTATTCATTATGGCACTGAAGTGTTGGTTAAAACGGGTATGTCAGAAAAAGCGGCTGAAGCGCAATCACAAATGTACAACATATATGCCATGATCATTTTTTGTATAAGCCGTTTTGTATGTACGTTTTTACTAAAGTACATTAATCCAGGTCGCTTACTGATGATATTAGCCGCGGCAGGCATTGGCTTTACTATTGCCACTATCTTTTTAGAAGGTATAGCGGGTATTTACGCATTAGTTTGTATTTCAGCTTGTATGTCACTTATGTTCCCTACAATTTATGGTATTGCGCTAGAAGGGACTGGCGATGACGCGAAATTAGGCGCTGCAGGTTTGATAATGGCTATTGTCGGTGGCACGTTCTTACCAATGGCACAGGCATCAATCATCGATATGAACACTGTGCTAGATGGATTCTCTGCGACAAAAGCATCGTTTGTACTGCCACTTATTTGCTTTGTTGTTATTGCGAGTTATGGCAAACGCTCTCAAAAAGTAGGGTAAATGATGAAACAGTATTGTTTGGCGCTGGATCTCAAAGATGATCCTGAGTTAATTAACGAATATAAAAAGTACCACGCTAAGGGCAATGTTTGGCCTCAAGTGATTGACTCAATTAAGCAAGCCGGAATTAGAGATATGCAGATTTATTTGCTAGGTAATCGCTTGTTTATGACTGTAGTGGCAACAGATGATTTTAGCTTTGCACAAAAACAACAAATGGATCTTATGAACAATAAGGTACAAGAGTGGGAAGCATTAATGAGTACATTTCAGCAAGCATTACCAGGTTATGACTTGGGGAGTAAGTGGCAGCTGATGGAAAGAATTTTCGATTTAAATGAATAGTAATAATTAACGAATAGAGGTATTTATGAAATTAGTAAGATTTGGTGAAGTAGGTCAAGAAAAGCCAGGTATTTTAGATGCTGACAATGTACTTAGAGATGTATCAGAGCATATTAATGACTATGACAGCGCCTTTTTTGCTGAAGATGGCCTAGCTAAATTACAGAAAATTGATCTCGCATCTTTACCTGCAGTTGCAGACAATGTACGTATTGCTGAGCCAGTCGCAGAAGTAGGAAAAATGATTTGTGTCGGGCTTAACTATGCTGATCATGCTGCTGAGTCAGGCATGGATGTACCGCCAGAGCCGGTATTATTTTTTAAAGCGACGTCATCAATTGTCGGTCCTAATGACAATGTCGAATTACCTCCTAAGTCTGAAAAAAGTGATTGGGAAGTTGAGCTAGGTGTGGTAATTGGTAAAGAAGCGAAGTACGTATCAGAAGCCGATGCTATGGATTATGTTGCTGGGTTTTGTGTCATTAATGACTTATCTGAGCGCGAGTACCAAATTGAGCGTGCAGGCCAGTGGTGTAAAGGCAAGGGCTGCGATACTTTCGGCCCAGTAGGACCATTTTTAGCCACCCCAGATGAAGTAGGTGACTTTAATAATTTAAGTATTTGGTTAGAGCTTAATGGTAAAACAGTACAAAATGGTAATACCAATACCATGGTCTATAAAGTGCCTTTTTTAGTGCACTATATTAGCCAATATATGAGCCTACAACCAGGTGACATCATCAGTACGGGTACCCCTCCTGGAGTTGGTCTAGGTATGCAACCGCCAGTGTACCTTAAAGAAGGTGATGTAATGCGCTTAGGTATTGGTGGTTTAGGTGTGCAAGAGCAAACCGTTGTGCGCTATAAAGGTTAATAAGTGTAAGAGCAATTGAGAAACATAACTTAATTGCTCTTAATTATTCTAAGGAATAGACGATGATTATATCTGCACCAACAGATTTCAGAGCAGCAGCCAAAAAGCGGCTGCCTCCATTTTTATTTCATTATATTGATGGCGGCTCTTATAAAGAAGATACACTGCGCCGTAATGTTGAAGACTTATCTAATATAGCGCTAAAGCAACGTGTATTAAATGATATGTCTAAGCTTGATTTGAGCACTGAGATATTTGGCGAAAAGTTAGATTTACCGATTGCTCTTGCGCCTGTTGGCTTAACCGGAATGTATGCTAGACGCGGCGAAGTACAAGCGGCTAAAGCGGCTGAAAATAAAGGCCTGCCTTTTATCATGTCAACGGTTTCAGTATGCCCTATAGAAGAGGTTACTCCAGCAATTCAAAGACCGATGTGGTTTCAGCTGTATGTGCTAAAAGATCGTGAATTCATGAAAAATGTCTTGCAAAGGGCTAAGGCTGCAGGTGTAACAACGTTAGTGTTTACTGTTGATATGCCAGTACCGGGCGCACGTTACCGCGACATGCACTCTGGGATGAGCGGTCCTTTTGCTTCTTCTCGGCGTATTCTCCAAGCTATGAAGCACCCTAAATGGGCGTTGGATGTTGGGGTGTTAGGTAAGCCTCATGATCTTGGTAATATCTCTAAATATCGAGGTGCTCCCACCGAGCTTGAGGATTATATTGGTTGGTTAGGCACCAATTTTGACCCTTCAATTAGCTGGAAAGACTTAGAGTGGATCCGTGATTTTTGGGATGGCCCTATGGTCATAAAAGGTATTTTAGATGTCGAAGACGCTAAAGATGCAGTCAAGTTTGGTGCTGATGGTATTGTGGTGTCTAACCACGGTGGCCGCCAACTTGATGGTGCAATCTCTTCCGCTCGTGCACTCCCTGCTATTGCTGATGCCGTAAAAGGCGATATGAAAATATTTGTAGACTCTGGTGTACGCTCTGGTTTAGATGTTTGTCGGATGATGGCTCTCGGTGCAGATTGTGCGCTATTAGGCCGCTCTTACATATATGCTTTAGCTGCTAGAGGGCAACAAGGTGTTGAGGAACTTCTTGATCTATATGATAAAGAAATGCGAGTAGCAATGACCCTCACTGGCGCTAAGACGATTAAAGACTTAACCCGAGACTCATTATACAATATTGATTTTTAATAAATTAACAAGCCTGTTTAAGTTTATTAAACAGGCTTTTTTGTGAGCTAATAAAAAGATAACAACAAGAACTTAAGGTGGATGTTTTTATAGCTAAGTTGCTGTATTTTATAAATAGTAAGACCTTGTTTTGAAAAGGTTTATTTACCTACCTATCTAATTAATTTTTTATCGTTCAAGTGCTTATTTTATATAGCGATATTTAAATATTTAATTTACATCATATGAAGATTGACTTACAGGGAATTGGTGTTTATTCTATATAATTATACACATAGGTTACCCTGGTTTTATTGTTTGGGTTGTCCAGTCAGCCAATCCATTTAAAAACTAGATCCTGCTATAAAGAGCGAACCGTTATTACTAATATTTCGCAGCAGTTTACAATCTTAACTGAATAATTATATAGAAATACACAGTTATAAAATACAGTGGTTATAAACCATAAATAACTTATATCTATAAAAATAAAAACTTACTCTTTGAGTTAAAATGGGAAATATATGAATATATTAAAATCATTAGCGCAAAAGAACCGCAGGACACTTAGTCTTTTCTTATTATGTGTTATAGGCATTACAGGCTGCAATGCACCTGAGCAATCTCAACAAAAAGCTGTACAAGAAGATTTATCTAGTCAGAAACACAAACGTCCAAATATCGTATTATTAATGACCGATGACCAAGGTTATGGTGATTTCAGTATTTATAACAACCCGATTGTTAAAACACCTGAAATTGAAACATTAGCAGCCCAAAGTCAACGTTTCACAAATTTTCACGTAGATCCAACATGTTCACCAACGCGTGCAGCTATTATGAGTGGTAAATATTCATTAAGAGCTGGTGTATGGCATACAGTGATGGGTAGACATATGCTATCTGATAAACATCATATTTTGCCTGAAATATTAAAAGAAGCCGGTTATAACACCGCTATGTTTGGTAAGTGGCACTTAGGTGAGAATTACCCATTCCGTCCACAAGATCAAGGTTTTAATCATGCACTCATTCACGGTGGTGGCGGTGTTGGACAATCGCCAGATTATTGGGAAAATGACCAGTTTGATGATACCTACTTTTTAAATGGTGAAGAAAAGCAATATCAAGGTTTTGCTACTGATGTGTGGTTTAATGAAGCAATAAACTTTATGAAACAACAAAAAGATAAAGACTCCCCCTTCTTTGTTTATTTATCTCTTAACGGCCCGCACATCCCTTGGCGCGCACAAGCCAAATATATCGAACCTTACACCGCATTAGGTTTACCTGAAGATATGGCTAAGTTCTACGGTATGATTGCTAATATAGATGAAAATGTTGGACGCTTGCGTTCTGTTCTTCATGATGAAAAACTTGAAGATGATACTATTTTTATCTTTATGACCGATAACGGTTCATCGATGGCAGCTAAAAGTAATGGTGAACCATTAAATTGGCTTTCAGAAGATGTCAAATTAGCCATTGAAAAACAAACAGGTAAAAAAATAAATACTTTAAATAGTTATATGCGCGGAGGCAAAGCTTCAACTTATGATGGTGGTCATAGAGTGCCATTTTTTATTCGCTGGCCAAATGGTAATTTGGGAGACCCAGCTGATATTAATGATTTAGCTTCTCATTTTGATATTTTACCAACTTTATTAGATTTAGCCGGTATTAAAACCGACAACGTTGATACTGATGGTATTTCGTTAACACCTGTTTTGAAAAACGAAAGTAGCTTACCAAATAGAACATTAGTAGTAACAAACCAAAGAGTGTTAAACCCAGACCCTCAGCGTCCATATTCAGTGATGCAGGGAAATTGGCGTTACGTTCATGCCGTTCAAGATGGGGGAGTGGAGTTATTTGATTTGACAAATGATCCTGGTCAAAAACACGATATTAGCGCGCAACACCCGGAAAAAGTTGCCGAGTTATCTAAATATTATGAACAGTGGTGGCAGTTCACAACGGGTAAAGGTACGCCAACAACTAGACCTATCATTGGTAGTCAATTTGAAAACCCATCACGCTTAACAGGCATGGATTGGTTATCACCAAATACAGGACAAGTGCCATGGTGGCCAGGTTTTGGTGAAGATAAGTGGGGGAAAGGCCACGGCTGGGTTGGTAATGAAGATAAATTTATGGTGTCTCCATGGGCATTAAAAGTGGCTGAAAATGGCCTGTATACCCTGACTTTATATTTACATGATATTCCAGCAAAAAAGGTAATCCCAAAGCGTTTTGCACATTTACAATTAAATGGTGATGTGAAAACTTTGCCAATCCCTCAGGGAGCTACATCAATCTCGTTCAAAGTGCCATTATCGGTTGGTGATTTAGATATACGTGCATGGTTTGATGACCTTAAGGATGAAAGTGGTTTAGCTACAGGCATGCCGGCTTTTTATATGTATGTTGAGAGACAAGAGTAGTAGATAGCGCTCCAACCAACTGAGTTACGGTCGTACAATAGGATTCTTAAATTAAACTTATTACAGGGAGTAATATATTTGGTACGACCGAGTGGATTCGAACCACCGATGTCGGCGTGGGGCATAAAGAGTGGGTAGCGCTCTAACCAACTGAGTTACACTCGTACAATAGAATTCTTAAATTAAATTCATCACAGGGAGCGATAAATTTGGTACGACCGAGTGATTCGAACCACCGATATTGGCGTGGGGCATAAAGAGTAGGTAGCGTTCTAACCAACGGAGCTACGGTCGTACAATAGAATTCTTAAATTAAATTCATCACAGGCAGTAATAAATTTGGTACGACCGAGTGGATTCGAATCACCGATATTGGCGTGGGGCATAGAGAGTAGGTAGCACTCTAACCAACGGAGCTACGGTCGTACAATAGGATTCTTAAATTAAACTTATTACAGGGAGTAATAAATTTGGTACGACCGAGTGGATTCGAACCACCGACCTCTACCATGTCAAGGTAGCGCTCTAACCAACTGAGCTACGGTCGTACAATAGTGCTCTTAAATTAAATTCATCACAGGGAGTGATAAATTGGTACGACCGAGTGGATTCGAACCACCGACCTCTACCATGTCAAGGTAGCGCTCTAACCAACTGAGCTACGGTCGTATCATAAATTTAAGCGCTGTTAATTGCTTAACAACGGTCGATAATATATAGCGTGCGCTTGTGTGAATCAAGCGAGAATAGTGTTTTTTGGTTTGTTTGCCGTTTTTTTATTCATATCGGACTGATTTCGCACGTTTTATAAAATCTTTGCCACCAAATTACATGCTCTTTCGCTGATTGCTTTAAGCCGTTAAGTAGATTGTTTGACTTACTAGGTTGTAACATGGGTGCTAAAGCGTTATCCACATGATCACTTTGCAACCAAAGAGCGCGATAAAGGGGCATGAGTCGCTCTAAAGCACCAGTAAGCTGTGCTTGATACGGCTGTAGCTGCGTCAAATAATATTTTTTAAATACATTGCTGACAATCTGCGCCTGTTTTTTATTTTTTATTGGATTACAGAGACTAGTTAAATCTATATCAGCTAAGTAGTTTGTTGTTACATTATTGAGCTGCGTTTGCTTTCTTACTGCTGTGATGAGTGCTTGATTAAAGTTAAAGCGATTTAACTGCTCTAAACTTTTATAAATATGGTGAGTATTAATTTGCTGATATTGCTCAGCGTTTATTTGATTTTTTATATTCGCTAATTGCTGTAAAGCCAGCTCTGTTTCTACTAAGCCGTTGAGGTTGGTATCGAGTTCATAATGAGTTAGTTGCCAACTTTGTTTGAGTTCAGCTTCGGCATATAAAAATTGCATGAAGTAGGCAGGCAGCTGCGCCTGTTTATAATGCAGTGCGGCCTGTATTTGTTGGTAGCTATTTGATGTTTTGTTGAGGGTCCGCAAACACGTTGGAGCGGTCTTAATGAACTCTATTTGATAAATCAATTTAGTCGCAGGAGTGGCTACTTTACCTAGTTGAGAGTTGTGCTGAGCAATTAAGGTGCTCAGTG
Organism: Pseudoalteromonas sp. APC 3893; assembly: GCF_030408095.1. Taxonomy (NCBI): domain Bacteria; kingdom Pseudomonadati; phylum Pseudomonadota; class Gammaproteobacteria; order Alteromonadales; family Pseudoalteromonadaceae; genus Pseudoalteromonas; species Pseudoalteromonas sp. APC 3893. The sequence goes on from NZ_JASDCD010000002.1 coordinate 145,913, forward strand.
CGCATGAGCTAAGTTGCGCTAGTTGTAGAATGCTCACGTTGAGCTGTGTTTGGCTTAATAAAAGCTGGGGGTTTAATTTTATATTAGTAAGCTGTGCGTTCGTTGGCACAGGGGATGACAGCGCATTAGCAAGACGCGACTGGTATTCGTGATACGTGTCACTGGGTTGCTCGCTACAGGCTGTAGTCAGTAAAATTGAGACAAGCATAGTCAGGTAAACAAAAACGCGTTTGTGCTTACCTGATACTGTTTTAAAGTTATTGAATAAATGGTTCACGTTTAAAGCGCTTAGCGACGGTTAACATTAATAAAATAGCAGCTACGGTTAAACCAACAATAATACCTATCCAAAACCCGTGTGGGCCCATCGCTGGCACAATCAAATTAGTACGAGCTAAAACATAGCCTAATGCAAAGCCTATTAGCCAGTACGAAATAAACGTAATGTACGAAATTGGCGCTGTGTGTTTTAAACCTCTTAGAATGCCATTTGCGGCAACCTGTAGAGCGTCTGGTAGCTGATAAATACAAGCTAAAATCATAATCGATGTTGCAAGTGCGATTACTCGCGAATCGTCGGTGTAGAGTTGGCTTATAATATCACGACCAAAAAATGTTATGGCTGCTAATAATATCGCTATCATAACGGCTAATAAGTAGCTGGTGGAGATTGCTTTTTTCAATTGCTCAAAGTGATTTTGCCCATACAAGTTACCAATACGAATACTGATAGCGATAGACAAGCTAAGTGGCATCATAAAAAGTAGAGTGGTGACACTGGCTGCTATTTGATGCCCAGCAACCGCCACCGCTCCTAAATGGGCAATAAAAAGTGGAATACAGGCAAATAAGGTAACTTCAAAAAAGGTGGCCAGTGAAATAGGAATACCTACTTTGGTAATATTCCACATTGTCGCTATCTGTGGTGCTTTAAAATTCGCGAGTAGCCCTTTTGCATCGACTTTTTTACTCATTTGACAATATATCACCTGCGCGATTGCCATGGCAGTAAATACCAGTGCAGTGGCGATACCACACCCAGCGCCGCCCAATTCAGGCATGCCAAATTTACCGTGAATGAATATATAGTTAGCGGGGATGTTAACAGTAAGTCCGAGTAAACTAATATAAAATGCAGGTTTAGTCATGCCCATGCCTTCGGTAATATTACGATAAACACTGAACACTAAAAAACCGCCAATGCCCCATTTTACAAAATGAATATATTCATAGGCCATAGCAGCAATGGCTGGGCTAGTATCAAGTTGCAAAATGATTAAGTCAGCAAAATAAGCAATTGAAAAACCAAGTACACTTAATAAACCGGCTAAATAGAGCCCTTGTTGAAAGTAGTGACTAATGCCGTTTTTATCATTAGCGCCTGAGAACTGGGCAATAATACCCGTTAAGGCCAGTAGTATACCTTGCAGGGCAAGCATTGCAGGGTTCCAAACACCGGTAGCTATTGACAGAGCGGCTAGATCAGTAGGGCTCACTTGACCTGCCATAATGGTGTCAACCACCGACATTAATACTAAGGTTACTTGTGCTAAAAATACTGGGATCGCAAGAGAAATAAGGCGTTTAGCTTCCCAATTACAAAAAGTCATAGTGCTTGCTAAATAAGAAATAATTGGCCGCTAGTGTAATTGATTTATAAAAGAATAAAAGTTTATATCGATGATTCACTAACCCTTAAGTGATAAACTCACTACCAACGTAGAAAAGTGAAGATGATTTAATATGTTTACTGGAATAGTACAAACTAAAGCGACAGTTTTATCGACAGAGCAGCGTGAAGGCGTATTACGCTTAACACTCTCGGTAGGCATCCAATACATTGATAAATTAGAAATCGGTGCAAGCATTGCGATTAATGGTTGTTGTTTAACTGTAGTGAAATTTAGTCCGGCTGAGAACCAATTAGCGCATGTTTATTTTGATGTGATTGACGAAACCCTCAAATTAACAAACTTAGGTCAATTAGCGGCTGATGGCAAAGTTAATTTCGAGCGCTCAATGATATTTGGTTCTGAATTAGGCGGGCATATTATGTCGGGTCATATTCATTGTACAGCACGTATCGATGACATTATTAATACGCAAGATAATTGTAAAATAAGACTAGCTTTAACCTCTCAGTGGCAGAAATTTGTATTGTATAAAGGCTTTGTTGGTGTAAATGGCGCGAGCCTAACTGTGGGTGAAACCGATGATAATGGCTTTTGGTTGCATTTAATTCCAGAGACATTAGCTATTACCAACTTAGGCTTAGCAAAGGTTGGCGAACAGCTAAATATTGAGGTTGATCAACAAACCTTTACAATCATCAACACTGTTGAGAACTATTTAAAGCAAAGCCGTTAAAATATTTGTTCGTCGTCACTATCGATGTGTAACTCTATTTTATTATAAGCATGATCGATATGCATATTAAAATGAATAGGGTTACAGCAGGCACTGCAATCTTCAAAGTAATCTTGGTCGCCTTCGCTGGCGTCTAAGGTTACGTGGATATGATGCCCGCAATGTGGGCAGGTAATGCGTTGTGAGAGTTGATTTTTCATAATTGCTCCAACCTGGCAATTGAGCCAAAGGAAACAGTGCTAAACACGTATCGAGTCATTTTAGCGACTGCACGGGTTTTCAAAATCCTATTTTAAATATAGTCGGTATTACGGCTTTATGACATCGTCTTTACAATAAAAAGTACGTTATTTTAAGAGTGAATCAATTTGTTTTTTAGCTTCAGTGAGATAATGACCAGCAAAAATATTAGCATGATTTAATATTGGGTAAAGTTGGTAGATTTGTTTGCGGCTCTCGTATCCATTACTCAGCGGGTACTGCTTATTGTAAGCTAGGTAAAATGCTTCGGGAAGCGGGGCGAATAGTTCACTCATGGCAATATCGACTTCCCGATCACCATAATAACAAGCAGGATCAAATATACAGGGTACGTTTTGAATAAAGCCCATATTCCCACGCCAATAATCGCCATGCAGTAGCGAGGGCTCCACATGGTGACTATGGAGTAAGTCTTTTATAAATCGGATCAAATATTCTTTATCAACTAAATTAATGCCTTTTTCTTCAAGTAACTGTAATTGCCAACCAATACGTTCTTCAGCGTAAAATACATCCCACTTTTTATGCCATCGGTTGGGCTGTAGAGTTGGGCCAACAAAATTGTCATGATCAAAACCAAACATCGCTTGTTGATGTTTTTGGTGGAGGCTTGCCAGATGTTTGCCCATAATATGCCACATAGTGTGTGGTTGTTGATCGAGCTTAAGCCATTCAAGTACTAAAAATGCATATTCAATGTTGGATCCACTTGTGACGCAATCGGGCACCATAAAGAGGCTTTCTTGGGTTAGAAGTTTTAAGCTATGAGCCTCAGACTCAAACCGCTCTAATTGTGTATGATGGGCAACTTTTACAAAGTATGTGTGAGTACCATCGCTTATTTCAAATAACATATCGTCATTTGAACTTTGCAATTGGCGTTTAAAGGTATACTTAAAGTCAAAATGCATTGCTTGGCTGATCTGCTCATTAACGGTATTCCACATAATATTGCTCGCCTTTTATACATATTACTAAACTATGGCAAAAAGTAGTTAAATAAACAAACTCTTGTATGTAAAATTCAATAATCAGTTTTAAGCAATGATTTAGCCTTCTATGGAGAATAAAATGAACAAAAGTACGCTCACTAATTTTACAGCTGCAATTCTAGTATTAGTTGGTTACTTTTTTAACCAGGCGATTGTACTCTCAATTGGTTTGTTTGCTTTATCGGGGGCTTTTACCAACCTACTTGCAGTGCATATGTTGTTTGAAAAAGTACCATTTTTATATGGCTCAGGTGTTATCCAAGTAAAGTTTGCCAAGTTCAAACAGGCTATCAGAGAGCTAGTTATTACTGAGTTTTTCTCTAAAGACAAAATAGAACAATTACTTGCAACTAAACAGCCGCAGCTAGATTTAAAGCCAGTGATTGAAGAAGTGGACCTAAACCCAGCATTTGACAGCTTACTTGAAGTGATCGAACAGTCTCAATTTGGCGCAATGCTTGCTATGTTTGGCGGCACAGAAGCGGTTGAGCCAATGCGTGAATCATTTATTGAAAAAATGAAAAATTCACTGTCAAATATGAGTGAGACCACACAGTTTAAACAACTTGTAAATGACAAACTAATGCAAAAAGCAATGTCTTCAGACAAGTTATACGATACGGTATTGGGCCTTGTTGATGACAGGTTAAATGAATTAACGCCAGCGATGGTCAAAGATATAATTCAAACCATGATCCGTGAGCATCTTGGTTGGCTCGTGGTTTGGGGTGGGGTATTCGGTGGTTTATTTGGTTTGCTTGCAGCTATTATTTAACTGTAAAAATATTAAGCAGGCCAACTACACGCCTGCTTAATTATGGCTTAAGTATTCCATACTCTATTTTGAACCAGCGACGACTAAAATAGTGCTATCGTTTGTTTTCGCTAAATCATGAATACTTGTTTTGCCAGTTGTATCGAGATTTAAGTATTTCGCGCTTTTATTAAAACCATGCATGCCTGCAAATTTTCCTAGCTCCATATCGTTACAGTGTAACTTGTTTATTGCTACTTTTTTGCTCATTCGTACGTCACGCAAAGTGGCTGACAATGTAATAGGTTTGTTTGAAGTAACGGCCATACATACTACAGTACCTGGGCTGTTATCTGCCGCAACAAATTCTGCTGCTTGAGTTGTGGTTGCTGTCAATGTTGCTGTGCCAATAAGTAAAGTTGTACAAAGAGTAGTTGCTAAAGTTTTCATCATCATTCTCCAGTGTTTGATGTTAGTTGACGAGTTAATTATTGGCTTTATTTATAAAGAATGCTGTAAATGAAAATCGACAATATGTAAGTAACTATGTCAGTCATGTATTACTAATTTAAATGCTTGATTTAAGATAATTTAAAATATGTCTTTTGACACATTTAAGGTGATTTATTTTCCAGTTTTTATTGGCTTTTGATTGTTTTTCATCCTGTTTTCATTGGCTTTACAGCACATTTACTTTAGAGTAAAAGCACTTTATAGATTATCTTGGCTGACATATATTCTCAGGCTGTTATCATTCTCAATAATTATTTTTATCTCGCTATGGAGACTATGTGAGTAGCAAGTTTTCCCGTTACTACCAGCAAGCGTATGCTTGCGAACAACAAAACTTTAATCAGTGTTTTTATTGTGGCTGCGAGGCTACAGAGCGAGATCATTGCCCGCCATTGCATATGCTACAAAGCATTATAGATTTGGGTGAGGATGCGGATTTTATTAGTATAGCTGCCTGTTATGAGTGCCATGCATTACTACATAATGAACGATTATTGACAATTGATGAGCGCTTTACCAAGCTTAAGAAAAAGCTCGCATCTAAATATGCTAAGCCATTACGAGTTTATAATATGTGGCACGAAAGTGAGCTCATTGATATGAGTGATGAATTTGCGCATAGTATCAAGGCCGGTATGACACTCGGTGAAGAAGCGGCACAGCGCATGGCGTTTACGGGCTTTAGTTATGCAACTGAAGAAGCTAAAGTTACCGTTAGAGAGAAAACACCTGAGTTTGATGTTGAGGGCGTGATCTTTACAGACTTTAAAGAAGCACTTAATTACTGTATTACAGAGCTCAAAGTACACAAAAGCGACTTTTATAAAATACTTGTAGAAGACTACCAAGGTGATTTTAATAAGGCACTGAGTCAGTATCGCCATCGCCACGACAAAGTAACAGCAGCAAAAGATGGCAATAGCTTAATAAAAGATTTTTCAAAACAGCATAAACAAAACTCAGACTTTGTTACTCGCACGGTAAAACATTTTATTAATAAAGATCCAAGTTTAACTACAGAAGCTGCTTTAGATAAGCTCTACATTAACTATATAAAAAAATAACATATGATGTAATTAAATTACATTTACCTTAAATAAACGCAGCTTCAGCTTATTTTTTGGCTTTATGCTGCGCATTTATATACATTAATAAAAAAACAACAGAGATTAACATGATGCAAAAATTTGCTCCCTCATTGCTGGTCGTTGCACTGGGTGTCGCTTTAGCCGGCTGCCAAGATAACGGACCACAAGACGAAAAAGTAACAATCAATAAAAATCCATACCCAAGTACCTATCAGCCACTTAAATCAACTAGTACGTTGATCACCAATGCCACAGTTTTAACTGGCACCGGTGAGCGTTTAGAAGAAGCTGACGTTTTACTGGTTGATGGTAAAGTACAACAAGTGGGTAAAGACTTATCAGCCAGTGCCGATCTTACAATTGATGCACAAGGTAAATGGGTAACGCCTGGATTAATCGACGTTCACTCACATTTGGGTGCGTATCCAAACCCATCAGTTGAGTCACATCAAGATGGTAATGAAATGACCAGCCCTAATACAGCAGAAGTATGGGTTGAACATTCTATTTGGCCACAAGATCCAGGTTTTAACCGTGCTCGTGAAGGCGGTATCACTTCGTTACAAATTCTACCTGGTTCTGCAAACTTATTTGGCGGGCGTGGGGTAACACTTAAAAATGTGCCAGCTCATACGATGCAAGGGATGAAGTTCCCAGATGCACCGTATGGCTTAAAGATGGCGTGTGGTGAAAACCCTAAGCGTGTTTATGGTCGTAAAGGCGTATTACCTTCAACACGAATGGGTAATATGGCAGGCTATCGTACTGCATGGATTGGTGCGGCTGAATATAAGCGTGAATGGGATAAATACGAGTCAGATTACGCTGCAGGTAAAAACCCGGAAGTGCCACACCGAGATATCAAATACGATACATTACGTGGCGTATTAGATGGCGAAGTCATGATCCATAATCATTGCTATAAAGCCGAAGAAATGGCAATGATGATTGACCTATCTAAAGAGTTTGGTTATCACGCTGGTACATTCCACCACGGTATAGAAGCCTATAAAATTGCTGATTTATTAGCAGAAAATGGCTCATGTGCTGCACTTTGGCCAGATTGGTGGGGCTTTAAAATGGAAGCCTACGACATGGTTCAAGAAAACGTTGCGATTGTTGATGCGGTTAAAAACTCGTGTGCCATTGTTCACTCGGATTCTGATACAACCATACAGCGCTTAAACCAAGAGGCGGGTAAAGTAATGTTCCGTGCAAATGACAATGGTTTTGATATCTCCGAAGAGCATGCCATTAAATGGATCACTGCTAATGCTGCTAAATCACTGGGTATTGCAGATAAAACAGGCTCACTTGAAGCAGGTAAGCAAGGCGATGTAGTAATTTGGAATCAAAGTCCTTTTAGTGTTTATGCTAAAGCAGAACAGGTCTTTGTTGACGGTGCCAAAGTGTATGATCGTGATGATGAAGCATTCCAAGCACAAAGTGATTTCATGTTAGGTCAAAAATAAGGAGTAACTAGAATGACAAAATTAAAACAATCATTTTCGCTCTCACTAGTTGCTGCTGGTTTAATCGCAAGTGCAACAGCTAATGCAGAGTCTTTAGCCATCATTAATGCCACAGTTCACACATCAACAGAGCAAGGTGTTTTACAAGGTGCCAGTATCATTATTGATGAAGGCAAAATTACTGCCATTAATCCAGCAAAAGTAGATGCAGATACAATTATTGATGCTAAAGGCCAAATCGTAACCGCTGGTTTTATTGGCAGTATGAATCAGTTAGGTCTGGTTGAAGTTGGGGCTGTAGCTGGCTCGCGTGATGCCGGTGATGATAAAGCAGGTATCGACTTTGATCCAAGCTTAGCTTTTAACCCTCGCTCAAGTCTTATCCCTTATGCGCGCAAAGGCGGTATTACTCGTGATGTTGTTACTCCGCACGGCGGTGACAGTATTTTTGCAGGTCTTGCCAGCGTAGTTGATTTAAGTGGTGAGTTTGACAGCGTTGAACAAACACAGGTTGCATTAGTTGTTCACTTAGGTGAAAAGCGTAAAGGCTCTCGTGCTATGTCGCTTAAAACATTGATTGATAAGCTGACTAGCCATCAGCAAAAATCAACGAAAAAAGATAAAAAAGACGATGGCAAGCCGAGTACTGAAGATACAGTATTAACAAAAGTACTTGCCGGTGAGATGCCACTTTTAGCCAGTGCTTCACGTGCATCAGATATCATTGAGCTTATTAAACTAAAGCAGCAATTCTCACTTAACTTAGTGATTGCAGGCGCACAAGATGCGGTGGTTGTTAAACAGCAACTAGCAGACGCGCAAGTTCCTGTGATTGTAAGTTCGATGGACAACTTACCGGGTAGCTTTGATTCATTACATGCTGGTTTAAGTAATGCGGGTGAACTTGAAAAAGCAGGCGTAAAAGTGTTACTCGCAATTGCCGGTGATGGCAGCCATAATGTGTATCAACTGCGCTTTGATGCAGGCAATGCTGTGTCATATGGTATGACACAAGAAGGCGCTTTAAAAGCGATTACAGCTAATGTTGCTGATGTGTTTGGTATTAATGCAGGTCGCGTTGCAGTGGGTACTACGGCAGATTTAGTTATGTGGAATGATGATCCGTTTGAGCTCAACAGCCACGTGACTAAAATGTTCATCAACGGCGAAGAAGTATCAACTGAATCACGTCAGGACAAATTACGTAACCGTTACATGACTGACTCAGAAATGCCACGTGCATACACTAAATAGTGTTTAGTTAGTGTAAAAAAGCCGCAGCAGCGGCTTTTTTTATACACTTTGTCATAGAGCTGGTTTATCCCAGACACAAAAAAGGCGCTCAGTGAGCGCCTTTTGTACATATTAGCGATTAAACTAGTTTAGCTAGAATATCGTTAAATGTTGCGCTTGGGCGCATTGCTTCAAATGCTGACGTATCGTTAGGTTGGAAATAACCACCTACATTTACCGCAACACCTTGTGCATTGTTAAGCTCAGATACGATCTGCTCTTTTTGTGCTTCTAAGTCACTAGCAATTTGAGTGAACTGAGCTTTAAGCTCTGCATCATCGTCTTGCTTAGCCAGTTCTTGAGCCCAGAATAAAGATAAGAAGAAGTGAGAACCACGGTTATCAATTTCTTTTACTTTACGAGAAGGTGATTTGTTTTCTGCAAGGAAAGTACCCGTTGCTTTATCAAGTGTATCTGCAAGTACCTGTGCTTTTTTGTTATCTGTATTCACTGCTAAATGTTCTAGTGAAGCAGCTAAAGCTAAGAACTCACCTAGAGAATCCCAACGTAAGTGGTTTTCTTTTTCGAACTGTTGTACGTGCTTAGGCGCTGAACCACCTGCACCCGTTTCAAATAAACCACCGCCATTCATAAGTGGTACGATAGACAGCATTTTCGCACTTGTACCAAGCTCAAGAATTGGGAATAAATCAGTTAGGTAATCACGTAATACGTTACCCGTTACTGAGATAGTGTCTTTACCTTCTTTAATGCGCGCTAGTGAGAAAAGAGTTGCTTCAAGAGGTGCTAAAATTTGAATATCAAGACCATCAGTATCGTGGTTTGGTAAATATGCATTTACTTTTTTGATGATTTGCGCATCGTGTGCACGGTTTTCATCAAGCCAGAAAATAGCTGGGTTACCTGTAGCGCGAGCACGGTTTACTGCAAGTTTAACCCAATCTTGAATTGGTGCATCTTTAACCTGACACATGCGCCAAATATCGCCTTGCTCAACATTGTGCTCTAGTAAAGTAGTGCCGTTAGCATCAACAACACGAATCACACCGTCAGCTTTTGCTTCAAATGTTTTGTCGTGAGAACCGTATTCTTCTGCTTTTTGCGCCATAAGGCCAACATTTGGCACGCTACCCATAGTGGTCGGATCAAATGCACCGTGCTCTTTACAGAAGTCGATAGTTGCTTGGTAAATACTTGAGTAACAACGATCTGGAATTACAAAGCTAGTATCTTGTAATTTACCATCGTTATTCCACATTTGACCGCTAGAACGAATTGCTGCAGGCATAGATGCATCAATGATCACATCACTTGGAACATGGAGGTTAGTGATACCACGGTCTGAATCAACCATTGCGATAGCAGGGCGCTGTGCATAAACAGCTTGAATATCTTCTTCGATCTCAGTGCGTTTTGCCTCGTCTAAAGATTGAATTTTAGAATATACGTCGCCAAGACCGTTATTTACATCAACACCTATCTCTTCAAATAACTCGCCATGTTTTGCAAATACGTCTTTATAAAATACTTTAACAGCGTGACCAAAGATGATTGGGTCCGATACTTTCATCATGGTTGCTTTCATATGTAATGAAAACAATACACCTTTTTCTTTTGCAGAATCAATTTCAGCTGCTAAGAAAGCTTGTAATTTAGCTGCGCTAATTGATGATGCATCAATGACTTCACCTGCAAGTAACGGAGTGCTTTGCTTAAGAACAGACACATCACCATTTTTAGCAACGTGCTCAATGCGTACATCTGTTGCTTGCTCAACCGTTACTGATTTCTCAGAACCAAAGAAATCGCCTTCGCTCATGCTAGCAACGTATGAAGCAGACTCTTTGCTCCATGCACCCATTGAATGTGGGTTGTTTCGTGCATACTCTTTAACAGAACCTGGCGCACGACGGTCAGAGTTACCTTCACGTAATACAGGGTTTACTGCACTACCTTTGATTTTGTCGTAAGTCGCTTGAATTGCTTTTTCTTCGTCTGTTTTTGGTTCAGCTGGGTATTCTGGAAGAGCATACCCTTTTGCTTGTAGTTCTTTGATCACAGCACGTAATTGTGGAACAGAGGCACTGATATTTGGTAATTTGATGATGTTAGCTTCAGGTGTCTTAGCAAGCTCACCTAGTTCAGCTAGTGCATCGCTAATGCGTTGCTCTTCGGTTAAATACTCAGGGAAGTTTGCAATTACACGGCCAGCTAAAGAGATGTCACGTGTTTCAACTTCAACACCAGCGGCATTTGTGTATGCTTGAATGATCGGTAGCAAAGAGTAAGTTGCGAGTGCCGGAGCTTCGTCTGTTTTAGTATAGATAATTTTTGATGTCATCATCATTCCTAGATAGTAGGCATAAAGCCATATTCAACAATGCAAGAATATCATCACCAATGCTGGCAATGATCAGTCTGTTAGGTGTTAATACTGTAATTCAATAACCACACCTGACGGACTGCTATAAATTTAATGTTAAAAACCCGCCAATGGAATTAGCCATTAGCATAGTTTTACCACTTAAAGGGCCATTTTCGGGCTTTTTAAGCACAAAGAGTGTAACAAGCTTGGCACAAAAGGGCTAATACAAAATATACCCAAACCACCTCAAGATATGAGTTTCAGTTGGAATTAAAAGCGATTTAGGCAAGGCATTGATTGCAAGTAATAGTGGTTCTATTGTTAAAATCAATAACGCAGAATAAATCGCTTTTAAACCAACCCGCAGGGCGCTTCACAGAAACTTACTCTCATCGTTGTTACTTCTTAGAAGGGAGTGCCATTATTGCAAAGTAACGCCTTGATATTAAGCCCCTGTGAAACGCTGAATTCTGAATCTTGAGGTCGCTTGGGTATTATATTGGGGTATTAAAAAGTAATTTCAAGACTAAGGACAGATTTTGTGCTTTTAAAGTATTTAATTAACAAAGCGCAGAGCTGTAATAGAGAAGGGAATAGAAAATATCAGAAAAAGAAGTTAAGCGAGGATCTTTACAGGTCGCTCGCTTGTAGTGTCGAACTTCTATAACAACTACACTAACTCTTCGTTAGGAGCAATATTAGTCGCATGTAGGCCTTTAGGACCTTGTTGCAATTCGAATGTTACATCTTGACCAGCTTTAAGTGTTTTATAACCGTCCATTACAATCGTTGAGTAATGGGCGAATATATCATTCTCGCAGCCGTCTTCTACGATGAAACCAAAACCTTTGGCGTTATTGAACCATTTGACTTTACCACAAGCCATACTTCTACATCCTTCTATAAGTTGACTAATTTAGTTATTCTAAACCGTATAATTTGATAGACTGACTAAGGTTTAATCAATCTATAATTGACTGTAGTTTATTTATACGATCAGTCAAGTGTTTTAAACTATTTTTTAACAATTAATTTATTTTTTTATTCAAGTTTGCTTGAGTTCCAAAGACAAGACTATATTTAATTATGAGTGGCATGAAAGATTCAGGTGTTTTAGACACAGTTCGCGACAGTGAAAAGCAAAAGCTACAACCACCGCGAAAATACAAAGTCATTTTAAATAATGATGATTACACGCCTATGGACTTTGTGATAGAAGTACTAGTGACGTTTTTTAATATGGATAGCGATAGAGCAACAGATGTGATGCTACAAGTTCATCAAAACGGTCGGGCAATATGTGGGGTGTATACCGCAGATGTTGCAAATACCAAAGTTGATCAAGTAAACCGTTATGCACGTGATAACGAGCATCCACTGCTTTGTAGTTGTGAGCAGGAATAATACCAAGGTAGGGTGATCAAAATACCCATCACAACGGTATATATATTTATCTCAGTAAGGGGTTGCCAATGCTAAACAAAGACTTAGAACTAACTTTAAACGCGGCGTTTCGTGAAGCGCGTACTCGCCGCCATGAATTTATGACAGTAGAGCACCTATTACTTGCACTACTAGATAACCCTTCTGCAAGCGAGGCGCTCAATGCTTGCGCAATTGATATGGCAGCGCTTAAAACAGAGCTATCAGAATTTATTGACGAAACCACGCCAGTTATTCCTGATCTAGAGGAAGAGCGAGAAACACAACCTACGCTGGGTTTCCAACGGGTATTACAGCGTGCAGTATTTCATGTGCAGTCGTCGGGCAAAAACGAAGTAACTGGCGTTAATGTACTGGTTGCTATATTTTCTGAGCAAGAAAGCCAAGCGGTTTATCTACTCAAAAAGAGCGATATTTCACGCCTTGATATTGTTAATTTTATTTCCCACGGTATTGCTAAATCTGATGATGAAATAGGCGGTGAAGATGTTGATGATATCCATGAAGAAGTGCAAGAAGTGCAAGGAGAAGAACCCTCTAAGCTTGACAACTTCACCACTAATTTAAACGCTCAAGCGATTGAAGGTAACATTGACCCTCTTGTTGGTCGTGATAACGAAGTCGAACGTACAGTACAGGTTTTATGTCGTCGTAAAAAGAATAACCCGTTACTGGTTGGTGAAGCAGGGGTTGGTAAAACCGCTATTGCTGAAGGCCTTGCGTATCGCATTGTAAATGAACAAGTACCGGATGTAATAGCTGATGCAGTCGTTTACTCGTTAGATATGGGTGCACTATTAGCAGGCACTAAGTACCGCGGTGATTTTGAAAAACGTTTTAAAGCCTTGCTTAAAGAGCTTCAGGCGCAACCAGGCGCGATTTTATTTATCGATGAGATTCACACCATTATTGGTGCAGGAGCGGCATCAGGTGGCGTTATGGACGCGTCTAACTTACTTAAACCGTTATTATCAAGTGGTAAACTTCGTTGTATGGGTTCTACAACTTACAACGAGTACAAAAACATCTTTGAAAAAGACCGTGCTTTAGTGCGTCGTTTTCAAAAGATTGATGTGCTTGAGCCAAGCGTGGCTGATACCACCAAAATTCTTAATGGTCTAAAAGAACGTTACGAAGAGCACCACGGTATTCGTTATACGCAAAAAGCACTTAAAGCAGCTGCGGAGCTCAGTGCCAAATACATTAATGAGCGTCATTTACCAGACAAAGCTATCGATGTGATTGATGAAGCAGGTGCGAGTCAACGCTTACAACCAAGCTCAAAACGTAAAAAGACAATTGGTGTAGCAGATATAGAATCAATTGTCGCGAAAATGGCTCGTATTCCACAGCAAAGCGTGTCATCGAGTGATAAAGAAACACTCAAGAACCTTGATCGTAATCTGAAAATGTTAGTGTTTGGTCAAGACCAATCAATTGACGCGTTAACCTCGGCGATACGCTTGTCTCGCTCAGGTTTATCAAACGAAGATAAACCAGTCGGCTCGTTCTTGTTTGCAGGGCCAACGGGTGTTGGTAAAACTGAGGTCACAAAACAGCTAGCAAAATGTATGGGCGTTGAGTTTATTCGTTTTGATATGTCTGAATACGTTGAACGTCATGCTGTAAGTCGTTTAATTGGTGCGCCGCCAGGCTATGTTGGCTTTGAACAAGGGGGCTTACTAACAGAAGCGGTTATTAAAAACCCACACTCAGTGGTGTTGCTTGATGAAATAGAAAAAGCGCATTCTGATATCTACAATATTTTATTACAGGTAATGGACCACGGTACCCTAACTGATAATAATGGTCGTAAAGCGGATTTTAGAAACGTAGTTGTGGTAATGACAACTAACGCCGGTGTACAAGAGACTGTGCGTAAGTCAATTGGCTTCACTGAGCAAGATCATTCTCATGATGCGATGAGCGAGATAAACAAGGTGTTCTCACCTGAGTTTAGAAACCGTTTAGATAACATTATTTGGTTTAACCACCTAGAGCGTGATGTGATCTTATTAGTGGTCGATAAGTTTATTGTAGAGCTTCAAGCTCAGCTTGATAAAAAATCAGTTAACCTTGAACTGACTTCAAAAGCACGTGAATGGTTAGCTGACCAAGGTTATGACAAGGCTATGGGTGCACGCCCCATGGGACGTGTTATTCAAGAGCAACTTAAAAAGCCATTGGCGAATGAGATTTTGTTTGGCGAGTTAATCGAAGGGGGCACAGTAAAAGTGTCACTAAAAGATAAAAAATTGCGTTTTGATTTTGAAACCGATTTAACGCCTGCATAATCGTTACAATCATGTAGACAACAAAAAGCCCAGCAAATGCTGGGCTTTTTGTTTATTAAATGTAATGGTCTGCAGGTGCTTTCAATTACATTTAATAAACGCTTCAAGCTGTGTAGAAAGTAACTAAGTTACTTAATCAACTTAGCTAAAAACTTGATATTTCGTTAACGCACTAACTTAGCGAGCACGGAATACGATGCGACCTTTTGATAAATCGTATGGGGTCATTTCTACGGTAACTTTATCGCCGGTTAAAATACGGATATAGTTTTTACGCATTTTACCTGAAATGTGAGCCACAACAACGTGACCATTTTCAAGCTCAACTCGGAACATTGTATTTGGTAAAGTATCAAGGACCGTCCCTTGCATTTCGATTACGTCTTCTTTCGCCATGTTTAGCGTAACACCTCTTTAATAGTTAAACGATGCAGATTTTGCCCAAAATACACCAATAAGTAAAGCCACAGCGGCTATTTTTGTAAATTAAATAGCCAGCCAATCATCACCAACCCTATTTTCGGCAGGCAAAAACTGAGTTTTATAACGCATTTTAGCGCATTCGTCTATTTGATAGCCTAAGTAGAGGTGTTCTTTATTATACGCTTGCGCGAACTTTATTTGCTCTAAAATCATTAAAGTGCCCACACTGTAATGCTCAAAATCAGGATCAAAAAATGTATAAATAGCAGAAATTGCATTGTCCATACAATCAGTTACAGCAACGCCGACCAAGGTGTCAGCGTGCCATAGTTCAATGAATGTAATAGGTAACCAATGGCAAAACAGAAAGCTTTTATATTGTGATTGCTCTGGAGGATACATAGAGCCATCCTGATGACGCTCGGTGATGTACTTACTATAGAGTGGGTAATATTCAGCGCGCTCTTGCTCTGAATATTTAACTTCAAAGACCGTTTTTGCTTTATTAAGTTTACGTTTTTGAGATTTAGACGGCAAAAATTTGTTGGCTAACACACGCACCGACTTACACGCACTGCACACAGGGCAGTGTGGTCGGTAAATTTGGTCGCCACTTCGGCGAAAGCCTAAGCCAAGTAAGGCTTCAAATTTACTGCTGTTGTAACAGCTGGGATCTAAGATAACCAGTAATTGCTCTTGGCGGTCGCCCAAATAGCTGCAATCAAATTGTTGGCTTAAACCTAAGCGAGCGGGAAGATGATCAGTCATAAATTGCTTTAAGCTCCTGAGCTTGCCACATAGTTGCTGGAATTTTGTAACTTGCTGCTTGTTCAAGTTTAGTTAAAAAATCAGCTCTAGGTACAATTTTTTCACCTAAAGTAACTAAATAAGGGTTTTCTAGTTGGCAATCAATAAAATGAGCATTGTGGCGTTTAAGCCAATTAACCAACGCCCACATCGCAAGCTTTGAGCAGTTGGTTTGGTAATGGAACATAGACTCGCCACAGAACACCCCAGCTTGCATTATGCCGTACAAACCGCCTACCAGCACACCGTTATCCCATATTTCGACACTGTGAGCCAGAGAGTCTAAATGAGCTTGTTTATAGGCATTGAGCATTTCTTCTGTGATCCAAGTCCCTTCGGCGTCAATACGCTGTTGTTGACATGCTTCAATCACTTCATCAAAAGCGGTATTAATCGTAACAGTCACGGGGTTTTTACGTAAATGCTTACGCAAACTTTTACTGACATGAAAATCAGCAAACTCGATAATGCCTCGCTCACTCGGCGACCACCACATAATAGGCTCGTATTCACTAAACCAAGGAAAAATTCCCTGACTGTAAGCGTTTTTTAACCGCGCAACAGATAAACAGCCTCCTACAGCTAGTAACCCATCAGGATCATCTAGCGCATACTGTGGGTCTGGGAAAATAAAATGGTCTTGGGATAATTGATAGAGTTGTTTTGTCATAACACCGTTTCTTGTGACTACGCCAGCAGATAAATTGTAACTTGTTGCTTTAAAATCACAAACAACAAATTTTAGGCATAAAAAAAGCGCGTTATAAAAACGCGCTTATTTGAACTACTAACTCAATCGAATTAGCTAACAACTTTCACTGGCACTGCTTGCGCAGCGTCATATTTAGTTGTCATCGCTTCTTCAACAGGTGTAAACGATGTTAGATCAATGCCTTCAACTGCAGACTTATACTCGTCCATAGTCGGGAAGCGACCAAGTACAGTAGAAAGTACTACCAGTGGTGTAGAGCCCAGTAGTGATTCACCTTTCTTCTCAGATGTATCAGCTACTACACGGCCTTGGAAAAGACGTGTTGATGTAGCAATAACAGTATCGCCTGGTTCAGCTTTTTCTTGGTTACCCATACATAAGTTACAACCAGGGCGTTCTAGGTATAAAATGTTTTCATACTTAGTACGTGCCGCTGTTTTAGGTTTAGAGTCATCAAACTCAAAACCAGCGTACTTAGCTAGAATATCCCAATCGCCTTCAGCTTTAAGCTCATCAACTATGTTATAGGTTGGTGGCGCAACAACTAATGGCGCTTTAAATTCAATTGAACCGTTTTTCTTTTCTAGGTTACGTAGCATGTGAGCAATAATTTTCATATCGCCTTTGTGAACCATACACGAACCAACAAAGCCTAAATCAACAGGTTTGTCATTGTAGAATGAAACAGGGCGGATCACATCGTGAGTATAACGCTTAGATACATCATCGTTATTTACGTCTGGATCGGCAATCATAGGCTCAACGATTTGGTCTAAATCAACCACAACTTCTGCGTGGTATTTAGCGTTGTCATCTGGAGAAAGAGCAGGCTCTTCACCAGATTGGATACCCGCAATACGCTTATCAGCTAAGTCGATTAGACCTTGCAGTGTTTGCGCTTCGTTATCCATGCCTTTGTTGATCATGATTTGGATGCGTGATTTAGCAAGTTCAATTGACTTGATCAATGTTTCATCGTTTGAAATACAGATTGACGCTTTCGCTTTCATTTCTGCAGTCCAGTCAGTGAAGGTAAACGCTTGGTCAGCCATTAAAGTACCGATGTGAACTTCAATGATACGGCCTTGGAACACATTTTCGCCACCAAATTGCTTCAGCATTTGCGCTTGAGTTGCATGCACCACATCACGGAAATCCATGTGCTTGGCCATTTTGCCTTTAAACGTCACTTTAACTGAATCAGGAATTGGCATTGCTGATTCACCCGTAGCTAAGGCAACCGCAACAGTTCCTGAATCGGCACCGAACGCGACACCTTTTGACATACGTGTATGCGAATCACCACCGATGATGATTGCACGGTCGTCAATTGTAATGTCGTTCAGTACTTTATGGATAACGTCAGTCATTGCATGGTAAACGCCTTTCGGGTCACGTGCAGTGATAAGACCAAACTTATTCATAAATGCCATTAGTTTTGGAATATTTGCTTGTGCTTTGCTATCCCATACTGACGCTGTATGACAGCCAGATTGATAGGCACCATCAACAAGTGGTGAAATTGTTGACGCAGCCATTGCTTCAAGTTCTTGAGATGTCATTGGGCCGGTTGTATCTTGCGAACCAACGATATTCACTTTAACGCGAACATTTGAACCTGCGTGAAGTGGTGTATCAGATAATACACCTACCGCATTACGGTTAAAGATTTTTTCAACCGCAGTTAAACCTTGACCTTCATGTGAAATTTCTTTTGAAGGTGCATAAACAAGCGGTGTTTCAATGCCGAGTGTTTCAGCAGCAAATGTTTGTAGTTTTTTACCGAATACAACAGCATAAGAACCGCCAGCTCTCATGAATTCAACTTTTTGCGGTGTGAATGCTGATGAAATATCAACAAGTTCTTTATCACCGTTATAAAGTTTTTTCTCTTTAGTATCGATTGTTAAAACAGTGCCTGTGGCAACAGAGTACGCTTCTTCAAGAACAGCATCACCATTTGCATCAGTCACTGTATTCCCATCAGTATCGACTTTTTTAACCCAGTTTTTAAGGTCAAGACCAATACCACCGGTAACATCAACCGTGGTTAAAAAGATTGGTGCGATACCATTAGTACCTGCAACAACAGGTGCAATGTTGATGAAAGGAACGTAAGGACTTGCTTGTTTACCTGCCCAAAGTGCGACGTTATTTACGCCAGACATACGTGATGAACCAACACCCATAGTGCCTTTTTCAGCAATCAACATTACTTTAGCATTTGGGTGTTTCTTTTGAAGTTCAACAATTTCTTGCTGTGCTTCAGGTGTGATCATACACTGGCCGTGTAATTCACGGTCGGCACGTGAGTGCGCTTGGTTACCTGGAGACAGTAAATCAGTTGAAATGTCGCCTTCACCAGCAATGTAAGTTACTACATCTATTTTTTCTTCGATGTCAGGTAATTTTGTAAAGAACTCAGCTTTTGCAAAGCTCTCTAGTAAATCTTTAGCAATTGCGTTGCCTGCTTCGTATGCCGCTTTTATACGCGCCATGTCAGCATCGTATAAGAATACTTGTGTTTTAAGAACTTCGGCAGCTTGTGCAGCAATTTTAGCATCTTCGGCCAATGCTAAATCAAGTAGCATTTCAATTGACGGGCCGCCTTTCATGTGTGAAAGAAGCTCAAATGCAAAATCTGGAGTGATTTCTGCTACCGTTTCTTCACCAAGAATGATTTCTTTTAAAAACTGTGCTTTAACGCCCGCAGCACTGGTTGTTCCTGGTAATGTATTGAAGATAAAGAAATGCAGTGAATCTTTACGGTGCTCGTTATTAGTATCTTTAATTTGAGCAATTAATTCAGATACTAGCTCAGCGCTATCGATTGGTTTTGGGTTTAATCCAAGTTCCGTTTTACGGGTTTGGATTTCTTCCATATATTTTGTATACAAACTCATAGAAAACTCTCGGTATTTTACTTGATATGAAGCTGGACATTTTAACTTATTTTACAGTCTTTCGTCATGCCCAAATGAATAAAGCGTTTATGCCCAACTATAATTATAGCTCATTTTACTTGCGTTACTTTGACGGTAATCATTGCACCGTTCAGATCCTACCGTACTTCCACCATTAATTGTATATATAAAATGAATCTTCACTATAAATTTTGTGAATGCCGTTTGATATCAAAAGTAATGGGAATAAAGAAACTATCAAAATAACTCACTAATTAAACATTTTTTGTTAAGCACAAAAAAGGGCTGAAAAAATCAGCCCTTCATGCAATTGGTATAACTGTATAAATTACAGGTTATCTAAAAAGCGTTCAGCATCTAATGCAGCCATACAACCTGTACCTGCAGAAGTAATTGCTTGACGATAAATGTGATCAGATACATCACCGGCTGCAAATACACCCGGTACGCTAGTTTGAGTTGCGTTACCGTTTAGGCCAGACTCAACAACTAAATAGCCGTCTTTCATTTCAAGTTGGTCAACAAACATGTCAGTATTTGGTTTATGGCCGATAGCGATGAATACACCCGCTAAATCAAGCTCTTCGGTCGCATCTGAATTGGCATCTTTAATACGAATACCTGTCACACCCATTTGGTCGCCAAGTACTTCGTCTAATGTGCGGTTATAATGTAGAACCACGTTACCATTTGCTGCTTTTTCTGCTAAACGGTCAGCCAAGATTTTTTCACTACGGAAACTATCACGACGGTGGATAACATGTACTTCATCCGCAATGTTTGATAAATAAAGCGCTTCTTCAACGGCTGTATTACCTCCGCCAACGACCGCTACTTTTTGGCCTTTATAGAAAAAGCCATCACAGGTAGCACATGCTGAAACACCACGACCTTGAAAGTTTGTCTCAGACTCTAAACCTAAATATTTAGCAGATGCACCGGTTGCGATGATTAAAGCATCACATGTATATGTGCCTTGATCGCCAGTAAGAGTAAATGGGCGTTTTGATACGTCAACTTTATTTATGTGATCAAACACAATTTCAGTTTCAAAACGCTCTGCGTGTTCTTTCATACGATCCATTAATGCAGGACCTGTTAAACCATGAGCATCGCCAGGCCAGTTTTCAACTTCAGTTGTTGTTGTAAGTTGGCCACCTTGCTGCATACCTGTAATTAATACAGGGTTTAAATTTGCGCGTGCTGCGTATACTGCTGCAGTATAGCCTGCAGGGCCAGAACCTAAAATTAGTAACTTACAATGTTTTGCTTCACTCATGCTTTTTATCCTAAACGTTTTGATAGCGTATTAATGTGCTCGATTTTAAGAGAAACAAGGGGGAAGTAAATAAAACTATCGATTATTTTTTTTAGCAAATCGCAAAGCTGTCAAATATTGTGTACTAGAATGCACAAAACAACCGTTCTGTATGATATATGAACTATCAAACCATTATTAATCTAACAGACACCGTTAATTCATGACCAAGCTCGGTTTTTTTGATATGTTTTAATTAATTTTGATTTGTCCCCCTGCACAAGGGTGACCTAAGTGAATAGGCAACTATGTTATTTTGGCAGGAAAAACCCGCATTTGGGTTGACTTCAAAAGACGTTAACGTCTTAACCAATGCAAAACAGTACCACACACAATTACTTGCTTTGATCGCAAGCGCACAAACACGTATATATATTACCGCGCTTTATTTACAAGATGACGAAGCAGGGCGAGAAATACTTGAGGCATTACATCAAGCATCATTAGCCAAACCAGAACTAGAAGTAAAAGTACTGGTTGATTTTCACCGTGCCCAACGCGGGTTGATTGGCGCAGCAAAATCAGATGGTAACGCCAGCTTATATTGTGACTATCAACAAAAGTATCAATCTAATGTTCAAGTATATGGCGTTCCAGTAAAAGCAAAAGAGCTATTTGGTGTATTACACTTAAAAGGCTTTGTAATAGACGATACCTTGCTTTATAGCGGTGCAAGCTTAAATAATGTGTATTTACAGTACGATGAACGCTATCGCCTAGACCGTTATTTTTTAGTTAAGCAGGCATCCTTATGTAATGCAGTTGTTGATTTTATTGAAGGGCAATTATTAAGCTCTGAAGCAGTTCCGCGCATTGATACACGTCCGCTTACTAAGTTTAACGACATTAAGCTAGCGCAAAAACAATTAATGCGCTCTTTAAAGCAAGCTAGTTACGCTCACGCAGTCGATGAAAATACGCAGCCGCTTGGGGTTAGACTGTTTTTAGGTTTAGGGCGTCGCAGCAATGAGCTTAATCGACTGATAAAGTCACTGTTTGATAGCACGGAGCAGGAGCTGGTGTTGTACACACCTTATTTTAATTTTCCTGCACCATTAATGCGCTCTTTAAGGCGTTTGCTCAAACAAGGTAAAGAAGTCACCATTGTGGTCGGTGATAAAACTGCCAATGACTTTTATCTACCACCGAGTGAGCCGTTTAGTAAAATAGGTGCATTGCCTTATTTATATGAAACTATTTTGCTTAAGTTTTTGAAATCGCAAAAACGTCATATAACGAATGGTAACTTAAATGTCTATTTGTGGAAGCATGAAAGCAATTCGTTTCACTTAAAAGGTATCTGCTCTGATCGTAAGTATCATTTACTAAGTGGCCATAATTTAAACCCACGTGCATGGGGCTTAGATATTGAAAACGGCATCTTATTGGAAGATCCTGAGCAATCGCTCATGCCTGCAATTGATAATGAAAAAGCAGAGATCCTAAAGCACTGTAGGCGCCTTAATGGGCCAGAAGATTTAGAAACAATGGATAACTATCCGCAAGCGGTGAAGAAGTTGTTAGGGCAGGCTAAGCGCGTTAAAGTTGACTTTATAATTAAACGCTTTATATAACACTAGGGTCTGTTGACAGCAGACTCTAAGATTTAGATACAAAAAAAAGCAGCTAAATTTAGCTGCTTTTTTCATTTATGCGTGTTGCAGTTTATGCATTTTCAACAGCAGTACGTGGGTCCACGTATTCCATGTTGAACGCTTCGGCAACTTCTTTATAAGTAACTTGGCCTTTGATCACGTTTAGACCTTTAAGGAAGTTAGCGTCATCTAATAAAGCTTTCTTATAACCTTTATTTGCAAGGTTAATGATGAAAGGCAGTGTTGCATTGTTAAGTGCAAACGTAGAAGTACGCGGTACAGCACCTGGCATGTTAGCAACACAGTAGTGCACAACTTCATCAACGATGTAAGTTGGATCAGCGTGAGTGGTTGCTTTAGAAGTTGCGATACAACCACCTTGGTCGATTGCAACGTCAACAATTGCAGCGCCAGGCTTCATTGCTTTGATGTGCTCTGCTGTTACAAGCTTAGGTGCAGCTGCACCTGGGATAAGCACGCCACCGATTACTAAGTCAGCTTCTAACACGTGCTTTTCAAGTGCATCAGCCGTTGAGTAAATCGCTTTAACTTTATTACCGAACTGTGCGTCTAGTGCACGTAGTACATCGATATTACGGTCAAGTACAACAACGTCAGCACCTAGGCCTACAGCCATTTGTGCAGCGCTACGACCAACCATGCCACCACCAATTACAACTACTTTAGCTGCCTCAACTCCTGGTACGCCACCTAATAGCATGCCACGGCCGTGGTTTGATTTTTCAAGTGCTTGTGCGCCAGCTTGAATAGACATACGACCAGCTACTTCACTCATCGGAGCAAGAAGTGGTAAACCACCGCGTGAATCAGTGACTGTTTCATAAGCGATACAGATTGATTTGCTCTTAACAAGGTCTTCAGTTTGTGGAAGATCCGGTGCAAGGTGCAGGTAAGTGAAAAGAATTTGGTCTTCACGTAGCATTGCACGTTCAACAGCTTGTGGTTCTTTTACTTTTATAATCATTTCTGCTTTTGCGAATACATCTGCAGCTGTCGGTAAAATTTCAGCACCTGCAAGGGTGTAATCTTCGTTAGTAAAACCAATGCCCATACCTGCATCAGTTTCAACAATCACTTGGTGGCCGTGATTTACTAATTCACGAACACTCGCAGGAACCATACCTACACGGTATTCATGGTTTTTAATTTCTTTAGGTACACCAATAATCATAATCTTTGCCTTGTTGGAACGGGATAAAATTTTTCACTATTATATTCATCATTGACCAGTGTGTCTCACCTTTTTTAAGTTTCTAACTAGTGATATAATCTAAATATAGAAAATAAACAGTGTAAAAAACTAGTTGGCCAAATGCATGAGTTATTAGACCGAATTGATCGTAAAATATTGATGGAATTACAGCATGATGGCCGTATTTCTAATGTTGAACTGGCCCGACGAGTTGGCCTCAGCGCCACGCCCTGCCTAGAGCGCGTAAAAAAGCTGGAACGAGAAGGTTACATTGTAGGTTATAAAGCTGTGGTAGACCCAACTAAGTTAGGGCAGGGCTTATCGGTTTACGTAGAAGTGACCATTACTAAAACATCCCCGGATGTATTTGATGAGTTTAGCGCAGCGGTGAAAAAGCACGATGAAATCATAGAATGTCATTTGGTGTCGGGTAATTTCGATTTTTTACTAAAAACCCGGGTTAATGATATGTCCGAGTATCGAGGGGTATTAGGCGATATTTTATTAAAGCTACCTAATGTCAGTGAAAGCCGTACTTATGTGGTGATGGAAGAAGTAAAAGGCGAACAAGGCGTGATCATTAGACCTTATATCGCGTAAATCTTAAAAAGCCGTTCATAATCAGGCCATCAAGGTTAAGATAAAGTGCAACAAAAAGTATTTCCTGCTAAGGTATTCCACTGCTAAGTGTGAGAATAAAGAAAAATGAGGAATAGGGAATTATGCGCCTAAACGGTGTACAAAGACTATTAGAAACCGGACTAATCATTAGTAGCTTCGCGGCAATATTTATTTTGTGTGCGTTAATTAGTTTCGATCCTGCCGATCCTGCATGGTCGCAAACAGGTGAATTTAGAAACGTCAATAATATTACCGGCGCCGCAGGGGCTTGGATAGCTGATATTTTACTTCTTACTTTTGGTTGGTTAGCTTATTTAGTGCCTGCTGCGATTCAAGTATTCGGTTATTTATTATTTAAACAACCCCATAAAATTTTTCAGCTTGATTACACCACACTTGCCTTAAGAGTAATTGGATTTGCGTTATTTATTACCTCGGCCACAGCAATTAGCAGCATAAATTTTGATGATATTTATAACTTTTCATCGGGTGGGGTAGTAGGAGATGTGATTGCTGGGGCCATGATGCCAGCGTTTAACTTCACCGGTACATCAATCTTATTACTGTGCTTTTTTTTCGCTGGTCTTACATTACTAACGGGTGTGTCTTGGGTGCAGTTTGTTGACTTCTTGGGTGATTGGGTCGTACGTATTTACAAATACATTGCGGCACAATTTAACAGTTGGTTACACCGTGAACGCGAAGCAACACGCCCAGAAAAACAGAGCAATTTAGACGAACCTTTAGTTGAAGCAGACGCAATTAGTTTTAATGATGAACCAACTAACGAACAACCACCAAAAAGATTTACCGCAGATCAAATGCAGTCGCAACCACAGCATAATGCCTTTGATGAACTCGATGATATTCTTGATCAAGAAATTAACTTTAGCGCCATAGATGATGAGCCAATGGATACCGCTGCTGCATTAAATGCACTGGATCAAAGCCATGTGGCTGAGCCTGAAAAACCAGTAACAACGGTTGTTTCACCAGCGAGACCTATGCCTAAGCCAAAAAGCACCTATCAGCCGCCACCTACAGCGAAAGAAAAGTTTGAGCAGTTATTAGATGAAAAGCCGCCAAGTGCGCCGCTGCCAACCCTTGATTTACTTGACAGGCCAGACAAAGCGAAAAACCCAATTTCGCCTGAAGAGCTTGAAGCTGTATCTCGTTTAGTTGAAACCAAATTACTTGATTTTAACGTACAAGCAGCAGTTGTCGGGGTATACCCAGGCCCTGTAGTTACTCGTTTTGAATTAGATTTAGCACCGGGTATAAAGGTGTCTAAAATTACCGGCCTTGCTAAAGATTTAGCCCGTTCATTATCAGCGGTGAGCGTACGTGTTGTTGAAGTCATCCCTGGTAAAACCTACGTGGGGATTGAGCTGCCAAATAAACACCGTGAAATAGTGCGTTTATCAGAAGTCATTGACGCGCCTAAGTTTGAGCAAAATCCATCACCGCTTACTATGGTGCTAGGTAAAGACATCGCGGGTGAGCCAATTTGTGCCGACTTAGGCAAAATGCCGCATTTACTTGTAGCCGGTACAACGGGCTCAGGTAAGTCAGTGGGCGTTAATGTGATGATATTAAGCTTACTGTATAAATCAGGCCCAGATGATGTTCGCATGATCATGATTGACCCGAAAATGTTGGAACTTTCGGTTTACGAAGGTATCCCACATTTATTGTGTGAAGTTGTCACCGACATGAAAGAGGCCGCAAATGCGCTACGTTGGTGTGTGGGCGAGATGGAACGTCGTTACAAGTTAATGTCAGCGTTAGGTGTTCGTAACTTAAAAGGTTACAACCAAAAGGTACTGGAAGCCAAAGAAGCGGGTTATCCAATTCTAGATCCATTATTTAAAGACACCGACGGCATGAAAGAAGGCCCAGATGAGCTTGATAAACTACCAAGCATCGTTGTAGTGATTGATGAATTTGCCGACATGATGATGATTGTTGGTAAAAAAGTTGAAGAGCTGATTGCACGTATTGCGCAAAAAGCCCGTGCTGCGGGGATTCACTTAGTACTGGCAACGCAGCGCCCTTCGGTTGATGTAATAACCGGTTTAATAAAAGCCAATATACCAACGCGTATGGCGTTTCAGGTATCAAGTAAAATTGACTCGCGCACCATATTAGATCAACAAGGTGCAGAAAACCTACTTGGTATGGGTGACATGTTGTATTTACCGCCAGGGACCAGCGTACCTGTGCGTGTACACGGCGCATTTGTAGACGACCACGAAGTACATGCGGTGGTTGATGATTGGAAAAAACGGGGTAAACCAAACTACGTAGATGAAATACTTAACGGTGATGCCACAGAAGAGATATTACTGCCGGGCGAAGCCAGCGAAAACGCGGATGAAGAGTCTGATCCGCTTTATGATGAAGCAGTATCATTTGTGATTGAAACCGGCAAAGTGTCGGTTTCGAGTGTACAACGTAAGTTGCGAGTAGGGTATAACCGCGCAGCGCGTTTAGTCGAGCAAATGGAAACGTCGGGTATTGTGAGCGCACCAGGACATAACGGTGCTCGCGATGTTTTAGTGCCCAACAGTGGAGCAAATTAAATGAAAAAATTTAACTATTTAGCACTAGCAGTAAGTTGTGTTTTATCTACAACTGCAATAGCCAGTGACAGCCAAGCACTACAAGATAAACTTGCCGAGCTAAAAAGTTTTCAAGCGCAGTTTGTACAACAAGTTAATGACGACCAAGGTGAGTCAATCATGCAAGGGAAGGGCAATATTGCCTTACAACAACCTATGATGATCCGTTGGCAACAAGCCAGTCCAGACGATACCTTGTTTATATCAAATGGTGATAAAACGTATTATTTTGACAGCTTTGCTGAGCAAGTGACTATCATGAATACCCATAGCTTGATTGATTCAACACCGTTTGTATTATTAACCTCAAAAGACCCAGCGCAGTGGCAAAAGTACCAAGTGAAAGCCACTGAAACAGGCTTTAGCGTGACACCAAATAAAGGCGTTGAAAGCCAAGTTGAACAGCTTGATATTGTATTTGCTCAAGGCCAAACAGGGCTTGAAAAACTACTGGTTAAAGACAGTTCAGGTCAATCATCTACCTTCACCTTTAGTGATACCAAAGTAAATGAACAATTAGCCAACGCAACGTTTGAATTTACCATTCCTGAAAACGTTGAAATAGATGACCAAAGCCAAGGCGAATAATAGCAGTGAGTAACTTAGGCTTTAATTTTGGCCCAGATGTGCGCCCGCTTGCAGCGCGTATGAGACCAACGAACCTTGAGCAGTATATAGGGCAGCAACACCTATTAAGCCAAGATAAACCACTGTACCAGGCGATATTAGCAGGGCGCTGTCATAGCCTTATTTTGTGGGGGCCACCGGGCGTCGGTAAAACCACCCTTGCGCAAATTATAGCGAATCACGCAGATGCCGCGCTGATTCAAATGTCGGCGGTAACTGCAGGTATTAAAGATATTCGTGATGCAGTGAGTGAGGCTCGCAATAACCTTGAGGGCCGTGGGCAGCGTACATTATTGTTTGTTGATGAAGTACACCGCTTTAACAAATCTCAGCAAGATGCATTTTTACCACACATTGAAGATGGCACCTTTATATTTGTTGGCGCCACCACCGAGAACCCATCATTTGCGTTAAATAACGCGATTTTATCCCGTGCCCGAGTATATGTGCTTAAGTCATTACAAGAAGCTGATTTACATTTAGTTATTGAACGCGCCCTTGAAAGCGATGATGAACTCAGCACAAAAACCATTACCCTTGCCGATAATGCAAAAAAAGCACTGTGCCAAGCAAGCGATGGTGACGCCCGAAAAGTGCTTAATTTACTCGAACAAGCCATTGATTTAACCACACAAAGCAACGGTCAATACTTAGTGGATGAACACGTATTGAGCCAAGTACTACCAACACATTTAGCCAAATATGACAAAGGCGGTGATGAGTTTTACGATTTGATCTCCGCGTTTCATAAGTCAGTGCGCGGTAGTTCACCCGATGGTGCCTTGTATTGGTATTGCAGAATACTGGCTGGTGGCGGCGATCCGCTTTATGTTGCAAGACGATTATTAGCCATTGCCACAGAAGACATCGGTAACGCAGATCCACGCGCAATGGAAGTGGCCCTAAATGCATGGGATATTTTTCAGCGCGTAGGGCCAAGCGAAGGCGAACGAGCTATCGCCCAAGCGACTTTATATTTAGCCAGTGCGCCAAAAAGTAATGCGGTTTATATGGCGTTTAATCAAGCCAAGGTGGATGCGCAAAATGAACCCAGTTACCCTGTGCCTGAGCATTTACGCAATGCGCCTACCAATCTAATGAAAGACTTAGGCTATGGTGCCGAGTATCGTTATGCACATAATGAAGAAGGTGCATTTGCCGCAGGCGAAAATTATTTTCCTGAGCCAATTGCCGACACGCAATATTATTTCCCAACAGAGCGTGGCCTTGAGCAAAAAATTAAGCAAAAGCTTGATTACCTCAAACAACGTGATCAACAAAGTGAGCTAAAGCGCTATGACAACACTTAAGTTCTACCTCATGATTGCAGCGGGTGGGGCATCTGGTGCTTGTTTACGCTTTTTTATTAGCGAAAGCATGCTAAAACTGCTAGGTAGGGGATTCCCTTTTGGCACGTTGGCGGTTAATATTCTGGGTTCATTGTTGATGGGCGTATTATACGGTTTGATAGAGCGCGAAATTATCACCGTCAGCCCCGCTAAATCCCTTATCGGAATTGGCTTTTTAGGTGCTTTGACCACCTTTTCGACATTCTCAATGGATTCGTTGTTGCTATTGCAACAAGGCCACTTTTTAAAAATGGCCCTCAATATCGTCTTAAACGTGACGGTGTGTATTTTTATGGCTTGGCTGGGCCTTCAGCTGGTAATGCAAAAAGGTTAAAAAACTAACATGTTAGATTCTAAATTATTACGTCAAGATATCGAACAAACAGCAGCGCGCCTAGCAGCACGTGGCTACGAGCTTGATACAGCGACTGTCAGCGCACTTGAAGAAAAACGTAAAACACTGCAAGTAAAAACACAAGAACTACAAAGTGAGCGTAACAGCCGCTCCAAAGCGATTGGCCAAGCAAAAGCAAAAGGCGAAGACGCACAACCATTACTTGATGCAGTTAGTAGCTTAGGCGCTCAACTAGATAGCGTTAAAGCTGAGCAAGATGCAATTTTAGAACAATTAAAGC
Organism: Pseudoalteromonas sp. APC 3893; assembly: GCF_030408095.1. Lineage (NCBI taxonomy): Bacteria > Pseudomonadati > Pseudomonadota > Gammaproteobacteria > Alteromonadales > Pseudoalteromonadaceae > Pseudoalteromonas > Pseudoalteromonas sp. APC 3893. The sequence continues at coordinate 175,561 of NZ_JASDCD010000002.1, forward strand.
AGCTCTCGCTTGCTATTCCTAATTTGCCTGATGAATCAGTACCAGCAGGTGCAGACGAGTCTGAAAATGTTGAGATTTCAACATGGGGTGAGCCAAAGAAATATGATTTTGAAGTTAAAGATCACGTTGATTTAGGCCAAGACCTAAATGGTTTAGATTTTGAAATGGGCGTTAAAATCACTGGCTCTCGTTTTACTGTTATGCGCGGCGCAACTGCACGCATGCACCGTGCGCTAGTTCAATTTATGCTAGATACCCACACGGATAAAAACGGCTACACAGAAATGTACGTGCCGTATTTAGTTAACCGCGACAGCCTATACGGCACAGGTCAGTTACCTAAATTCGCTGAAGACTTATTTCACACCAAAGGTCTAGTTAATGATGACGGAGAAGAGCAAGAAGGTTTTAGCTTAATCCCAACAGCTGAAGTACCGCTTACTAACAGCGCTCGTGATGAAATTTACGACGAAAAAGACTTACCTATTCGTTTAACTGCGCACACGCCGTGTTTTAGAAGTGAAGCGGGCAGTTACGGCCGTGATACCCGCGGCCTTATTCGTCAGCACCAGTTTGATAAAGTAGAGCTTGTACAATTAGTAAAACCTGAAGATTCAATGCAAGCACTTGAAGAGCTAACAGGCCATGCTGAACAAATCTTACAAGCTTTAGAATTACCGTACCGTAAAGTGATTTTATGCATGGGCGACATGGGTTTTGGCTCTGCAAAAACTTACGATTTAGAAGTCTGGTTACCAGCACAAGACACGTACCGTGAGATCTCATCATGTTCTAACATGGTTGATTTTCAAGCACGCCGTATGCAAGCACGTTTTCGCCGTACTGGTGAGAAAAAGCCAGAATTACTGCATACACTAAACGGCTCAGGTTTAGCCGTTGGTCGTACACTAGTAGCAATACTTGAAAACTACCAACAAGCCGACGGTTCAGTTGTCGTACCAGAAGTACTACGCCCATACATGGGTGGACTTGAAGTGATTAAATAAGCTGAATAGCTTTAATAAGAGAAGCCGCTGTTTGTGACGAACAGCGGCTTTTTTGTTAATTAAGGTTTAGTTAGCGAGTTAGCAAGAGTAAAGTTAGCGAGTTGTGAGATTAACTCGGTGTTAAATTTATTACGTAGGAATAGGCTTTAGCCATGATTTTATCAAGTTCATATGAAGGTTAAGCTTTTGGCATTAAAATTTATGCTCATCGTAGGGCATGCTTTAAATAGCTGTTTTATAACCCGCGTAATTACTTGTTTACATTGGAGTTGTATAATGGAATTATTAGCGCATGCAATATGCACCGTTTTGGGTGTTATAACATCCAAAATTTTATTCAGTAAGGCTTGTTAGCTTTTACTCAAGGAGAGAGTGTTATCGAATATGCAGAAGAGTTCTCTAAAGGAGAAAAATTAAGAAGAATACTTTTAGCAATGTTGCTAGGTTTGTTTATTATGATCACTCATAACAAATGGGTTTTCCCTTTTATCTCTTGGTATGCTGACACAGCACATTGCCATACTCCACTAGGTTATTCTGGAATTTCAGTTTTGTGGTATTCGTTGTTTGTAGGTTTGCCGCTTTTATGTGCTTTCATAATTGGTGTGGTTACTGTTCCAATTGGCTATAAAGGTATTACTCAAAAACAGTTTCCTCCCAAGGGAATGAAAGTTTACAAACCCACGAAAATTCTTAGAGGCTGGAAGGGGCATTTAAAGTCGGTATTGCATTTATTAATACCAACGTTATTAATTTTATTGTCTATTTGGGGGTATTTTCAAGTTGATAAGATGCCGCATGAAGTCGCTAAAGATGTCGACTATAGCCTATGTAAAGCATTGGAGGATAAATGAAAAAAGGACTTACAGACATATTTGAAGTTGACTCTTTGCTAAAGGTTTTAGTTTTATGTGTACTGACTATTGGTACGTGTTTAATATATAAACTTTACTGGTTTTATTCAGTAATGGCCCATCCTAACTCAATAAAAATACGCTTAGTTAGTGTGTAGTTGTGCTTGTGAATCAAGTCGATTACCACGAACACATCTAAGGGGCGTTATGAAGTAATTTTATATTGTGTTCTCAGTACAGCCAAGTTTCCTATATCCTTTAGGGCGTTGGGCACTACTCCTGAATGAATGTAGAAGGTAGAGTGATGCAGTATGCCAGAGCTGAAACAGTTAAAAAATTCATTGTAGCTTTAAATACAATACATCGATACTCTACTAATCAGAAAACGCATACTGATAAATATCACCCTGAACTGGCAGTAATCGAACCCAAAAAATAGATTGTTGATCGGGTGATATTGTATATTGGTGAATAAAGTTATCGGGTTTTTGCATAAGTAACTGCATAGTTTGGGTATCAATGTTATAAGCCCAAACGCCAGTTTCTTGCCGATAAAAATATAGCTGGTTATCGATCACTTGCCAATTTAACCAATTAATACGATTAAAGTCTTTAATTATTAATTCTTCATTTGAATCGTTTATCTTCTTACGCCATAAGCCATCTACAGTAAATTTTGAATAATAAAGATACTCACCAATGATTCTGCCACTATAACCACCATTTTTGGTAATCTGTTCATGTTGATCTGTATTTCGTTGATAATGCCAAAGCTGCCAACTGCCTGAGTGATTGGTGCTGTAAATAATGTTGCTATCAGTATCATAATTGGCGACGTAGCTATTTCTTGGCTCTTTAAAAACAACGGCGTAGGTGTTTGTAGAAAGATTAAGTTCATAAATATCACCATGCTTTGTAAACAGTATGCGCTTGCCGTCATCGGAAAGTTCATACCGAACAAATTGTAAATCAAACGGAAAATTGACATCGATTAACTGCTCGCCAGCGTTGGTAATTTTCCACCAGTGATGGCTTTTATAGCGAGTTGATAATACTAATTGGGTGCCAGCTTTCATGCGAGGCAATAATTCAGATCTGGCACTTTGTTGCCAAGCTACGTGGGTTTGCTTTTCAATACTATACTTTGTGATGTTACTAACAGCATTTAGGCTACTAACTAATAGTGATGAACCAGAAACGTTGTTCAAAAGGGCTAGTGAGTTAATTTTAAAATCTAACTGTTTGATTTTTGAATAGTGGCTATTTGCAGTGTTGAGAGTATAAAGGCGTGTATTGTCAGCTATTATTAAACCATCATTTTTGGGATGCCATAGTAGGTTTTTTATATTTAAATCAATCTGATGTTTTGTTATTACTTGCTCCTCTTTAGTGATGATAATTTCAGAACGGTTTTCACTAAGGTAACGCAGCACTGCAAGTTGGTTGTTTTTTTTGTTATAAGTAAAGTTAAAATCACCTTTAGTGTTATTTTTACTTGTAGGCTTGGTTATTTGTCTTAATCTACCCGTACTTATATTGTAGCTAAATACTTGATATGGGTGTGATTTGCTAAACCGCTTGTTAAAGTAGAATGTATTACTCCCGCCCCAAACTAAGGCTGATGGCATCTCATCACAGTTGAATAAGTGTTGCCGTTTAGCTGTTGGTACATGATAGATGCCAAGCGAGCATTGCTGACGAACATTAGATGCATAAACAACTTGTGACCCGTCAGCATGGATTGTCGCGAGTGAGTCTGTTAGAACTCTTTTTTTTGAATGTGTTTGTGTGTCGTATAGGTATACCCCTTGAGTGTTATTTTCATCGAGGTGATGAAATAGAAGATACTGGCCGGAATTTGTTGTTGATAATTTATACTCCCATCCATTGAGTGCTATTAATGGAGAGCTAATCACTGATAGATTGTCTGGTTGAGTGAGATTATCTGGTTTGATTAAATAGCTAATAAGTATTGTTAGCATGATCAAAGTGGAAATAATAGCGCAGCTGATTTTGGCAACAAACCATGAGCCTTTCTTATTGTCGTCAGAAGTTAACTCTGCCTCTGGGAAAGTAATAGTTTGCTTTATTACATCTTTTTTAACACAAGCAATTATACGATAACCTTGCGTGGGGACTGTTTCAATTATGTTTTCATCAGTTAATGTTGAAAAGTGGCCACGTAATAAAGAGACAGTTCTATTTATTGCTCCTTCACTGACCACTCGATTTTTCCATACATTCTCGATGAGCTTATCACGACTGACAATTTGACCATTAGCCGCCAATAATGTTGTTAATAAATTGAATGCTTTTGGTTCAAGATTTCGACTCAGAGTGCCTTTTGTCAATGTTCGTTGATTGGCGTCAAACAAAACACTTGCGATGCGCACAGCCATATTAATCTCTATGATGTTGAAATAACTTTATATTTTCAAAACATAACACAAATATAACAAAAACATAAGCTCGAAGTATGTGCGTAACTGTAAAAATATGATTTGTTAAGGCTCCATATTCATTAAGAGTAAAAAAATGCGTACTTATCTATGTTGTTTGTTAAAAATAATCGCTATTACATTATTATTGCCAGGTTGTAATAGTCGCGATAATAACCCGGAAATCATCTCGAATGAGCCACAAAATGGCCAGCTAAGAAAAGTAACCGTAAGCGGTAGGAGTTATTATCTTGCACAACCAAAAAATAAGTTTGAGGAAAATAAAGCGTATAAACTGTTATTAGCATTTCACGGCTCTAGTCAAAGAGGAAAAAATATGCAACGTCTTGCAGCTATTGAATCGGCGTCAAATGATTACATAGTCGTTTACCCTCAGGCTAAAGGTGAAGAGTGGAATGAAGGGTGTAACTGTAATAAGGCGCATCGTTTAGGGATTGATGACTTAGCTTTTGTTAGTGATGTTGTTGCAGATGTTAAAACGAAATACAACATCATAGGTGATGAGCTTTATGCCGTTGGTTTTTCCCAAGGCGGATTATTTACACAAAACCTAATGTGTAATAGCACCTTAAAATTTAACGCTATAGCGTCGGTAGCTGCTCCAATGTCAGAGCAATTATCACAAAGTTGCTATATTGAAAACAACACTAACTACATGATGATTCATGGAAAAGTCGATAATACTCTTTCATATAATGGTTTAATTCATTCAAATTTTGGGCTTATTTCTAGTGAAAACGCCATAGCACTGATAGCTGGAGAAAATGGTATAGCAACTGAAGTTGAGGTTGATACAACAGATATCATGACCAAATTTGTCTATCAAAATTCTACACATATTAATCAACTGATCGCCATTGAGAAAGGAGGGCATAGCTGGGCATATACCGGTTTTAACACGACAGATGAAATAGTGAACTTTTTTGATTCAGTCAGTCAAAATAAGCTAGATACTCACTCAAGTTTATATCGTGTAGAATCGCAGCCAAACAAAGATGTTCATGTGCGAAGTATGGGACTACAGCATAAAGGTCCTACAATTGTATTACTCTCAGGCTTTAATAAAAACTATCATAGTGATAGTGCTTGGTTTTCATTACTTCAGCCTTTAATTGCAAAAACTAATCGAGTTCATGCTATTGAACGTTTTGGTAATGGCTTTAGTAGCGACGTAGAGCAGCCATCATACGCCTCATTTGTGCCTGCATTAGATAAAACACTTAATTTACTTAACGAAGACGAATTGATAGTAGTTAGCTTTGCCAGTGCAAATATTTTAGCTCATTTATGGCAAATATCTTCAGACTCACAAGCGACTGTTAATCTTAAAGGGATGCTCTGGATTGATCCTGATATCTTACTACCTCATTCAATCAGGCTCTATCAGGATTGGCCAGTATCGTGGTACAGAGAAGTAAAAGATGACCTTGTTCCTCATATAAAACAAGGGAATTGGACCGAAAGGACTTTAACTAAGCTACTTACTGAACGTGAAGAGATTAATGCATTAATTCCTGTAGAATATAAAAATAATATGGATTGGCAATATTTTGATTTAATTAGTCAAGGCCGTGCTAAGCTTAATAAACAAGTAACAAGAGCGAAAGAAATTATTAATTACCATGACGACTTAGCTAAAGCGTTAAACAGTGATATATCTACTTCAGTCCCAATTACCGTTATAGACACTGATTTCGAATCACATGATATTGAAAATGCAGAGCCTGAGTCTGTTGAAAAGCTAATAATGTGGCAGCAAGAAGGCACAAGGTGGAGCCATTTAATTAGTGAGCAATCAGGTGGGCAATATGTGCCATTAAATGATAGTGACCACATGGCTGTTTTTCAACATCCGAGTGAAATAATAACGGCAATAAAAAACTTACATAAGTGAAGTAGCAAGATCTCATTTGTTTTATGGCCCCAGTAAGTCAATTAGCTGGGGTTAACTATAAATGTTTACTTAGAAAGTAATGAGTGATTGATGAGAAGGCGCTGCAACTATCTTTGAACGAGCATAAATTATAAACGAGTTGATTGCGGCTCGTTACCAAGTAGGGATATTTCCATGTTGAATGATATTATCGATTTTTGGTTTACTGAGCTTGAGCCTAAGCAGTGGTGGCAAAAAGACTATGCGTTAGAGCTTTTTATTAAAAACACGTTTTGCTGAACAGTATGGTCAAGCAATTGCGTCTGAGTTGTCCTACTGGAGTGAAGCCGAACTTGGTAGCCTTGGTGAAATTATTGTCTAGGATCAGTTTTCACGTAACATTTACCGCAATAAGCCAGAATCGTTTGCATATGACTCTATGGCATTAGCGCTTGCACAAAGTGCCATAGCAAAAGGGTTTAATACAGAGTTACTTTGTATTCAGCGAGTGTTTTGTACATGCCGTTTATGCACGGTGAGTCAAAATTTATATATAATCAAGCGGTTGAATTATTTAGCGCTGCTGGTATTAAAAGTAATATTAATTTTGAGTTTAAACATAAGGTAATAATTGGTAAGTTTGGTCGTTACCTTCATCGTAATGAAATTTTGGGCCGTGAATCTATAGATGAAAAATAGAATTTCTTAAACAAACTAATCCAGGTTTTTAGCAGTGCTAAAGCACAAAGTTAGACTGTCTATTTAAAATTAAACATAAAAGCAGTGACATCTTTGAGCTTGAAACTATTTATTTGGCGTTATCAGCAGCAACTTTGCCTCTTTTCCATCGGTTAGCACCGCGATATTTCCTTTTGCTGTTACATACACATCCCGCAAACGCCCAGCAATCTCTGGGAATACATGAGATTGGCTAAACTTACCGTTAGCTAAATTGACAGCATAGAGTTTTTTATCAACTAATGTAGTGATAAGTACATGCTTTTGCAGTGCAGGAAAGGCATTTTGCTTAGAGCCATAATACGCCATACCAGATGGCGCGATAGAGGGCGTCCAATCTATGGTGGGCTTTTTCATGCCGGCATATTCCCTAAAAGGCGAAATGCGGGCTTGAGAATAATCGTTACCGTAGGTTATCACCGGCCAGCCGTAATTGGTGCCAGCAGTTAAGTAGTTTAGTTCGTCGCCGCCAGCAGGGCCATGCTCGTGACTGACTATTTGCTGGGTATCATAATCATAAACCAACCCTTGGGTGTTACGGTGGCCAATTGAATAAATTGCGCGCGCAGCAAGGTTTTCGTGTTCAATATATGGATTATCACTTGGCAAGCTACCATCTAAATTAATGCGTAATACTTTACCTAGTTGGCTGGTAGTAATTTGTGCTTGCTCTCGGTGATCAAAGCCATCACCACTTGAAAATAATAAAGTGTTGTCGGGCAGAACTAAGGCGCGACCAGCATAATGCTGTGGAGTGTCTTTATCTGTTGCTACTTGATAAATTATCTCTGGCTTTGAAAAGTCTGTACCATCAAAGATGGCTTTAGCAATTACGACTCGGTTGGCATCAGCTTCACCTTGAGCATATGTGAAAATTATTTCGTTGGACTGGCTATAGTCAGGAGATAACACGATATCGAGTAATCCGCCTTGACCTGCAACGTATAAACCATCGAGCGCTAGTTTAACTCGGGTTTGTGCGTTATCTTTCACAATGACTACATGACCATCACGTTCGGTGATTAACCATGTGCCGTTTGGCAGCTCAACCATACTCCACGGTGACTGCAATTGCGTGGCAAGTGTGTTGGTATTATATTGTTCTGCTGGTAGAGGAAAATTTGCATTCACAGGAAGTGACAAAGACCATAACGCGGTAAAGCAACAGATACATTGTCTACGGCGCAAGCCTTTGCTAGTGTAGGTAAAAGGTTTTATTTTGATTTGAGATAACCATGCACTTTTTAACACGTTTATTGCCTTCATTTTTAACCTCTTGGTTACTAACATTCACCCTTGCTAGCTTGTTTCATAGTCAATACGTTGTCAATCAATTAGTGAATGTGGGCGTTGTGGTTGGTTTTAGCGATCGCATTAATTTAACGCTCGACGACTGGCTAGGCTTACTGCCCACCTACGGTGCGATAATAGCCGTTGCACTAGCTATCGCATTTTCGGTCGCAGGGCTAATTTATAGAAAATACAATAAATACGCCTTTCAATTATTTGTTTTATCGGGGATTACTGCATTTGCAGTGGTTTTAATAGCGATTGAATCAATTATGAATATTACCATTATTGCCGGCGCTAGAGGATGGGGTTTCTATTTACAATTGGTAGCAGGTGCAATCGGTGGCTTTATTTTTGAGTACTTAACTAAAGCAAGCGGAAGAAATAAACAGCCTAATTTAAACTCATCAGCAGCAATAAACTCCATAGATTAACTTATCAAATGATAGTGATTTAGAAATTAAATAGACTAATGACGTTGCCTATCAGATTGATAATAAACTAAAAGAGGGGCGGGAAGTTTTACGCTTCTTCGAATGATTGATAATAATTAGTTAGAAAATCAACCAACGCCCTTACAGCTGGCAGAAGACCACGTCTAGAAGGGTATACAAGATGAATAATATCAGTTTTAGGTTGCCACTGAGGTAGTAAATGAACCAATGAGCCATCTTTTAATTGCTCCATAACCATAAGTACAGGTAACTCGACGATACCAATTGCTTTTAAAGCTGCATTACGTAACGCAATCATATCGGTTGTTACGTAACGTGGTACATGACTAACTTTAGCTTCTTGATCATCAGGACCATAAAGCAGCCAAGTGTAATGATGCTGCGGTTGGCCTAAGCCTAAGCTTGGCCATGTTGATAATTCTTCAGGCCTTTTTGGCAGGCCATATTTATTGACAAGCGCAGGGCTTGCTACTAAGCATTTTCCTCTTTGTGATAATACTCTTAACACGAGTTCACTATCTTCAATAGGCGCAGGCCTGACTCTAATAGCTACATCTATTCCTTCAGCTATTACATCGACTCGGCGATTAGTTGCTTCGAGTTGAACGTTTACTTTTGGGTATTGTGCCATAAAATCAGCGAGTACTTGGCCAATATGAACATGAAGTAATGCAATTGGGCATGATAGTTTAATGGTGCCGCAGGGCTCTGCATGAATGAATTCTACTGCTTCTTTCGCTGCTTCAGCTTCTACAAGCATTGCTTGGCAATGAGAAAGAAACGTCATACCGATTTCAGTTACTTTAAATTGACGAGTTGAACGATATATCAATCTAACATCTAGTCTATTTTCTAAGGCTGAAATTCGTCTACTTAGCTTTGATTTTGGAATCCCCAGTGCTCGCCCAGCAGGCGCAAAGCCACCATATTCTACTGTTTTTGCAAAATAATATAAATCATTAAGATCTTGCATAGTGTCACTATTATCGTTCTATTTATAGAACTATGATACTCATTTTTGCTATCTACTCAAACTTATATTTAAAAACTAAACTAATAAGCATGTTCAACAATAGGAGTCAGTAATGAAAAAAATTGAAAGTGTTTTTTCTTCTCCCCATTCTCACTGGGTGGGAGATGGCTTCCCGGTAAAAACATTATTCTCATATCAGCAACAGGGACAATCTATTAGCCCTTTTTTGTTACTTGATCATGCTGGGCCAATGCAATTTTATCCCTCTGAGCATCAACGCGGTGTTGGAGAACATCCGCATCGTGGGTTTGAAACAGTCACTATTGTGTATCAAGGAGAAGTCGCACATAAAGATTCCACTGGTGAGAAAGGTGTAATTGGTGAAGGTGATGTGCAATGGATGACAGCGGCAAGTGGAATTTTACACGAAGAGTTTCATTCAAACGCCTTTGCTGAAACAGGTGGCGTATTAGAAATGATGCAGTTATGGGTCAACTTACCCAAGGTCGACAAGATGTCTGCACCTAAATATCAAGAAATTAAAGCAAAGCAAATCCCTAGTGTGGCTTTGCCTGATAAAACCGGTTTTCTACGTGTCATTGCAGGCCAGTTAGCTAACAAAAAAGGACCGGCATCAACTCACAGTCCTATTTTAGTGGCGGATGGTGAAATCAAAACTTCAGGTCACTACCACCTACCGTTACAAAATGGTTGGACAACGATTGTGGTTGTTCGTGATGGACAGTTAAAACTAAATGGAAAAATTTTATCTAAAAATCAAACACTCGCTATTTCGGGATCAGATCATGGGCTTTCTATAGAAGCACTTAGTGATAGTAAGTTGTTAATACTTTCAGGAAAGCCAATTGATGAACCTATTATTGGTTATGGCCCTTTCGTAATGAATAGCGAAGCTGAGATAAAACAAGCGATTACAGACTACCAAACTGGAAAGTTTGGTCGTTTAACGCGCATTTAGGTTTCCTAAATGCATATGGTGCATTGCGCACTTTTATATAGGAGAAATGAAGATGACTAAACCTTATGTTCGTTTAGATAAAGAAGATGCAGCAGTTCTTCTAGTCGATCATCAAACTGGCTTATTATCATTAGTAAGAGATATTGACCCCGATAAATTCAAAAATAATGTGTTAGCGTTGGCAGATTGTGCTAACTATTTTGAATTACCAACTATACTCACTACAAGTTTTGAGGAAGGGCCAAATGGTCCTCTTGTACCGGAACTAAAAGAAATGTTTCCTGATTCGCCTTATATAGCTCGACCTGGTCAGATCAATGCATGGGATAACGAAGATTTTGTTAAGGCAATTAAAGCGACAGGTAAAAAGCAATTAATAATTGCTGGAGTCGTAACAGAAGTATGCGTGGCATTTCCTGTTTTATCAGCAATTGAAGAAGGCTTTGATGTATTTGTAGTCACTGATGCATCTGGTACGTTTAATCCAATGACAAGAGATGCCGCATGGGATCGAATGTCGGCAGCAGGCGCACAAATGATGTCGTGGTTTGGTTTAGCATGCGAACTGCACCGTGATTGGCGAAATGATGTAGAAGGGTTAGGAGAGCTGTTCTCAAACCATATACCTGATTACCGCAATTTGATTAATAGCTATACAACATTTAAATCACAGTAGTAGACAAAATAAGGCGTGAGAAAACACGCCTTATTGTTTCAATACATTATAGTGGGGATAAAAATGAGTAGTCAAAGCCAAATAACTGAAATGTCATGTGATATTGAGGCAGGTTGTGGTGCAATTACAAAAATAGTTCATCCAAAAGAAAAAAACCTTGGCGGTTTTTGTGTACGCCGTACATTACCTAATCAAGCCATAAAGAATATTGGGCCTTTTATTTTTTTCGATCACATGGGACCTGCAACCTTTGCAGCAGGTGAAGGAATTAATGTTAGGCCGCACCCACACATTAATATAGCAACGGTAACTTATTTATTTGAGGGAGAAATTTTACACCGAGATTCAATCGGAAGTGAGCAGGTTATTCGACCAGGAGATTTAAATCTTATGGTAACAGGCTCAGGTATGGTTCACTCTGAAAGAGAGCCTTCAAGGGTTAAAAATCAAGTGCACTCGGTACATGGCTTACAACTTTGGCTAGCTTTACCAGAACAAGATGAAGAAGCGGATCCTGCATTTTATCATTACCGCGCACAAGACTTACCCCAATTGGAAATCGATGGCGTTAGTGTAAGAATAATGATAGGAACAGCATTCAAAGCTACATCACCAGTAAAAACTTATAGCTCGACGCTTTATATTGAATCTTATTTAAAGGCAGGGCAATCATTGCAGCTGCCTAATGCGGCACAAAGAGGTTTGTATGTTGTTTCTGGTGAGTTAAAGTTAAAAAACACTCAAATAACTGAACATTCAATGGTTGTACTAGATGCAAACGAACATGTCACAGTCACAGCACATAAAGATAGCCAAATTGCACTCATAGGAGGCGAAAGTTTAGGTAAGCGATATGTTGATTGGAATTTTGTTTCTAGTAATAAGCAGCGAATAGAGCAGGCCAAACAGCTATGGAATGACAGGCAGTTTCCGGAAATAGTAAATGATGCAGATGAATTCATCCCATACCCAGTTGCGGGGAAATAGGGATAGCTGTAGGTATATAATATGTGCCTATCGTTTTAACTACGGTACCAGCTATATTTACCTTATTACTATTTATACGCATGTCGTATGGCCTTCACTCAATGGATTGGTCTTTGTTTTTATATATTTGGCACGCAGCTCTCTATGCTTGATGTACTAGGAGCTACGTGTTCGTATTTGCCATTTAACACGATGGGCTCAAACCCTCGTCACTCACATGTATGGCTCAGCTGGGGAAAACGTACTGAAAATTGGTTTATTAGTCCTGCGCTACATTAAATTCACTACAGTGATAATCCAAAACACTTTGATACAAATTTAGGCTCAGCCTTAGCCATTTGGGATAAGCTTTTTGATACGTTGATCCGTGTAGATCAAGTTGGGAAAATTTCAATTGGTGTTGGTAAATATGATGCGGCCATAACTCAATTTGGGCAATATACTCTAAACCTGTATTAGATTCGCTTAAAAGCATATTACTTAAACGCGTAAAATTAAGAAAACCAGCTGCTGATGTGGTTAAAAAACAATATAAGATTCTAACCTAAAAAGCCAGCAGTAGCTGGCTTTTTAGGTATTACGAGAACTTAGTTTTCTTTTTGATGATAGTCTTCTAAGTCTTTTGCTGCATCTGGGTCATTAAATACAGTTTCATCTAATTGGCCTTCTGACTTTGCAACAACACAGGTAACCATACAGTCCCCCGTGACATTGACGGCTGTACGAGTCATATCAAGTAAGCGGTCAACACCAATAATAATCGCAATTCCCTCAATCGGTAAACCTACTTGGTTAAGCACCATTGCCAACATTATCAAGCCAACGCCTGGCACACCTGCAGTACCAACAGACGCTAAAGTAGCTGTTAAAATAACCATTAAATAATCTGACAGGGTTAAATCAACACTGAACACCTGGGCTATAAATACAGTCGCAACACCTTGCATGATGGCAGTACCATCCATGTTGATAGTGGCACCTAGAGGAACAGTGAATGAGGCAACTGAGTTATGAGCTCCTAATTTCTTTGTCGCAGTTTCTAAGGTAATTGGCATAGTGGCACTTGAGCTCGAGGTGCTAAAACCAAACAAGCAAGCATGCTTCATTTTCTTTAAAAAAGTCACAGGATTTAGACCGGTAAGAATTTTTAGAAGGATTGAATAATTAATGAACGCGTGGATAGCGAGTGCAGCCATCACCACACCAAAGTATTTTGCTAAGCTGACAATTAAATCAAGCTCTATAGTGGTAAATAGTTTTGCCATTAAACAAAACACACCATACGGAGCGACATTCATCAATAGTGTTACTAATTTAAGAATAACAGTATTTAAATCTTCAAATACTAAAGCGACGCGTTTACCGGCTTTACCACTGAGGGCCATCGCGATACCAAATAAAAGCGAAAACACGATGACTTGCAACATATTGCCACTTGCCATCGCATCGATTGGATTGGTAGGAAACATGTCGATAATAACTTGAGCAAGTGTTGGTGCTTCTTTTGCGCTGTAGGCTGCTTCAGTTGGAAGATTTATACCCTCACCTGGATTGACAAGAAGAGCAAGAGTCATAGCGACTGTTATTGCAATTGCTGTGGTGATTAAATATAAACCAATGGACTTACCACCTAAGCGACCCAATTTTTTAGGGTCGCTTAAGCTACATGTTCCACACACCAGAGACACAAATACTAATGGCACTACCAGCATTTTTAAACTGGCAATAAATATTTGCCCACCAATATGAAATAAACCATCTACAAAGAAGCTTTTAATTGGCAAAGAGAATAACCCAAGCGGAATTAGGTAATCGTCTTCGCCAGCTAAAATAGCTTGGAAAATAAAGCCTACAGCCACACCTAGGGCCATGCCAATCATAATACGGGTTGTTAAACTCATTGAACGGATTTTCGACATAGTAACAATCTATTTTTATAAATTTGCCATAGCCTACCAGCCTGCAGATTTTTATACAGAAAAAATCGATAAATATGTAAAAAAAAGTCGGATCAAAAAAACAACTAATAAACTCATAAAAAGTTGTGATTTTAGTGCCAGTTATAGGTTAATATTGAGTAAATATATATTTTAATATTAATAACAAACGCTAGGGAGAGATCAATGCCTTTAATTCGATGGCTCAGTGTTGTGATGTTCAGTTTTCTACTCGCAGCCTGTGGTGGCGGTGGTTCAATTGAAAAGGACGGGGGATCACTTGATGACAGTACAGATTCTGCAACGTATACATTAACTGTAAGTGGTGTATCTGAAACAACAGGTGAAGCCGCTAATGAGGTCTCCTCAGAACAACGTTTACAGCTAACGGCAAAATTGTTGAAAGATGGAGCTGCAGTTTCAGATGTCAGAGTTACTTTTAGCACAGACGGTGAGTACGGAGTTTTTGAACCAACATCAGGCACTGCGATCACTGATGATGATGGTTCTGCAAAAATTCTTCTTGCGGTGGGTAGTAACGCAGGAGCTGGCACTGTTGATGCTTTTGTCACGATTGAGGGCGAAACGATTAGTAGCGCACAGTCGTTTGCATTTACATCAACTGGAGATGCTGATGGCACTGTACAAGATAACTACACAATTACTGTACAAGGGTATACGCAGGACACTGGGACTGCATCTAATACAGTGACAAATGCTGCGCCACTCGATTTAAGGGCTACATTAAAATACAACGATTCAGTTGTAGCCGGTAAGCGCATTGTTTTCTCCTTAACTGATAGTATCGGTTTGTTACAGCCTACGACAGGCTCTGCTTTAACACAAAATGACGGCGTAGCAACAGTTCAGCTTACCGCAGGTAAAGATGCTGGTGCAGGTATGGTTACAGCTACGTACAGTATAGATGGTGATTCTTACACAGGTACATTTGATTTTCAGTCAACTGGTGGTCAAGGAACTGATACAGGGGTATCAGGTACAATTACTCTCGATTTAAATATTTTAGACCAAAGTGGTGCTGTATTTTCAGAGTTAAACCCGGTAAGTAAAGATAATAAAGGTATCGTCACTGCAACATTAAAAGATGATGGACTTCCATTAGCGTCACAATTAATCAGTTTCACATCTAAATATACAGGTAAAATAACCCCAGAGTTAGGTACAGCATTAACCGATGTAAATGGTGTTGCTACTGTGACACTAAGTAGCGGTAATTTCAAAGGTGCAGGCCAGATTATAGCAAGCTATGGGTCAGAAAGTGACGAAGTCATAACTAAAACAGCTGGTTTTGTTTCAAATGGCGATGATGCCCCGATAGAAAATGCACAAGCCGAGTTAGATATAAAACTTTTACAAGGGTGTAATGCCAATTGGGATGCGAATCGAAATTCCGAGGCATTAAATCCACTCGATCCTTCGACTGGTTGTGCAGTGACTAATACATTTTCATCAGATGTATTGATTGATGTTCTTATTAAAGTGGTTGATACGAGTAGTGGTGACGGCATCGCTGGTATTATCGCTGAATTGTCCACTGATTTAGGGCAACTACTGCCTGATTCAGGAAAAGCATTAACAGATAATTTTGGTTTTGCATTATTAAAATTACAACCTGGAGCAAGTAGTGGTGCTGGAACATTAACTGCAACAGCAAAAGATAGCAGTTTAAATAAAGCTTTCTCAATTAGTACGGCAGAATTAAATGTATCTATTGATAATGGTTTACCCAATTTATTAGATGGCTCGGGCAACCCAGTCGAAGGACAATATCAACCATTAGCGGCGGGCGCAACAACTGTCATTACTGTTGAAATTAGAGACAATAATGATGATTTAATAGTTACTCCTTTTGATGTTCAGTTTACATCAAGTTGTGTAGAAAGTGGCAAATCGATTATTGATGAAAACGTGATCAGCATTGGCGGGATTGCGACTTCAACCTATAGAACAAATGGCTGTAAAAGTACGCAAGGTGATACCGTTATCGCAACGGTATTAACTGGCGGAACACCTGAAATTGCATCTGTTAACATTCCAGTTTCTGAAGCTGATGTGGCATCAATTGAATTTATTTCAGCGGAGCCAAATGTGATTGCTTTAAAGGGTACTGGAGGCATTGGCCGTCAAGAAAACAGTGAACTAAAATTTAAATTAATCGATAAAATTGGTCAAGATGTAAAAAACAAACGCTTAGATTTTCGTCTTACATCGACTAATGGTGGGATCAGTTTATCGCATCATAGTGTTGACACTGATGCGGATGGATTCGCACGAGTTCAAGTTAATTCAGGTTTTGTGCCAATGGCAGTAAGAGTGCAAGCGTGCTTTATTCCAGATGAGCAAATTCCTGCTGATCAAAGTGATGATGTAACGTGTTGGCAAGATGTGTATGCCGAATGCCAAAAAGCAGAGGGTGACCGTGAGGAAGGTGTGAGCTGTCCAACTGGGAATTTATCGCTCGTGTCGTTAGATCAACAAATCATCAGCGTATCTGACTTACTTTCTATTAGTACAGGTCTTCCTGATAATAATAGTTTTACAGCATCCATAACTGATTTTTCAACAGAAACGCTGCAATACGATAATGAAACGTTTGATATTACTGTACTTATTGCAGACCATTTTAATAACCCAGTTCCAGATGGAACCGCTGTCTATTTAACAACAGAGGGAGGGGCTATTGGTACTTTAGATGGCGAAGAGGGTAACCCCCAACTAGAATGCCGATCTATTGATGGTGCCTGTACGGTGCAATGGCGTAGCCAAAATCCTAGACCATTTACGGAAAGTAAGTGGGGGAATAAAGTATCAGATTATAACCCTAAAAAACTACTTCGTGTTAAAGCAAAGTACTTAGAAGATATCGAAGGTATTGTTGATCCAACCTTTGAACAAAGTAATGCAGTATCATTGACACAATTAAATAGTGATGCCAATTTTTCCGGATTGCTAGAAGAAACGCGTAACTGTGATTTATATAGGAATGCACCAGCGCCCTGTTTGAACGGAATTTTAAATGCGAATAGCCATGAGTTCGGAGTGCCGCTTGGGGCCCGTGCAACAGTTTTAGTTACAGCAAAAGGGCAGGAATCATTCATTGATATTAATGGCAATGGGCTCTTTGATAGTAATGAATATTATTCAGGCTATGATTTGAGTGAAGCGTTCGTTGATCATAATGAAAGTGGTACTTACGATGGTTTATCAGCTATTTATGATCCAGTAACAGCTTCTATAGTCAAAGATGCCCAACTTTGTACTGATGGATCAGACACTGATCCATGTAGTGAGTTTGCAACAAACGGTGCCCATTTTGAGGAACCAATTGGTGATATAGACTCTAATGGTATGCATACATTACGTGATGGCAAATATAATGGTTTATTATGCACAGAAGCTGCACAGGCTGCTAATATGTGTAACAAAGAGCTTATAGATGTGCGCCGTTCATTTGAAGTTATTATGTCGGGTAGCACCGTTTATTATCGCTTTGCAATTGATAAAGAGTCATTACGTCGTAAGTTTGCTGCAGCAATGGCAGAACCTGAGTTAGATGCAGATGGCAATCTAACAGGAAATCTTTCAGCAAATGCGTTAGGTGTTACTAATAGTATTAGCACTTGTTCAGATATTCTGAATCAGTATGATAATTCATCTATTGTGGTGCTCGGCCTTGAAGAAAGTGAAGACGATCAACTGTGTGATATTACAGAAGTAAATATTAAGACTTATGACTCTGGTGTGGAGTTGGATGCATTATCTTTTAATTTTTATTACTCAGATATCTATAATAACCCTCTTGCAGCAAATACAAGTGTAGTGGTTGGCAGTGAGAATGGCGATTATAGTGGTGTAGATGATTTTGTGATTGGTAACTCTACAGCAACAAACGCCGCCGTTATTGGACTTGCAATTAGTCGCGAAGCTGAGCCGAATAAAAAATCGGTTGGTGATTTATCTATTTCATTTACGACGCCAAAAGACAATAACACCACAGCACGATTACAAATTAGTGATGATGGTTAGATGCTTTCGAGCACTTAGATAAAATAAATGCCAACCATTAGGTTGGCATTTTTGTATCTATTCTTATATATTCCACTGCAAATATGTAAAAACACCGTTTTGTCTAAATTAAAGGCAATAATTGTTTAATTAATCATTAAATGTAGAAAAGTTTCGATTAAAAGCTTGTAACAATTGGTGTTTGTAGATATACCTATAAATATTCGTGCCCGAAGTGGGCTAAACACATTTAAAATATTTGGTTAGAAATAGGCAACTATGGGCAAATCGCTAGTAATTGTAGAGTCTCCTGCTAAGGCTAAAACAATTAATAAATATCTAGGAAACGATTTTATCGTCAAGTCCTCTATTGGGCATGTACGAGATCTTCCTACCTCAGGTTCTGGCAAAACCAAAACTGCGCCGACAAAAACGCCAGCTGAAGTGCGCAAAATGTCTCCTGAAGATAAAGCGGCTTATAAAAAGCAGCGTGATTACACTAACCTAGTTGCTCGGATGGGGATCGATCCAGAAAAAGGCTGGGAGCCTCACTACGAAGTTCTTCCCGGTAAAGAAAAAGTCGTTCAAGAATTAAAAAAGCTTGCTGAAAATGCTGACCAAATCTATCTCGCAACGGATTTGGATAGAGAAGGGGAAGCCATAGCTTGGCACCTCGAACAAATTATTGGTGGTGAGCCCGAAAAATATAAACGCGTGGTTTTTAATGAGATCACTAAAAATGCGATTCAACAAGCGTTTGAAACACCTGGCGAACTAAACACTGATATGGTTTATGCTCAGCAAGCACGTCGCTTTTTAGACCGTGTTGTTGGCTTTATGGTGTCACCATTATTGTGGGCCAAAGTAGCCCGTGGTTTATCCGCAGGACGTGTACAATCTGTTGCAGTTCGCTTGTTAGTTGAGCGTGAGCGTGAAATTAAAGCATTTATTCCTGAAGAGTTTTGGGATATTCATGCTGATGTTAAAAATACTGAGTCAAACTTACGTTTAGAAGTTGCAAAGCAAGCAGATAAGCCGTTTAAACCGGTTAATGAGTCGCAAGCAATGGCTGCGGTTGCATCACTTGAAAACGCTGAATATAAAGTTATAAGTGTTGATGAAAAACCAAGTAAGAGTAGACCTAGTGCGCCTTTTATTACCTCGACAATGCAACAAGCGGCAAGTACTCGCTTAGGTTATGGTGTTAAGAAGACCATGATGCTAGCTCAGCGCTTGTATGAGGCCGGTTATATCACTTACATGCGTACTGACTCAACTAACTTATCAAAAGACGCTGTAGGCATGTGTCGTGATTATGTTGTTGAACAGTTTGGGCAAAAGTACTTACCAGAAAACCCAATTAATTACAGTTCTAAAGGCAATGCACAAGAAGCGCATGAGGCGATTCGTCCATCGAGTGTAACTGTATTATCAGGCCACCTTGATGGTGTAGACCCAGATGCGAAAAAACTGTATGAGCTAATTTGGCGTCAGTTTGTCGCGTGCCAAATGGTACCAGCTGAGTATGACTTAACAACGCTCACTGTGGCAGCAAGTGATTTTCATTTAAAAGCTAAAGGACGTGTTTTACGCTTTGATGGTTGGACACGTGTACAGCCGGCAGTACGTAAAAAGAATGAAGAAGATCAATCCTTACCTGCAGTAAAAGAAGGCGAAGTACTGACTTTGATAGAGCTTGATCCTAAGCAACACTTTACTAAGCCACCTGCGCGTTTTAGTGAAGCAAGTTTAGTTAAAGAGCTTGAAAAACGGGGTATCGGTCGTCCATCTACTTATGCATCTATCATATCAACAATACAAGATCGTGGTTACGTTCGTGTTGAAAATCGCCGTTTCTTTGCAGAGAAAATGGGCGAGATAGTGACAGACCGTTTAGTTGAAAACTTTACCGATTTAATGAACTTTGATTTTACTGCAAAAATGGAAGGGCGTTTGGATGATATCGCTGAAGGTGAACGTGTTTGGACCCAAGTTTTAGATAAATTTTACGCTGATTTTTCGACTCAACTTACTATTGCAAGTGGTGAAGAAGCTGAAGGTGGAATGCGTAAAAATGAAATGGTCGAAACCGACATCGACTGTCCAACGTGTTCTCGTAAAATGGGCATTCGAACCGCTTCTACAGGGGTATTCTTAGGGTGTACAGGTTATAACCTTCCACCAAAAGAGCGTTGTACGACCACTATGAACTTAGTTTCAGGTGATGAGGCTGTTGCAGCTGATGTTGAAGATGTTGAAACCGAAACATTAATGCAAATGAAGCGTTGCCCAATTTGTGAAACGGCGATGGATTCATACTTAATTGATGAAACGCGTAAGTTGCATGTTTGTGGTAACAACCCTGGCTGTAAAGGTTACGTTATTGAACAAGGTACCTTTAAGATTAAAGGCTATGATGGACCTATTATCGAATGTGATAAATGTGGTTCAGACATGCAGCTTAAATCGGGTCGTTTTGGTAAGTATTTTGGTTGTAGTAACGACGAGTGTAAAAATACCCGTAAGTTATTACGTAACGGCGAAGCTGCGCCTCCAAAAGAAGATCCAGTACAATTACCTGAACTAGAATGCGAAAAGTCGGATGCTTATTTTGTATTGCGTGATGGTGCCGCAGGTATTTTCTTAGCGGCTAATACATTCCCTAAGTCTCGTGAAACTCGTGCACCTAAAGTTGAAGAACTACAGCGTTTTAGAGATCGTATATCACCTAAGTTTTATTACTTAGCTGACGCACCTGCAAAAGATCCTGACGGTAACTTAGCAATTGTACGCTACAGCCGTAAGAATAAAGAGCAGTACGTAATGACCGAGGTTGAAGGTAAAGCAACGGGCTGGACAGCACATTACAATGCTGGAAAGTGGGTTGAAGAGGCAAAGAAAAAAGCCGCGCCTAAAAAGAAAGCAGCCGCTAAAAAAACACCAGCCAAAAAAGCAGCGCCAAAAAAGGCTGCTAAAAAAACTGATGATTAATAGTTGAGCCGTACTGTGCTCAACTATTAATACACCAGTAAGGAAAAATCGGGATGCACGCCCTTGCGTCATCCCGGTTTTAATATGATAAAGCGATTTTTTAAAGATTTACGTCAGTTATTTTTTTGTAGCCTTCATTCTCAAGTTCATCATTGACGCACTTTAGAACGTATGGTTTAAGCGCTTCATTGCTTATATCGTCGTCCTTAGCCCAATCTAAACACATCTCGGTGTATTCTTGAATAGTCTCAACAGAAGCTTCAACAGCGTTTTGAGCGACAGCATAAGTCGTAGCAAGGCTAAAAAAGGGCGCTACGATTAGTGCTAGCAATGGTTTTTTCATTTGTTCATTCCTAAATAAAGTATTTATACCTATTTGATTAAGTAACTAGCTGCTAAATAGCAGGTATTAAATAATGTAATCGGTATGGCGATTACTTATAAAAAGTAACAGTTAGCCAATAGAGAAATGCTCAGTTGGTAGTGAAATTCTTAATCGAAATGACAATAAAAGATAACGAAATATTTTTATCGTTAAGATAAAATAAATATACGATAAAAACTGTTTAAATGTTTGTATCATAATATAAACTCGTTTAAGGTCTGTTTTTTAGTAAATTAAGAGCGTTATGTATCACCAACCAAGCAATAAAACCCCAAGACAAGCAGGCAAAGCAGAACTTGTTCTTGAGTCATTCATTTTTCGCGGACGCTGGCTATTGGCTCCATTTTTTGTTGGTTTATTGTTTGCGGTTATTTTATTACTGATCAAGTTTTTCAAACAGCTATACCTTATGGGAGTTGCGACCTTTACTGCAACAAATCAAGAGCTATTAGTGGGTATTTTAACATTGGTAGACACCGCATTGTTGGCGGGGTTATTACTAATCATCATTTTTAGTGGTTATGAAAATTTTGTTTCCAAGCTCAATATTGATAATCATGAAGATCGTCCTGTGTGGATGGGAAAAGTGGGGTTTTCAGGTTTAAAAATGAAGCTGATCAGTGCGATCGTTGCCATCTCTGCGGTCGAGTTATTAAAAGTATTTATTAGCTCGTCAGCTTATACAAGTGAAGAGCTTATTTTAAAAGTAGTGATACACGTCACGTTTGTCATCTCTGGCGTATTGTTCGCACTAACTGATTTTATTAATAGTAAAACACAAAGTCATTAAACTAGGTAGGCTGGCTTTAGTAGCCTACCTTATTTTATGGTTTGAAAATTGCCAACCACATTGCCTTTAAACTCG
The DNA here is from genome assembly GCF_030408095.1 of Pseudoalteromonas sp. APC 3893. NCBI lineage: Bacteria > Pseudomonadati > Pseudomonadota > Gammaproteobacteria > Alteromonadales > Pseudoalteromonadaceae > Pseudoalteromonas > Pseudoalteromonas sp. APC 3893. The sequence goes on from NZ_JASDCD010000002.1 coordinate 198,056, forward strand.
GCTCTTTTCCATACATATTCATACCCATTTTAAAAATCCGTGCGGCACAAATGCGTAAATAATAAAAACAGACAATACTCAGAAAAAGTGAAAGCAATGACTGCCAAAATGGTAAGTCAACTAATGACATACGCACTGGCATTACTGCAAATGCAGTAATGGGCAAGTAACTCAGTACTATGCTTAAAGCACTATTAGGTGTGTCCATTATAAAAAAAGCAATAGCGATTGGGGTTATGGGAAGCATCATTAACGCGCTTTTACTACTGTGGTTTGGGTCATCAATACCTGCAGCAATTGCAGCCATAAATGCAGCACATATCCCTAACCCTGATATAGCAAACACAATGAACCAAGGTAGCATTGCCCAGTTTATAAAATCTAAACTTAACGTTTGTTGCTTGATAACAACGGTGAAAAATAGCATAGAAAGTATAATAGAGAGTAATGTGCTGATCATGGTTTTAAGTGCTAATAAAATCTGCCCGCTAAGTTTACCGTCAATCCAGGTTTGCGGTGTCATAGTGGCCATTAACTGCTCGGTTACTCGATTTTGTTTCTCACCAGTAATACTCACAAATAACTGACCAAATACCCCAAACATTGCAACAAACAGTAAAATCAACACACCAAAAGCAGTGTATGTTTGGTTTTTATCAGCCTGATTTTTAAGCTCTTCATTTAGAATATAATGTTCAACGTCTGTATTTTTAGCTAAACCGTCACGTTGTGCTTGAGTTAGGTTAATTGCATCGAGTTGTGCTTGTTTGAGCGCTGAATTGAGCTGGCTTTTAAATGTAGTTTGCCAGGTGTCTTTTTCAGCGGTTATGAGTGTGTACTTTGTAGTTATGAAATCATATTTGAGTAAGCCATCATAGTCAGTGGTCTCATTTAAGTTATGTTCAAGATCACTGATATCACCAAGCTTTATAAAATTAAATGCGGGGTCAATGTGGGATGCTAACTCGAATGTTGTATTGACAGCGATATTATATTGTTTGGCGAGATGCATATTGTTAGTAACAAAAAAATAAATAATTCCCGCAATGACCAACATGATAAGTTTAGAAATAATTTCTTGTTTTAATTTAAAAAAATGCAAGAACTCCCATTTTGCTACTGTCCAAATTTGTTTTTGAGTTAGTGAGCTTTGCTTATTCATGATGCCACTCCCTGATGAACTTCTTTATTATGTTTAGCGACTACTTGTAAATAGATTGAATGTAATGATTGTGATTGGTTTTTAAGCTCACAAATATTTCCAACTCTGATCAAAATTGTCAGTAATTGACTGAGTGGTTGTTGTTCATTCAACGTTATAGACAAATGATTACTGCTAAGCTGTTTGCTTTGGTAAGTATCTAACAATGCGTATTGCTCCGGTTCGATTAATTGTTCAAAAGTCACATCAATCACATTGTTATTATATTGCTTAAAGATATCATTAAGCTGACCATATAGTACGCTTTGGCCTTTATTCAGTAGTAATACTCTATCCGCTAGCTTTTCAACCATAGCCATTTGATGTGCACTTAGCAAAACGGTCATGCCTTGTTGTTTTAATTCAGCTAAAAACTCTACGACTAACTCTTGGTTGATTGGATCAAGCCCTGAGAACGGTTCATCAAGAATAACCCATTTAGGTTTATGTAAGATGGCTGTAATCAGTTGTACTTTTTGTTGATTTCCTTTGGAAAGAGATTTAAGAGGGTCATTTATGCGCTTAACTAAGTTGAATTTGTCCAGCCAATGTTGGCAGCGAAGATCAAAATCAGTCGCTGTAACGCCATGCAATTGAGCAAAAAATTGTAAATTTTGCTTAACTGTTTTTTCGGGGTAAAGCCCTCTATCCTCAGGTAAATAGCCCAATAAGTGGGTTGGAATACTACAATAGGTTGTACTGCCATCAGTGAGTTTAATGGAGCCCGCATCGGGGTAAGTAAACCCAACCAGCATTTTCACAAGAGACGATTTACCAGCCCCATTCGGGCCTAGTAACGCAAAAATTTCACCCGGTTGTACGTCAAATGACAGGTTATTTACTGCGGTTACTGTATCGTAGTGTTTTGCGAGATTTGAGATGATTAACGACATAGGAGCCTTGCGCTGTTGTTTTAGTCAGTGTAAGTTTTTGGTAAATTTAATGTAACAAAATAATTGTAAGAAAAAGTGTAAACAATCAAGGAACAGTGTCATAATAATCGTGATATTTCGCGAATGGATTAATTGTAATGATTAAACAGTTTTTAAATGACCCAAGTTTGTTATTAAATGCAGTAGGTGAGGGAATTTACGGCTTTGATTTGTCGGGAAATGCAGTTTTTGTCAACCCGGCGGCAGAGAAAATGACAGGTTGGAGCGCAGATGAATTATTAGGTAAAAAAATTCATCAGTATCATCACCATAGCCATGCAGATGGGAGGGCGTATCCTGCAGACGAGTGTCAAATCTATTGTACAATGTTTGATGGTATTCATCGGCAAGTTAAAGATGAAGTGTTTTGGCGCAAAGATGGCAGTTTTTTTCCTGTGGAATATACATCGACCCCAGTGTATAAAAACGATCAACTAATTGGTGCGGTCGCTGTATTTCGCGATGTATCAAAACAACACGAAACCCAATTGGCTTTACGTCAAGCACTCACACAAGTTAGTGACTTAAGTGAGCAACTTAAAGATGAAAATAGTTACCTTACAGCACAATTAAACGAAGATTGGCAAGACTCAGGGTTAGTCGGTAAAAGCCATGTTTTTCACGCTATGTTAGAACAAATAAAATTAGTAAGTCCAACCGACAGTACTGTATTAATATTAGGTGAAAATGGCACGGGTAAAGAGTTAGTAGCTCGCAACTTGCATCGGTTAAGCAATCGCAGCACTCAATCATTTATAAAAGTTAATTGCGCAGCATTTACTGCAAGTTTGCTCGAGTCTGAATTATTTGGTCATGAAAAAGGTGCTTTTACAGGCGCAAATGAAAGGCGTAAAGGTCGTTTTGAGTTAGCCCATAATGGGACGCTGTTTTTAGATGAAATAGCCGAATTACCACTTGAGGCGCAGAGCAAATTACTACGAGTGTTACAAGAACAAGAGTTTGAAAGAGTCGGCGGTAGCCAAACAATAAAGGTAAATATACGTGTTATTGCTGCAACAAACCGTGATCTATGGAAAATGGTCGAAGAGGGGACGTTTAGAATAGATTTATATTATCGACTAAATGTGTTTCCGATCAGAGTTCCCGCACTTAAAGAGCGTAAAGAAGATATCCCACTTTTATGTATTAACTTGGTGCAACAGCTAAATAAACGTTTAGGTAAACAGTTAAAAGGGCTCAGCAATAAAGCGCTTAGTCAATTACAAGCCTATGATTGGCCCGGTAACATTCGTGAATTACAAAACGTACTTGAACGTGAAGCTATTTTATCAAAACAAGCAATTTTAAATTTGACCCAACCGTTGAATTCACATTCGAAAACGCCAGTTAATTCATCACTGTCTCTTGATGATTTATTGAGGCAGCACATCAGTAGTGTTCTTTCTCTGACAAACAATAAAATATCAGGTGCTAATGGTGCTGCAAGCTTATTAGGCGTCCCAGAAAGTACACTTAGATCCAAAATGAAAAAATTAGGGTTAGTTAAAAGTTCATGATATAGCGCGTAATTCGTTATATATCGCGAATTTGTTTTTTGATTTTAATCTTAAGATATTGAATTTTAAGTTATAATAAAATCTTTCAGTTTGGTCTGAAAGTTGCAAATACTTATATGTCACCGTCACTATGAAGTAAGTATTATGAAGTTTGATATTAAAGAAGAAGATATGATCATTAAGCCCTACAAGCATGAAGGGCCAATATACATTCGTGAGCAAAAGGGCTTTTTTCAACGCATCCGACAAAATCTCGGGTGGTTATTGATGCTTACTTTTATTGCTATCCCCTGGATCCCTTATAAAGGTCAGCAAGCTGTTTTACTTGATGTCGCAACACAGAAATTCAGCATTTTTGGCTTAACCCTGCTACCGCAAGACTTTATGATACTTGCGCTGTTGTTTATGTTAGGTGCATTTGCGCTTTTTTTTGTTACAAATTGGTTGGGCCGGGTATGGTGCGGATATACCTGCCCGCAGACTATTTGGATGTTACTGTTTTCGTGGGTGGAACAACGTGTAGAAGGGACTCGTAATCAACGTATTAAGCTTGATAAATCACCATGGGGCTTTACCAAATGGCGTAAAAAAATCACCAAACATAGCGCCTGGTTAGTGATCTCAATTTTAACTGCGACTTCATTTATGGCGTATTTTATACCTGCAAAGTCACTATATAGCGACATGCTTACATTACAATGGACAGGTATCACCAGCTTCTGGGTGTTTTTATTCGCTTTTTGTACTTACGGCAATGCAGGGTTCTTGCGTGAAAAAATGTGCACGGTTGCATGCCCTTATTCACGCTTTCAATCGGTTATGTTTGATAAGGATACATTGCTTGTTACTTATGACAGTCAACGAGGTGAAAATCGTGGCCCACGTAAACGTAAAGCAGATCCTAAAAAGTTAGGTTTAGGTGATTGTGTTGATTGTAATTTGTGTGTAGAGGTATGCCCTGCGGGTATAGATATTCGCAATGGTTTACAGTATGAGTGTATTAATTGTGGTTTATGTATCGACGCGTGCGATGATACGATGAACAAGTTTGGCTATGATAAAGGCCTTATAAAATATGCCAGTGAAAAACAAATGTCCGGTGGGACGACCAATCCATTTAGATTAAAGCTTATAGGGTATGGTGGACTAACGTTGTTGTTATCCATTGCGATGATTGCGTGGCTTGGCGCACGAACGCCAATCGAAGTCTCAGTATTGCGTGATAGAAACGCTCTATACAGAGTGAACTATGAGGGATTGGTAGAAAACCCTTATACTTTAACTATTATTAATAAAACACAGCAACCGTTACACTACCGTATTTCATTAAAGGGGCTTGATATAGCAACACTTAAGAGCCCGCAGAATACAAGAGTGGAGCCAGGCGTTATGAAACAAATACCCGTGACTATTGTGGCTGATGGTTATGACTTAGCTAAAAAAATGACAAAGCTTGAGTTTGTTGTAACAGCAAATGAGGATGCGAGTATTACACAAACGCAGCCAAGTTTATTTTATCGAAATTAAATATTCGGTAAGGTTTTTAAAGTTTAGAATGCAGGCTCTGTTATCATTTTTTCAATATATAACTTTGCCTCATCTAAGCTATTAAATAAGTAGTCATGAATGTTTAAGTGATTCAGGCCTGCATTATTCAGTACGCGTTGCATTTGGTTTATAGCCAGAGTTGAACCTAAAATATAGGCACTGGCGATACAGCCTTCTTTAAACATATTGGTTGTTAAATTAACAAAGCTTTTTTCTGCGTCAGGGGTAGCAGCTTGCACTGAAAATGAATTACTTATGTAACCCCAAGGAGCCCCTGCGAATTGTTTAACACAGGTTAATAACTGATGACTAAACTCATTAGCTAAACGCTCATTAATATTGCCGGCAAAGCTAGCTGTAATAATGTTGTTTTTATGTTGCAAAATGACGTGACCATACTTATTTTTAAATTCCAATTTCTGTCCTTGCTAAAATTAAAGAGCGCGAATTTTAAACAAATACAGACTTAAGTCTAGTTCTTTATTATCAAATTATGTGTTTTGCATAAATTTTCTATCATTTTAATTGTTTGTAGTTTATACAGCTTTAAAATTAACCAAAGTAGATATTATAGACTAAAATAATTAGGTTCTACGTCTATATACTTTGGTTTAAATTGTTAACTATTTTGCTAAAATGTAATCTAATCCGCCAGTAATAGCGGCAACTTGGGCAAGGATACATTCTTCATGTGTCGCTGTGGGGCTATCAGGGTATACCTCTGTTGTCGACACATATTGTGCGTCAGTAAAGCCCATACATAAACCTAATTTACGAGCTCTGTAATTAATTACACCTAACTGTTCTTGAGGCACACCAATTAATTGATTGTTTTCATCACTTGGCGCAATGTGCGTGACTTGAGCAACCTTTTTAATAATCGCTGTTTGAAATGCAGTTTCTGGTTTTACTGAATCTGCAACGAGGTAGAACCCATCGGGTATATTCCAATTTGTATTTATCGTACCTTCACGGGCTGCAAGGGCTGGCCTAAACTCGCTGTTATCAGTGTCAGTGGTTTCATGTAAATCAATATGTGCAATTGGCGCGATATTGTTGTTTTGCATATAAGCCATTATGGCTGCTGACTCAGGAGCTGGGCTGTCAATATAAAAAGAGCGGTTAGGATCTATGGCCGCAGGGTTCCAACGATTAATCGTTTCGTATCCCCAAGGGCTGATACAAGGGGCAACAAGCAAATTAAAATGCTCACTGTATTGTGCAGCCTTGGTTTTTACAAATCGTAATGCCCCATGCACACCACTGGTTTCATAACCATGGACACCACCCGTTACTAATACGCATGGTTTATCAGCTTGCCAGTTTTTAGATTTGATAACATAAAGCGGGTAGTGTTCAGTGTTGTACTCCAGTGTACCGTACTGCTGAATATCAAACTGTTCACTTAATTCATTAATCTCAGAGACAACTTGCTGCTGATAGCTGCGCTTAATAGTTTGTTTATTAAACCATTGCTGTTTTTCTTGGTTTGACCAAGGTGTCCCTGCAGTGCCAATTGGGTATCTATTTTCGCTCATAAAATCTTCATCTTTAACAATAAAGGGCATAGCTTATCTATGCTGATACTTTAGCGCAACTAACTGGCATTAATACCGTTGTATAAATTAGCATATTGACGCTTATGCATATTAAATAAATAGGCACGAACTTGTTATTTCCCTTCGCCAAATCCGGTTAACTACATTTTTATCAATTGCTTAATCCGAACTTAAAATCGGAGTAACCTGATTTGGTATTGCACTGTGTACAGTTGGCTGCTGATATTTTGGCAGCTGTGGTTCACTTGGTGTTTTAAATAAATCAGAGAAAAAAGTAATTGCTTGAGTGTTTTTTATCCAACGAAAAATTGCAGCTTTTAACCCTGTCTTAACCCCTAAGTAGATAGACTATTAATATTGAGGTAATTTAGGCATAGTTAAATGGATTCATTTATAAACCGCTCTTCTATAATATTGCTCGCATTAAGCTGTACGCTTACGGCGTGTAGTAATCAGCCAAATTATGAAGGCATAAGCACCGAGTCATCTTTGCTGCAACATTCAAATTGGCGATACACACAAGATGATGCAAAGCAGGTTAGTTATATTACTGACTTGGTCAATATAACGGGATTAAACCAGCTTATAGAGCAAGCTACTGCTAGCAACCCTTCATTTAATCAAGTGCTAGTTGCATTAAAACTCGCTTATGCACAGCGAGAAGTTACATCTGCTAGCCATTGGTTTAGTATTGATGCTGATTTTGATGCGTCGCGCAGTGAAACATTAGGAACTCAATATAGCTCTGCATTGAATGTGAGTTGGGAAGCAGATATATGGCTAAAAGTAGCCGATAAAGTAGCTGCAGAAGATATGGCTATTGCGAGCTCTCAAGCAACCTATCAAAGTGCTAAAGACACACTCATTGCTAGTATTATTCGTACTTACTTAAATATAATTTTGCAGCAAGATCTGCTTGATATAGAGCAACAACGATTAGTAGTGTTACAAAACAATGAACAAAGTATTATTGAACGCTACCAATATGGGTTAGGTGATTTAGAAGCACTTGATACAGCGCGGTCAAATACAGCATCAACCCGTGCAACGGTTGCGCAGTATCAAGAACAAATTGCACAAGCAAAGCGGGCGTTAGAGTTACTTGTTGGTGTTGATAAACTTGAAAATTTACCTACTACTACATCATTTCCTGAGGTGATTGAGCCATTAAGTGCATTGCCAGAGCAAGATTTAGCAAGGCGTCCAGACTTACAAAGTGCTTATTACAATATTCAACAGAAGCACTTTTTAGTTGATGTATCCTACAAAGATTTATTACCAAGCATTACGCTTTCAGCTTCATTAACTGATTTAGCAACCACACCAAGCCAAGCGCTATTAAGCAGCCCTGTATGGAGTTTATTAGGTGGTTTAAGTGCGCCCATTTTCCAAGGAGGAGCACTGCGTGCACAAGTCGATGTTGCTAAATTAAATGCTGAACAAGCATATTGGGAATATCAGGATACGCTTTTGAGTGCAGTAAACGAAGTCGAAAACGCACTCGGGCAGGAACAATCATTAACCAAACAACAAGTTCAAATTAGTAACGCGCTTGCCAGTGCTAAACGAAGTTTCAGTAACTACCAAAGTAAATATCAACAAGGCCTAGTGGATATACTGGACTTGCTCACAGTACAACAGCAAGTTTACGACTTACAAGCGCAGCTTAGCCAAATAAATTACACCCTTTTAACTAACCGTATAGATTTAGGCCTTGCTTTGGGTCTTGGAGTATCGTCATGAAAATTACCCCTGCACCTATTGTTACCATAGTAGCTATCGCACTGATAGGACTTGCCATTGCTTACAACGGTAAAAAAATGGCTGAGCAAGTAAACGCGCCAACTCCAGAGCCAGCACAATCTATAGCGCCTAATGTATCGGTAATTAATGCAATACCGGGAAATTACCAAGCTTATGTGAGTAGTCACGGTGAAGCTAGAGCCCATTGGACGTTAACATTAAAAGCCCAAGTAAAAGGTGAGGTAATGGCCATGAGTGATCAGTTTGCAACGGGGTACAGGGTTAACAAAAATCAAATACTGGCACAAATTGATAATTCAGAATATTTACAAGCTGTATCAAGTGCTAAAGCCACACTGGCTGATGCAAAGCTTGCTTTACAGGAGGAGAAAGACCTAGGTAGTCAAGCAAAGCGTGAATGGCAACGTTCGGGCGTAACGCAAGCACCAAGTTCTCCCTTGGTGTTTAGGACACTACAGCTGGAAGCAGCGCAAGCTACGAGCGATGATGCCCTATATGCACTTAAAACCGCACAGCGTGATGAAGATAACACACGCATCAGTGCTCCTTTTGATGCGGTGATTTTAACGCGAGATATTGACCTTGGTACGTACGTCAGTGTAGGCGATACGCTAGCAACATTAAACAGTACAGACAAAGTCGAAGTGTCTGTTCCGCTATCATTAAGTCAATGGCAAAATCTGGCAAATGATAAAACAAATGAAGTGACCTTGAAGGATGTAACTACGCACACAACGTGGAGTGGTTATATAGACCGTTTTGAGCAGCATTTAGATGATGGCTCACGCCAACGCAGCGTTGTGGTTGCCCTTGATAAGCCTTTTGATCAAGCTACGCCGTTACTCCCTGGCACTTTTTTAGCGGTTGAGATACCGGGAAAACAGCTAACTAATGTACTCAAACTGCCAGCTTCAGCGCTGTCTCAAGATGGTTTGATCTGGTATCTGAATGAGCAAAATCACCTTGTAAGTACGCAAGCCAATCTGCTATTCGAGCGCGGTGAATATGTATATATCTCACCCATAACTAATCACGGTCACGTAAAAATTGTCGCCAGACCTTTAGTGAGTTATTTAAATGATATGCGTGTCACTCCCATTGTTGAGGAGATCCAATAATGAGCGTACAGCCCACATCACAACAGCCTAATAGCAACAGCCCATTGCACGGTATAATTAGCTGGTTTGCCAATAATTCAGTTGCCGCCAATTTATTACTTATTAGTGTCATTGTCATGGGTATTATGTCATTGACTACTTTACGAAAAGAGGCGTTTCCAAGCTTAGAACCAGACACCATTTCGGTATCTGTCGTTTATGATAGTGGCGACGCACTTCAGGCCGAAGAGGGTATTGCATTAAAAATAGAGGAAGCTCTAGAAACTGTACCTGGAATTAAACGTATTACCTCCACTTCGAATGCAAGTGGTAGCCATGTCAGCATAGAGAAAAAAACAGATTACTCGCTTGATGAGTTACTTACAGATGTAAAGAATCAAGTTGATGCGATTAATAACTTTCCAGTTGATGCTGAACAACCCGTCATAGACAAAGCACGTAGACAAGATCATGCATTATCAATACACCTTTATGGTGATACAGATCGTCACACTTTGCAAAACCTAGGCGAACAACTGAAAGCTGATTTATTAGCTAAATCGGGTATTAGCGATGTTGAGCAATCGGGCGTGTTAGATCCTATGATGTCGGTTGAAATTGACGAAGGAAAATTACAAGCGTACGGCTTAACACTCAGTGATATTAGCGAAGTGATCAATAATGAATCATCCAGCCCGTTATCAACAAGCTTACGCGATAGTAATAAAATCATGCGCTTAAAAGCTGCTGAACAAGCTTATTGGCAGCGTGATTTTGCAGATATCGTATTGCTAACAACCGCAACGGGAACACAAATTACCTTAGGTGATGTTGCAACAGTTACCGACACTTTCGCCGAAGATACCAACTCGCTAAGCCGTTATAATCAACAAAATGCCGTTGGTATTGAGATACTAATGGATGAAAACTCAGATATAACCAGTATCGTTGAGCAGGCACACAGTGTTATCGATACCTGGCACGAGCGTGGTTTACTGCCACAAAACGTGGAACTTGAAAGCTGGAATGACAAAAGCACCATGATCACCGAGCGCTTGTCTTTACTTACCAAAAATGCTGCAACAGGTATAATTATGGTGTTTGTTATATTAGCCATATTCTTAAATGTACGTGTTGCACTGTGGGTTGCGGGTGGTTTGCCATTTGTATTTTTTGGCACACTTTATTTTATGACCGACGGCTACACAGCACTAACCATTAATGAAATGACTACGTTTGGTTTTATTATGGCGCTGGGTATTGTTGTTGATGATGCAGTCGTCGTCGGAGAGAGTATTTATACCACCCGCAAAAGTGATGGCGATACACTTCACAATACAATTGCCGGTACGATGAAGGTCGCTGTACCAACGATATTTGGTGTATTAACCACCGTTGCTGCGTTTGTTGCTTTATCCAATGTATCTGGCAACCTTGGCAAAATTTACTCACAATTTGCTACAGTCGTCACTATTTGTTTATTACTTTCAGTTGTTGAATCAAAGCTTATTTTACCGTCGCACTTGGCCCATATAAACACAAAACGTCAATTAAAATCTGGTTTAAGCGGCCTCTGGTCAAAAGTACAACATGGGGCTGACAACGGTTTGAATTGGTTTAGTGATAACGTATATCGTCGTGTCATCGAGTATTCACTTCGTTTTAGGTATGCCATTGTTGCTGCATTTGTCGCCTTTTTTATATTAGTTATAGGCATGCCAATGACTGGAGCTGTTAAAGTTGGTTTTTTCCCGAGTATTGCAGAGGATACAGTTACAGCTGAGTTGGTGATGCAAAATGATGCAGCCTTTGGTCAAACTAATTCAAATTTATTAGCGCTTGAGCAAAGTGCATTGCAAGCACAGCAAAACTTGATGACTCAATTTGATTCTCAAAACAGTGAAATTACCAGCTTACAAGTGGTTAGTAGTAGCGATATCAGTGGTACGGTCACTATAGAGTTATTAAGTGAAGGTGTGTTTACTGCCACTGAGTTTGCACAAGAATGGCAACGTCTGGCAGGCGTCCCTGAAGGCAGTAAAAAATTACAGGTATTAGCAACTCGCAAAATGGTAGATAACTTTAAAGTTGAGCTAAAGGCGTGGGATGATGAAACAGTGATGGCTGCGGGCGCATTATTTAAAAAGCGGCTACAAAATACTGCGGGTGTTAACGGCATTGATGATAATTTAAACCCTGGGCAGCCCCAGCTGAAATTTGCCCTAAACGCACAGGGTCGTGCACTAGGCATGGATACAGCCAGTTTATCACAGCAAGTGTTACAAGCATTTGGTGGTGCAATTGTACAACGTTATCAACGAGACAAAGACGAAGTAAAAGTGCGCGTACGCTACCCTGAAAATGCCCGTAAAACTCCCGCGGATATTATGCAGTCGCGTATTCGCTTACCTGACGGCACAGTGGTTCCTCTGGTTAATATTGCAACAATAAGCAGTGAATATCAGCAAGATGAAATCACTCGCATTGATGGGCTGCGTGCTATCTATTTAGGTGCACAGGTAGATAAAAATGTTATTGCACCTAATGAATTAGTGGACGCCTTAAATCGTGATTTAGTGCCCGAGCTTACAAAGCAGTTCCCTAATTTAAGTATTCATTTTGCAGGAGAAGCAGAAGAGCAAGACGAGACGACCAGCTCTATGAGTAGTATGTTTATTGCTGCCTTATTGGTCATCTATGTTTTGCTAGCTATTCCGCTTAAATCGTATATTCAACCGGTGCTGATAATGGTAGCTATACCATTTGGTATTGTGGGCGCTATTTTAGGGCACTGGTGGAATGATTTAACCATTAGCATATTGTCTTTAAATGGTATTTTGGCGCTCAGTGGGGTGGTAGTAAATGATAGCCTATTACTTGTTTCTCGCTTTAATGAGTTGGTTAAAGATGAAGGTATGAGCACCCATGATGCCATTATTGAGTCGTGTACTAGTCGGTTACGAGCGGTTATGCTTACTTCAATTACAACGTACGCAGGCTTAGTACCACTATTAAGCGAAACATCCATACAAGCACAATTTTTAATTCCCGCTGCAGCGTCGTTAGGCTATGGTATTTTGTTTGCTACAGTGATCACGTTAATATTAATACCCGCATTACTAATGATTCAAATAGATATTAAACGCTTATTGGTCACTATGTTAAACTTTTTTACAGGCAATAAGACTCAAGGAACCACAGCTTAATGATAAACGTGCTACTAGTTGAAGACGACATTGATCTGGCAACAACGATTATCGATTACCTCGATATAGAAGATATTGAATGTGATCATGCAAGTAATGGGTTGCTAGGGTTAAATTTAATACAGAATAATCACTATCAAATGATTATTTTAGATGTCAATATGCCAAAAATGAACGGGTTAACATTATGTAAGCGTTTACGTGAGCTAGGTATAGATACACCTATATTAATGCTTACTGCACGGGACAGCCTCGATAACAAACTAGAAGGCTTTGCCGCGGGCAGTGATGATTACCTCGTTAAACCTTTTGCCATGAAAGAGCTTGTAGCACGGGTACAGGTATTAGCAAAGCGTAAAAGTGGTGAGGCCAAACGCCTCATCAGTGCAAATTTAACTGTCGACCTGACTACGCGAAGTGCAAATGTTGGTGACCATGAGTTAAAGCTCTCCCCAATTACATTTAAGATTTTAGAAACCCTCATACGCAGTGCACCAAATGTTGTGACTAGGGCTGATATTATGCAAGCTGTATGGGGAGAAGATCAGCCTGATAGTAATAGCTTAAAAGTGCACATACATCATTTACGTAAACAGCTTGAAGGTGCGGAAAACCAAATTAAGCTTGAAACGGTGCCGAGTATTGGTTTTGCCTTAAAGCAGGTGCAAGGAAACGTGTAATGAAAATAAGGCTGAGTCTGCGAATATATTTTATCGCAAGTATGGTTGTGTTGAGCTCGATTATGGCAATAGGGTTTTCATTACTGAGTGTCAGTTATTTTGTTGACGGCCTAGACAAAGGGATCAACGCAGTAATGTACCAGCTAGCAGACACAGCTGATGTTAAAGATGGACAGCCTCAAGATATGGTCGGTTTTAATGTTGCAAGTCGTTGGCAAGACATGCCAGCGATAATACAGCAGCGCTTTGAAATACCAACAGAAGTTGGTGTACTACAAAAAACAAAAGATTACACATCTATGTTTACCATACCAACCAACCTGTACTTTGTGATTTATTTCCCTAACTCGCAAGGTGAGCCACGGTATATATCTCGTATTATGCTTGAAGAAGACAGAACCAAACCTAAGTTGGTAACTAATTCTGAACCTGAACAGCGTTTAGTGTGGGTTTTATTAACAGGCATTACTGCTATCGGATTATTTACCTTTTCCTTGTTTATGGTAATAAAAAATATAGCAAAACCCATTGAATCGCTAAAAAACTGGGCTAAGTCACTCAATCAAAATAACTTACAACAGTCGCCGCCTGATTTCACCTATAACGAACTAAATACATTAGCAGGGCTGGTCCGTGATAGTCTACTTTCGGCCCATGATAGTTTAGAGCGAGAACAACGCTTTTTGAGTTATGCAAGCCATGAGTTACGAACACCGATATCGGTCATACGTAGTAATGTTGAATTGCTGAATCGACTTGCTGAAAAAGCGCCTTTAAATGAAAAGCAACAACATACCTTACAGCGGATTGAGCGGGCAGGTTTAACAATGAGCGATTTAACCGACACGTTACTTTGGCTCAGTCGCGATGATGAACAGCAAAGCGCTGACGAACCTATCAATCTTTATGACAAAATAGTCACTTTAAGTCATGAGCTTAATTATTTACTCAATGCAAAAAAAGTAAAAGTAGGGATCAGCAGTGATTCACAAACTAACGTCATTAACACTGAAGCGACGGCATGTCACATTGTGCTCACTAACTTAATGCGAAATGCGTATCAACACACTCAAAACGGTGAAGTCACCATTGAACTCCAAGGTAGTCGCGTCACAATTATTAACATTAATCAGCTAGAGAGTGAACAACAACACATCGCTCATGATACCCAGAAAATAAGTATAGGTTATGGGCTAGGTTTACAGTTAAGTGAAAAAATAATTAAACGCCACGGGTGGCTATATGAAATCAATGATATGCCTGGCAGATATGAAGTCGTAGTAGATTTTAATTAGTACAGCCATCTTTATGGTATTAAACGCGCGCCGCAATTGTTACTTGTGCTTATTAACAATCTAGTTGTCATCGACTTTAAATATAAGTGAGCTTTGCTACCTATTTTCACGTTAGCTAATAGTAGCGGACATATATCCTGTGATGTTCAAAGAAGTTTGTTAAGATCGCTCGGTTTGCTGTTTCAATGAATGAAAACAACCCTCCCCATGGAATGGGCCAGTAGTGTGGGTGATTATCGTAATGGACAAGGGAACCCCTCGTGATTGCACTTTTATTTGATATTATTGGTATGACAGGTACTTTTTTAGTCGTTGGCGCGTTTTTTATGCTACAACTTGGTAAAGCAACACCTACTGGCTTGCTTTATAATATGATGAACCTTTCAGGCGCTATTTTATTGCTTATAAGTCTTTGTTATAACTTTAATTTAGCAAGTTTTGTTATTGAAATATTTTGGATCGCAGCTTCTTTAATTGGCTTGTATAAATATATTAAAGCGAAACGCACTACAGTTACTGCCTAAGTAAATGTAAATAGTTAGAAAAAAACCTCACGCCGCCGTGCATTTGTATTATTATTGTTAATAGTAGTTTGTGTAAACAATCTAATAAATTCAATATAAATCCTAGGTGTAATGCGGCGTAATGACTCTAAAGCATTCTTTTTGTATCCTTTTCTGTTTTCACATGGCTTCCTTATTTGCAACTGAGTCAAATGAATTATTCACTATGCAACTTGAAGACTTACTAGAAGTAAAAGTGGATATTGCATCGAAAACACCAGAAACAGTTGCATCAGCTCCTTCTACAATCACAATATTTAATGAAAAATCCATTCAATTATTAGGGGTTGAAAGTGCCTACGAATTAATGAATTTTGTGCCCGGTATGCAGTCTACCCGAGGCGATTGGGTTGGTGCTGTACCAAAAGATCATGCCCGAGGTGTTTATTTAGATAGCGGCAATATATTAGTGATGATTAACGGTGAGCGAATTAATGAGTCATCCTTTGGTAAAGCATCTGTGTATATGCCGTTTATCCCAATTGAAGTCATCGATAAGGTTGAGTTTATTCGTGGCCCTGGCTCTGCTTTATATGGCAGTAATGCATTTCTCGGTGTAATGAATATAATTACTAAACACACAAATAATGATGTTGCCACAATGATTGGTACTCACGGTAAGTATGGTGTTTCGGCCAGTGTATCTAAGCAACTTACCGATGATCTAATGGGTTTTGCGTCAATTGCGATAAACCAAAAAGAGGGAGAAAAGTACCCGCAAGGTGTAAAAGACCCGCTGCAATCAGTGTATTTTGAATTTGGTCGTGATATAGCTGAATTAGAGTTAAGAGGTCGCTATAATCAAGTTGAACTCGATGAGTTTATTAACTTAGCTGGCTACTCGAAACAAAACCAGCACAACAGTGAAAATAGTTTTGTGTCACTTGCTTATAGCGTGATAAAAAATGCGACGACAGAACTTGCCACAAAAATAGCTTATTCAGATCACAAAATAGCCAGTGCAGGATTGATCTTAGCGGGTGCGAATAACCCTAAGGCAAGTGAAGACTTTTTATTAGGACCTGATTGGCAAACCACTGATTTCAATATAGACATTGATTATAGCCATCACTTTAATAATGATTGGGTGATAAATGCGGGCTATGAATATGCAAATTCAAAACAAATTTCAGCAGATGTCCGCACTAATTATTTTGACCAAGCGAGCGGTGAAATAATCGTTGAACAATCCTATTATTTAGGGGCTATAACGACGATTAAAGGCTATGCAGCATTTAAAAACCTTAAAGCTACGTTTGAAACACACAGTTTATATACACAATTAAAACTACCTTTATCACATCAATTAACATTATTTGTGGGGGGGCGCTATGATGACGTTAAAAACATCGATAGTAAACTTTCTCCTAGAATAGCTGCTATTTACCAACCAAGTTTAGCTAATACAGTTAAATTACAATATGGGGAATCATTTAGAACGCCGGTAACGAACGAGTTGTATTCCAATGATGATGTAACCGTAGGTAATACAAATTTACAATCAGAATATGTAAAAACAACTGAGTTAGTTTGGCGTTATCAGGTAGAAAATTGGTATTTTAATACGGTGTTTTTTCATAACCAACTTAATGATTTTATTATCACAGTTCCTCATGCATCTAACACAAATATGTTTACCTTTGAAAATCAGTTAAATGATACCAACCCTGGGATTGAATTAGATAGCCAGTGGCAAGTTGCACCCGATTTTTCATTAACTGGCACTTATACGCAGTACTTTGATCCACCAATGAATCCAACCTTTAAACGTTTTGCAACCCTTGTGGCGAGCTTTGATATGAAGCCAATGATGGTTAGTGTTAATACGATATGGCGTGATGAGGTTAACGTTACAGGGCATGATATATCTAAATTTTCACAGCCAAGTTACTTATTAATTGGTGCAGTGGCAAGCTATGAACTAACTGAGCAAAGTGATATATCCTTAAAAATTCATAACCTTTTTGATAAATACTATGATAGTTTTGATCCTAGATTGGCTGATGGTGCTGTCGCTGGAGTATCGAGAGAAATATCGTTACACTACCAGCTAAAATTTTAAGTTCTTCTCTTGCAAGCTAGGTAAATAATGCAAGCTCTATTAAAACGAAATGCAGTTTGCTTTGCAGTACTTCTGGTATTATTACTCAGTGCTTATTACTTTGGTCGTCATTACGACCTGTCTAAAAGTCAAAACCAAGCTGAGCAACAAGTTCAGCAATTGAGTCATTACTTAAAAGCCGAGTTAACTCGTTTTGCTTCAATTCCACATTTTATAAGTGATAATCAGCTGCTTAGTCAGTTTATTGAAAATAGCGATCTATCAAACAATGCAATAAATAGTTATTTAGTAGATATTCAGCAAGCAAGTGGTGCATCTGACGCTTATGTGCTTGATACTAATGGAGATGTCATAGCATCTAGTAATTGGTTATTGGATTACAGTTATGTCGGCAGTAACTTCGCGTTTCGTCCTTATTTTTATCAAGCCTTAGCGGGGCAGCCTCTGGCATATTTTGCCCTTGGCCAACGCTCCCAAGAGCGTGGTATTTACTTTTCAGAGCCTATCTATAATGGCAACCAAGTTATTGGCGTAGTCGTGTTGAAAATTAATGTATCTAAATTTGAAAATGATAGGCAATTGCTAAATACCTCTCAAACAAGTGATTTCTATTTGATGCTTGATGATGGTGTGATTGCTATGTCGAACCAGTCTAGTTGGCGCTTAAATACATTTCAGGAGTTAAGCGACACAGTCCTGCAAAAGCTGATTAAATCACGAAGGTATCTTGATCATAAGCCAAGTAATGTAAGCACTACAATAATTAACGTTCAAGGTATAAATTTATTAGACATAAAACAAAATACTACAACGAAGCAGTATGTGTTTGCTGATGCTAAAATTGGTCAATTGAATGGAAAAATATCAGTATTAGTTGATGTGACATCGGTGAGCTTAGAGCAGATACCTCGGTTAATCTGGCTGAGTTTGTTTTATGTTTTAGCGTTAATTATAAGTTACAGCTTAATGGCACGTTTTGCCGGATATAAAAAGCTTCTATTTTCTCGCCATAGCCTTGAGCAAGAAGTGATTGAGCGTACACAGGCCCTTGAAAAAGCGCAGCTTGCACTCATACAAACAGCTAAGCTGGCAACCATTGGGCAACTAAGTGCAGGAATTAATCATGAAATAAACCAACCCTTAAGTGCGATGAATACCTATTTAGTGAGTGCTAAAAGGCTCATTGCCAAGGGTAATATTAATGCTGCACAGGAGAACATTGTTATAGTACAAGGTTTAATTGACCGTGTTCACCAGATAGTTGGCCAACTAAAGCATTTTAGTAAACCAGCGCAAACTCAATTGCGCTCGATAAGTCTTGCTCAGCTATTAAAAAATGCCATGTTGATCGCAAGCGCACAATTAAAGCAAAATCAAGTAAAGGTAAAACCTATCCAGATTAATGATGAAGTTTGCGTCTGGGTTGATGGTATTAAGTTTGAACAGGTACTGGTGAATGTGATCACAAATGCAAGTCAAGCTATGGATAAGCAATCGGTTAAAGAACTAAGTTTTGAACTTGAACTTTTTGATGACCGAGTGAAGTTATCCATTTTAGATACTGGCCCAGGTATTGAACAACATGCTTTGAACTCCATTTTTGAGCCGTTTTATAGCACTAAATCAAGTAATGGCTTAGGCCTGGGCTTATCTATTTCAAAACAAATTATTCAGTCATTTGATGGCTGCTTAACTGCGCATAATAGGCCTAATGGTGGTGCTCAGTTTATTATAACGTTGGCCTCAGATAAGGGAGCTTTATGAGCGAATTAAATCAAGATTGTAACCATGTCATTGTAATTGACGATGAATTGATAATTCGAGATTCATTATCACAATTACTCTCGCTTGAAGGCTATAAAGTTCAATGTTTTAGTGATCCGATTAGTGCGCTTAGTAAATTAAATCGCCGTTTTAATGGTATTGTTTTGAGTGATATAAATATGCCAAAAATGGACGGCTTGGAATTGCTTGAACAAATAAAAGCTTTTGATAGTGAACTTCCCGTCATTTTTTTAACCGGTTTTGCTGATGTCTCAATTGCTGTTAAAGCAATGCAGTTAGGCGCATATGATTTATTTGAGAAACCACTTACTGAGCAGTTATTAGATTGTTTAGCCCGAGCATCTGATAAGCGTGCGTTAGTAATGGAAAATAGGGCATTAAAGCTAGCTGTTGAGAAAACATCTGCGCCCGGGGTGAGAATTTTAGGTGACACCCCGCAAATGCAGCATATGATGCACTTACTTAACACTGTTATTGATACCCCAGCAGATGTGATGATCGAAGGTGAAACCGGGACAGGTAAAGAACTTGTAGCGCGGTATCTACACGATCAGAGTACACGCTCTAATTGTAATTTTGTTGCAATAAACTGTGGGGCTGTGCCAGAGCAACTTATTGAGAGTGAGCTGTTTGGTGCAGTTAGTGGCGCTTACACAGGCGCTACCCAAAGTCGTCAAGGTAAATTTGAATTTGCCCAAGGTGGCACCGTATTTTTAGATGAAATAGAAAGTACACCAATGGCTTTGCAAATAAAGTTATTAAGGGTTCTGGAGGAGCGTAAAGTAACGCCTGTAGGAGAAAATAAACCGATTGATTTAGATGTGAGAATAGTCGCTGCTACTAAGGTTGACCTATTACATTTGGTTGAGCAAGGCGAATTTAGGGCTGATTTATATTATCGTTTAAACTTGGTGAAAGTGAGTATTCCAGCCCTTCGAGATAGAAAAGCCGACATTCCATTATTATTTAAACATTTTAGCTCAATCGCTGCGACTCGTTTTCATAAAGCCCCAGCACCTCTTAACTGCGAAGCACAACAATACTTAATGCAATATGATTGGCCTGGGAATGTTCGTGAGCTGAGAAACCAAGCCGAGCGTGCAGTATTACTTGGTGCTGAGCTTGCATTTGCAAAAACCAATAGACATCACAATGTCTTGCCTACTGATCTGAGTTTGGCTGAAAAAGTTAGTTTTTATGAGCAATCTTTAGTAGAAGAAGCCCTTGAACGTCACCAAGGCAGCATAAAAGATACAATGCAAACATTACAGCTCGCGCGCAAAACCCTCTATGACAAAATGAATAAGTACGGACTCAATAAAGAAATGTTTAAAGATTAATAAGCTTATAAATGGGTGGTTTTAGTGACAGGCGCTATAAAAAAATAGGTGTAAATCCACCCATTAATTTATCTTTCATTTTGTTTTTATTATTAAGTCATTGATAATTAGTTGGTTATTTTGATTGGTGCACATTGGCAGTAAAGTTGCCTTTATTGATTAGGAACAACATATTCTCCTAACAATAGGGCACACAATGATAACAAAATATAAACCCCATAAAACCGCGCTGACTATTTTTACAGCGCTGACTACTACAACAGCTACTCATCAAGCGTACGGCGCAGACTACGATATCTATGGTAAAGCTGAGGTGCAAATAGCTAAAACAGATACAGGTACTATGCGCTATGCGCAAGAAGGCACACAGATTGATGCACCTTTTTCTCGTATTGGTGTTAAAGGAAGTCACAAGCTGAGTGAATCACTCAGTGCAATTTTTAAATACGAGGTGCAGGTAAAGGGGTTTGAACACGATAATACCAGCGAACCTTTCAGCGCGCGTAATACATACTTGGGTTTGAGGGGGAGTTTTGGTCAAGTGGTTTTTGGCCGTAATGATACGCGATTTAAGTATTCTGAAGGTAAAGTAGATAACTTTAATGAGACTCAAGCTGATATTGCCCAGCTCTTACCAGGGCAAGATAGACTAGGTGACACGCTAACCTACACATCTAAATCTTTTTCGGGTGCACAACTATCTCTTACTTATGCACCTAAAGATGACAGTGCAAATAACGAAGCAGGGTATGCAGCTACAATAATTTATGGTGATCGCGGTTTAAAAAATAAAAATTACTATGTGGCTATCAGTCATGTTGATTCGCTCAATAATATTAATGCTACGCGTATAGCGGGTGTCATCAAGCAAGCGCAGTGGCAGTTTGGCGCAATCTATCAGCGCAGTGAATCACTTGATGGCAGTAAGTCGGGTAATGGCTATGTACTCAGTGCTAGTTACAAAATGGGTCAATGGGCACCAAAAGTACAGTTTGCTAGTGATGACTCGCAGTTGCGCCATGCTACTGATGGTAGTCAGTGTACTGGCGGTGTAGATTATGTATTTGATAAGCAAACAACCGCTTACTTGCTTTATACAAATTTAGACCTCGATCAACAAAGTGATAGCAGCCTTGCATTTGGCCTTAAGTATAAATTTTAGAGGATAAGTGATGAGTGTATTAACCAGTAATAATCAAAAGAAATCACCCCTCATGCAATACTTTATGCTATTGCTAGGACCGTGTGTTATGTTAATTACCTGCTTGGTAGATCCTCCAACAGGATTAAGTGTTGCTGCTTTTAGAGTCGCAGGATTGGCTTTTTGGATGGCTTCGTGGTGGGTCAGTGAGGTTGTGCCAATACCTGCAACAGCATTATTACCACTCGTGTTCTCGCCGCTTGCTGACATAGCAGCAATTAAAAGTGTCGCTGCACCCTATGCTCACCCATTAATATTTTTATTTTTAGGTGGTTTCTTAATTTCTATAGCGATGGAGCGCTGGGGTCTTCATAAGCGTATTGCGCTTAAGACAATGATGTATGCAGGCAGTAAACCTAGTTTACAAATTCTTGCCATGATGCTTGTAACTGCATTTTTATCGATGTGGATGTCTAATACGGCCACGGCAGTGATGATGCTACCTATAGCGTTATCAATTACGCATTTAGTACAAAAATCAAACCCTAATAATAATGGCTTTGGCAAAGCGTTACTATTGTCGATTGCCTATGGTGCGAGTATCGGAGGAATTGCGACGCTAATTGGAACTCCGCCGAATGCCTTGATGGCAGCGTATTTATCTGACAGTTATCAAATAGAGATTGGTTTTGCTCAGTGGATGAAAATAGGCGTACCGTTATCAATCACCATGTTATTAATTTGCTGGGTTTGGTTAACCAAATTTGCTTATAAAGTGGATAAGACCAAACTTGGTGCAGGAAAAGTTGATACTAAATCTTTATTTAGCAGGCAGTTAGTAGAACTTGGTCGAATTCAACGTGCTGAGAAAGGTGTGCTATGTGTATTTACGCTGGCTGCATTATGTTGGATTTTTAGACCTTTATTGGCTGATTTTACAGGCTTAAAAATATCAGATACCGGTATCGCTATTGCTGCAGCATTATTGCTATTTGTATTGCCTGCTAACAAAGGCAGTGACGAGCGAATTTTAGATTGGCAAAGCGCTGCCGGTGTGCCATGGGGCGTGTTGCTATTATTTGGTGGCGGCTTAACGTTAGCTGCACAAATAAAATCCTCTGGTTTGGCTGAATATATCGCACATATGATAGAGGGGGCGAGTACAATCCCGCTTGTATTGAGTATATTAGTCATTGCTACATTGATTACCTTTCTTACAGAAATAACCAGTAACACAGCTACTGCAGCAGGCTTTTTACCTTTACTGGGCCCTGTTGCTGAGTCCGTTACAGGCACTCCGTTAGTATGGGTTATTCCTGCGGCTATAGCGTGTAGTTGCGCGTTTATGATGCCGGTTGCAACACCACCGAATGCAATTGTATTCGGTTCAGGACAAATACAAATACGCGACATGATACGTTCTGGCTTTGTATTAAATATCATTGCAATTGTTTTTATTACTTTAGTCACTATGACCATTGCTGCATCAGTATTTGATTTTTAATCAATTAGTTACCCAACCAGGAGTGCTTAGTTTATATTAGGCACTCTTTATTGCCCCAACCTTTAAACACCGTTATAGTGTCTACATATTAATCTTATTCGTGGATATGCGCTTGACTGAAAATGCAACGAATACATCACTGACAGGTGATTTAATGCCGCATTTTATAAAGATGCAACAGCGGTTTAATGAAGCTTCTTATTTAGCAATTGCAGAACGAATACGTTTACTTAAACAGTTAAAGCGTCAACTTATTGCGCTTGAGAACGACTTGGTTGCTGCTACTTCAAAAGACTTTGGTTATCGTACTGCCTTTGATACTGTTATGGGTGATTTACTACCCAGTGTTAAGGCTATAACCCATACAGTTGAGCACTTACCAAAATGGGTAAAGGATTCACCGCGTAATCCAGGACTGAGCTTAGCACCGTCTAAGGTGTCGGTTAGCTATCAGCCCAAAGGCGTCGTAGGTATTATCGCTCCTTGGAATTACCCAATTCAATTAGCTTTAGTGCCCGTGATCACAGCATTGGCTGCTGGTAATCGCGTTTTATTAAAAGTCAGTGAGTTTACCCCGCATACTAATCAAGTATTAAAGCGGCTATTCATTGAAGGGCTAGATGCACATTGTTTGCTAATTGAAGGCGATGCCCGGTTAAGTCAAGAGTTTTCAAACTTGCCCTTTGCGCATTTATTTTTTACCGGCTCGACGAATGTAGGGCGTCATGTTATGGCCGCGGCGAGTAAAAACCTAACGCCAGTAACTTTAGAGCTAGGTGGAAAGTCACCTGTAATTATCACCAGCGATGCAGATATTAACAAAGCAGCAAAAACAATCTTATTTGGTAAAATGTCTAATGCTGGGCAGATATGTGTGGCTCCCGACTATATATTTGTACCAAAAAAGTTGCAGCACCAATTAATACATAGTTTATGTACTTTGTATAAAAAGTACTACCCACAAGGGGTTGAAGGTAAAAATTTAACCTCTGTTATCAGTCAGCAACATTTTAAAAGATTAAGTGAATTACTTAACGATGCCAAAGGTAACGGAGCGCAAGTAGTCAAGCCGCTTGATGAGAATATGGCTGATGAGCAAAAACACCGTATGGGTCTGCATATTGTGACACATGTGAATGATGGCATGGCCGTAATGCAAGAAGAAATTTTTGGCCCCATTTTACCTATATTAGAATATGACAATATCTCCGAGGTAATATCATATATTAATGCGCGCCCGCATCCACTTGCTTTGTATGTAATGGGATATAACTCTCAGCTTATTCAAACGATTGAGCTACAAACTCAAAGTGGAACATTTGCGGTTAATGATACCTTACTGCAAGTAACCTCTGATGATGCGCCATTTGGAGGGATAGGGGAGTCGGGAATGGGCAACTACCATGGCAAAGAAGGGTTTATAACTTTTAGCCATGTGCGTAATAAACTACACACAGGTAAATTTAACCCAAGGCTGAAGCTGCTATTGTCACATAATAAATTATTGGTCAAAGCACTTAAATGGTTGTACTTACGACCTTAAGACGTCAGTACAACCAGTGCATTATATTAATAAAGTCGGCCTTCACCGCCATATAGCCCAGCTTGTATGCGCTCGTATAGCTCATTGGCTTTTTCTTTTGCTTCAATGATTTCTGCGGGTAACATTTTTTGCTCGTCTAACTTTCTACTGTGACTAGCATTTAAATTACCATTAAATTCTGCCACAGTATTCCAGATGTAAGATTTTTCAATATTCTTATCTACGCCTAAACCCTCAAAGTACATAAGTGCCATATTAAACTGCGCTAAAGAATAGTTGTTGCCAGCTGCCTTTTCGTACCATCTCATGGCTTGTTTGTAATCTTGCGGCACACCTTCACCATTTGAGTACATAACACCTAGATTAAACTGGGCAGCAGGCATATTTTTTTCGGCCGCTTGTTTAAATAATGACACCGCCATTTGTTTATCGAGCTTAACGCCTTTGCCTTCATCATAGAGAACTGCGAGGGCAAACATAGAGTCTACGTGCCGTTTTTTTACTGCTTGTTGATATAAATCAGCGGCTTTGCGGTAATTTTTAGTAACGCCGTGACCACCTTCATAAAGTTTGCCAAGTTCATAAATACCAGGGGCGTAGCCTTTATCAGCTAGATAATTAAATTCTTTCAACGCTTCTTCGAATTGACCTTCATTCGCTGCTTTAATACCTTCATCTAAGCCTGCATGAGTTGCACACGATAAACTCAAGGCTCCAACCATTAACCATATTTTTAATTTAGGCTGCCACATGACAAGACCTCCAATCAATTTGAACTGTTTAATTTTAGCTCCAAGTAAGGGTAAACCCCAAACTAAGGCTGATAATCAGAATTATGTAGATAAGATACAGATTTTACAGAAAATTTAAAGCAATAAAAAAAGCCCCTGAGGGGCTTTTCGGATTCATATCAACCGTCACCGATATGAGCAATGTAGCAAGTAAGTGTGTTTTAATGCGGCGGCTTGGGTCGAGTAATCCGCTTTATTGAAGAGGCACGATCTTCATCAACACGTTAATAAAATTCCAGCATCCTTACTGGTTATTCTTCCCTAGGCACTGAGGTCGGTACTGCCCATTAATTACATCAAGCTTTATACTTAATGTGTTGGGTTATCCTATGTTGATGCGAACGATTATCACTTAGTTTAATCAAGTGGTCAACACTTAAATGATAATTATTTTCAATAACATCAAAATCAATCGTTTACAGTTCATAATAAGTTGATTAACGTAAGGCAAAAGATACTTTAGGCTAAATATACATGTTGAAAAAAATAGTAAATTTAAAAACAGGGCTGTTGTTAGCTTTCATCCTATTATTGGGTGGCTGTTCGGCAAGTTTTACTTACAACAATATAGGCTGGCTGTCAGGTTTTTGGATTGACGACTATGTCGACCTAGATAAACAACAAACTAAAACGATAAAGCGATTAGTAAAGGAGACTCGTGATTGGCACCGAAAAACGCAGTTACCCTTGTATAAGACCGATCTCGTCCATTTACAGCAATTATTAGCTGAGTCACCTTCGCAAGCTGAGCTGATCACGCATTTTACCAATTCAAAAGGTCATTGGCAGATATTAGTTAACAAAATTGCACAACCACTCATTGATGTCGCAATGACACTTGACCCTGAGCAACGTCAGTACTTTATTGAGGCAATTAAGGAGCAGATGGAAGAAGAGCTACACGAGTTTTCTGACCAAACAGCTAAAGAAAGAAAAGCTGAGCGTCTTGAGGAGCAGCTGCAAAGGTATAAGGACTGGCTAGGTAAACTATCAACTGAACAAGTTAGTTTAATTACTGAGGCTAATGAGCAACACATATCTACATTTATAATGTGGCAACAATACAAACAAATACGGCTAAATGCGTTAGCTGATACATTTTCTGGCCCTTTACTCTCAGAAAACCAGTTTACAGAAAATATGATGCATATTATTACTCAGCGTCACGCTTTTATGAGCGATGCATTGAAGCAAGCTGATAAACAAAATTTAGCACTTTATGCCACATTACTGATTGACTTGAGAGCTACGTTAACTGCAAAGCAAATTGAAAAAGCAAATAAGAAATTTAATGAAATGATAGAACAAATAGATGACTTAATTGCTGGTTAACTGCAACACATATTAAATGTTAATTGGATTTGAGCTAACAGAGTGAGCTGAAAAGTAATACGAAATCCTCATTTTTATTGATTTATTCAGCTATTTCCCCTTGAGATATGGTTAATTCAGTTTACACTTAAGTTAATAATTAAAATATTAAGTTTTTTGATGGATATTACAGCTTTAAACGGTACTCAGGTACTTAGAACAAAAGTTTTAAAGTGGATGTGCTTGTGTTTAGCTAGTTTGTCTGCTGTATTTACATATTTTAATATATTTATTAATGACTTTATTGTATTAGGCGTACTTGAAGCCGCGTTTTCTGTGTATTGTTTTAGTGTGTTTGTACTTATCTCAAGAACTAAACTTAAATTATGGCAGCCACTCAGTATTTGCGCATGTGTTAGTTTACTTGTTGTGTTAGGCAGTTATCTTTCGAAGATGAGCCATGCATTATTTGTTTGGATGCTTGCTTTGCCTGTTTTATATTATTTATTACTAGGTACTCTTTGGGGGGTTGTTTTATCTGCCGCTTTATTATTATCAGAAGGTATTGCCCTTTGGGCTAAGAATGATATCTCGCCTTTTTTAACGCTCAATTTATCTTTAAACCTTTCTTTAAGTTATGTCGCTATTTGGGTTGTCGCACATGTATTTGAAAATAGCCGAGAAAACTCTTACAAACGATTACAAAATTTAGCATTACTAGATCCCTTAACGGGTGTAGGTAATCGCCTTGCAATGAATCAATATTTTGAAATCGAATTACAAAATAAACTTGGCTTATTTGCAATGATCCTTGATCTGGATTTTTTTAAACAAGTTAATGATAAATACGGTCATGCAGTGGGTGATAGGGTATTAGTTGCAGTTACACAACTGCTTAATGATAATTTGCCGCAGGGAAAAGTGTTTCGAATTGGTGGAGAAGAATTTGCTATTTTTTCTCCATCGACAACGAGTGAGTATGCACAAAACTACGCACAGCAAATACGCCGTAGCTTAGAGGCTCACGAGTTTTTAATCGAAGGGTACTCTATTTCTATCACAGTTAGTATTGGCGTAGTAAAATATCAACCGGGCGATTCCCTAAAACAGACAATAAAAGCAGCGGATAAACAGCTATATCAAGCAAAGCGCAATGGCAGAAATCAAGTTATGATGGATACCCTAGACGGTGAGACACAATTAGAAAGTGTGTGCTAACGGCCTGAGTATAGTTTATCAAAATTTGGAATGTTTTTTTCCCAGAGTGGCGTATCCTTACCTAGATATTCTCTTATAGCATCAAAGAAAAGCCGTGTTCTTACTGGTAAGTCGCGGTGCGGATAAACCGCATACATAGCACTGTAATGAGCGAGATTTACATCTGTTAGTAATGGCACTAAGCGTCCTGATTTTATTTCGTCTCCAATAATAAACGCGGGGGCAAGTACATATGCTGTGCCTGACAGCGTTTTTTCAACTAACACTTCCGCATCGTTTGCTCTAAAGACACTTTTTATTTTTTGCTCTTGGGTTTCACCTTTATGGTCAATATAGCGTATTCCATCTACTCGCAATGATGAACTATAATAGCTTGCAGCAGGCAAATCGGCTAAATCTTCAATAGTTTTTGGCATGCCATAGGTATTGATAAACTCCGGTGCAGCTAATAGTAACAGCCTGTTACGAGCAATTTTACGTGCTATGAGCGATGAGTCTTTTGGCTCGCCAACACGAAAAGCCAAATCAAACCCTTCGGATACTAAATCAACTAATTTGTCATCGAGTCTGAGCTCTACTTCGACTTGTGGGAAGCGCTTTTGAAAATCATTAATTACTGGCTGTAAGTAGCGCCTACCAATAATGGTCGATGAGGTAATTTTAAGTACACCTCGTGGCTCTTGATGATAGTTTTCTGCTAAACGAATGGTCTCGCCTAGCAACTCTCTGAGATCGGCTGCTTTTTTTACCATTTCGGCACCTGCTGCCGTTAACGAGAATGAACGCGTAGTTCGGTTTAGTAAGCGTACTCCCAAATCATCTTCTAAGCGGCTTATTTGTTTTGAAATAACTGAACGGTCTATATTGCGGGTTTCTGCCGCTTTGGCAAATGAGCCTC
Source organism: Pseudoalteromonas sp. APC 3893 (assembly GCF_030408095.1). Taxonomy (NCBI): domain Bacteria; kingdom Pseudomonadati; phylum Pseudomonadota; class Gammaproteobacteria; order Alteromonadales; family Pseudoalteromonadaceae; genus Pseudoalteromonas; species Pseudoalteromonas sp. APC 3893. Next base: position 227,011 of record NZ_JASDCD010000002.1, read on the forward strand.
GTTCGACAACCTCTAACAACATTAATAAACGACTTGTGGTATCCATAATATGCTCAATTAAATTCAATTGATGCCATATTGGCATTAATGAATTTAAAAATCTACGCTTTTTGTCCGCATGTTACTTCCGTAGTATTAAAAATATATACAAAAGGAGCGTCGACATGAACAAACACTTAATCGCCACTGCAATTTTAGCAGCATCAGCCACCTTGGTTGGTTGTGCTGAAGAGCCTGCGCAACAAGCATCACAACAACACTTACAACCTATTGATGTAGCGCCTGTTATTACGAAACCTGTGCAGAGTTGGCATACATATACCACCCGTCTAGAAGCCCCCGAAGAGGTTTCTTTAATGCCGCGTGTAGCGGGTGTTATCGAAAAAATCACTTTCAATGAAGGTGATTCAGTAAAGCAGGGTGATTTATTATTTGAATTAGATGCACGCACGTTTGCTGCGGTAGTTGCAAGCTTAGAGGCGCAAGTAGCCAGTGCTCAGGCTGCATTAGAACAAGCGCAAAGTGAAGCGAATAGAGCTGAGCGATTAACACAGCGTAAAGCGATTTCAACTGAGCAAGCTGAGTCACGTACTTCGACTTTACATCAGCGTAAAGCACAGCTAGCGGCTTATGAAGCACAATTAACATCAGCTAAATTAGATTTAGAGTTTACCCAAATACGCTCACCTATTGACGGTATTGTGTCTCGCGCCAATATTACCAAAGGCAATAACGTACTTGCTGGTCAATCCGTTTTAACCTCAATCGTATCGAATAAAACAATGTACGCGTATTTCGATGTAGATGAACGTACTTGGAATAGTGCATTCAGTGAGGTAACGAGCTCTGATAAGCAGCAGGTTGTAATGCAAAGGGTTGGTCAAAAGGCATTTGAACACACGGGATATATTGATTTTATTGATAACCAAATCAATGTTGCGACCGGTACTCTTCGTGTTCGCGCACGTTTTGATGAGCAAAAATCACCACTTCGTGCAGGTTCATTTGCGCGTATTAAGTTGGCTGCAAACGAAGTACAAGAACACATTATTGTTCCTGATAGAGCGATTGGCACTGATTTGAAAAATCGTTTTGTATTAACTGTCGGCGAGAACGATGTTTTAGAATATAAGTTAGTGACTGTTGGTGAGCGTTATGGCCGCTTTAGAGTTATTACTTCAGGGTTATCTGGCTCTGATGTTATTGCTGTGAATGGACCTGCTCGAGTCGGTCCGGGTATGCCAATTGCGCCAAAAAATGTCGAGTTGGATACTTCGGGTATTGCGTTTACTTTAAAACCAACAGCTTCGCCTGTATTAATGGCTAGGAAGTAGGATAAACAATGAAATTTTCACATTTTTTTATTCAACGGCCTATATTTGCAGCCATGTTGTCGCTAGTGATTTTAATCGCAGGGGCAATTTCTCTATTCCAATTACCGGTTAGCGAGTACCCAGAGGTAGTGCCACCGACTGTAGTCGTAACGGCGAATTACCCTGGCGCAAATCCAACGGTAATTGCACAAACCGTTGCAACGCCGCTTGAGCAAGAGATAAATGGGACAGAAAACATGTTGTATATGTTTTCTCAAGCCACCAGTGATGGCCGAATGACGCTCACGGTTACTTTTGCACTGGGTACTGATTTAGACCGCGCGCAAGTACAAGTACAAAACCGAGTAAACAGTGCACTGCCTCGTTTACCGGAAGAAGTACAACGTTTAGGTGTGGTGGCTGAAAAGTCATCGCCAGATCTGACCATGGTTGTTCACTTATATTCACCTGAGAAAACACACGACACAGCGTATTTATCTAACTATGCAGATCTATATATTAAAGACCAAATTGCCCGTCTAGCAGGCGTTGGTGATGTTAAACTGTTTGGGGGTGGTCAATACTCTATGCGTGTGTGGTTAAACCCTGATGCATTAGCCGCACGAGAATTGACCGCAATGGATGTAGTTACAGCACTGCGCTCACAAAATCAACAGGTCGCGGCGGGAAGTTTAGGCGCACAACCTGCTTCTACAGATAGCCAATTTCAAGTATTGTTGAACGTTAAAGGCCGTTTAAATAGTATTGAAGAGTTTGAACAAGTCATTATTAAAGTGGGTGAGCAGGGGCAGTTAACCCGTTTAAGTGATGTCGCGCGCTTGGATTTAGGCCAAAACACCTATTCATTGCGTGCAGAGCTTGATAACCAACCCGCATTAGCTATGCCAATATTTCAACGTCCTGGTTCGAACGCGATTGAGCTTTCAGACCAAGTGCGTGAGACTATGGCTCGCTTGTCTAAAGATTTTCCATCAGGGGTAGAATACGACATCGTTTACGATCCTACCGTGTTTGTGCGTGGTTCCATTGATGCCGTTATTACGACTTTACTTGAAGCGGTTGCGTTAGTTGTTATTGTCGTGGTGCTGTTCTTACAAACTTGGCGAGCTTCAATAATCCCGTTAATTGCGGTGCCAGTGTCTTTAATTGGTACGTTTGCGGTGATGCAATGGCTAGGCGTGTCTATCAATACCTTATCTTTATTTGGTTTGGTATTGGCTATAGGTATTGTAGTTGATGATGCCATAGTTGTGGTTGAAAATGTTGAGCGTAACATTGAGCAAGGCTTATCTCCGCTCGAGGCGACACGTGTTGCAATGACAGAAGTAACCGGGCCAATTATTGCTATTGCATTGGTATTATGTGCTGTGTTTATTCCAACTGCGTTTATTAGTGGCTTATCGGGTCAATTTTATAAACAGTTTGCGTTAACGATTACTATTTCAACCGTGATTTCAGCTTTTAACTCATTAACGCTGTCTCCAGCTTTATCGGCACTACTACTAAAAAGTCATGATGCAAAGCCTGATGCATTAACGCGTTTATTAAACCGTTTATTTGGTCGCTGGTTATTTAAGCCATTTAACCGCGTATTTGATAAAGGTGCTAACGGCTATCAAAAATTAGTACAAAAGTTAATGCGTATGAGCGTTATCGTCATGGTTGCATATGTTGCTCTATTAGGCGGTACGATTAAGTTGTTTGATGCCGTACCAGGCGGTTTTATTCCAGCGCAAGATAAACAGTATCTTGTTTCAATTGCTCAGCTACCTGATGCAGCAAGCCTTGATCGTACTCAAGAGGTGGTAAAGCAAATGCAAGAAATAGCACTGCAAGTGCCAGGCGTTGCCAATACTGTTGCATTCCCGGGACTTTCGGTTAATGGTTTTACTAACAGCCCGAATAGCGCAATTGTATTCACACCTCTTGAAGCATTTAGTGAACGCACTGATCCGAGTCAATCTGCGATGGCTATTGCCGCGCAACTTAATAAGCGTTTTACTGCCATAGATGAAGCATTTGTTGCTGTATTTCCGCCACCACCCATTCAAGGACTCGGCACTACCGGTGGGTTTAAATTGCAAATAGAGGATCGTGGAAATAAGGGATTTGAAGCATTATTTAATAGCCTGCAAGCAGTTATCGGTAAAGCACAACAAGATCCTGCGCTAATGGGCTTGTACTCAAGTTTTAGAATTCAAGTACCACAAATGGATATTGATATCGACCGTGAGCAAGCGCTTATACAAGGTATCCCATTAGACGAAGTATTTAACGCACTACAAGTTTATTTAGGTTCTATGTATGTAAATGATTTTAATCTATTTGGTCGAACGTATCAGGTTAATGCACAAGCCGATGCTGATTATAGATTAGACCCTGAACAGATTTTAAACCTTAAAGTACGTAATAACTTAGGAAAAATGGTACCGCTTGGCTCTGTATTAACGGCTACACCAACAACAGGGCCAGACAGAGTAATGCATTACAATGGTTACCCAAGCGCCGAACTTAACGGCAGTCCTGCTCCAGGCTATAGCTCTGATCAAGCACAATACGCTATTGAAGCTATTTTAGCCGACACCTTACCGACAGGAATAGAATATGAATGGACTGAGGTGACATTCCAGCAGATTTTAGCGGGTAATACTATGGTGTATGTTTTTCCTCTCGTCGTATTATTAGTATTTATGGTTCTTGCTGCAACTTATGAGAGTTTACGTTTACCGTTAGCAATTATTTTAATAGTGCCAATGACGATTTTTTCAGCATTAATGGGAGTGTGGTTAGTGGGTGATGATAATAATATTTTCACTCAAATAGCATTGATTGTATTGGTCGCTCTTGCATCGAAAAACGCTATCTTAATGGTTGAGTTTGCCAGAGACAAAACGAAGCAAAATATGAGTCATTTTGATGCCATATTAGAGGCATGCCGTATGCGGTTGCGCCCAATATTAATGACATCAATAGCATTTACCGCTGGGGTTATCCCATTAGTTTTAGCCACAGGGGCGGGAGCTGAAATGCGCCATGCTATGGGTAACGCTGTTTTCTCAGGAATGATAGGGGTGACGGTATTTGGTTTATTATTTACACCTGTATTTTATATTTTGGTGACTAAAACCCGTAAAGATCGACCACAGGAGCAAATTAATGAGTAAATTAACGTTAACCGCTGTTGTAATCGCGGGTCTGTTAAGCGGTTGCGCCAGTAAAATTGATGAGCAACAATACCAAGCAGACTTGCAGTCATTTGTAGAGCAAACGCAAATTGCAACGCAATTACAAGGCACTGATGAGCTTACGTGGTGGCAGCAATTAGAGTCAGCGCAATTAAATGAACTAGTCGTTAAAGCGCGTGCTAGAAATCATAATTTAAAAACTAGCAAACTACAGTTACAAAGTGCGTTAGCCCGTTTGGGGGCGCAACGGGCTGCGTATTTACCCCAAGGTGATGTGAGTATTGATGCATCACGTACGAGCCTAGGCAACGTGCAATCACGCCAATCACAAGCTGGCGTTAACCTTGACTGGCAGCTTGATTTATTTGGTAAAGTGACGGCATTGGTTGATGGCGCGAATGCAGGCGCTATGAGCCAAGCTGAACAAGTGAGAGCATTACAAATTGAGGTTGTATCATCGGTTGTTAAAGGCTTTGTTAGTTACCAAGGTAATTTACAAAAACAGCAAATCATTAATCTGCAAATAGAAGCACTAACGCAAAGTATTGATGTACTAAAAGCGAGAGTCGAAGAGGGAGTTGCTAGTGAACTTGATTTAAATCGTACTTTAGCACAGCTTAAGCAGCAACAATCTCTAATACCTGAGATTGAATATGCTCGCTTTCGTGATTTAGCTACATTGGCTTTGTTAACAGGTCAATTACCTGATGATTTATCATTAGGCGATGAACGCAGCTTATTTTCGCGCGATTTTACAGTGAGTTTAGCAAGCCCAAGTGATGCAATTGCGTTACGCCCAGATATTAGCCGTGCTCTGTTTGAGTTCAGTCAAGCGAATTCATTTAGTGTTGCGGCCAGTAAAGCGTTATTGCCAGATATAAGCCTTACAGCTTTTGCTGGCGTTATTAGTTTAGGCAATAATCATCTCTCTGATACACAGCAACAATGGCAGGTTTCACCCCAAATACAGTGGTCATTATTGAGCTATCCTGCATTATTAGCCCAGCGTGATGCCCAGCAATATTTAACGCAAGCTGCTTATAGCCAATATCAACAAGTAGTATTAAATGCGATGAGTGAAAGTGAACTATCACTGCAGCTTTTAGTCAAACAAAATGAGCAGAACCGCTATGCCAAAGAGCGCTTTAGCTATGCTAATAATGCATTCTTACAAGCGCAAGCTATGTATCAAGAAGGGCAAATACCTTACTTAGAGTTGTTAGATGCGCGGCAGGATGTTTTAATAGCACAAGAAAATGCAGTTGACTCAACGATTTCATCATTACTTGCTAAGGTTGATACTTATCAAGTCTTTAATGGACGTTGGAGCTATGCGTTAGTTAATTAAGTAAAGTTGAGTTTTTAATGCCACATACTGATATTTTATCTACAATCCCAGCCTCAATGAGGGCAATTGTACTACAAGAACCTAATGAGCAGATAACGCTATCTGAGCTCGAGTTACCTGTGCCTGAAGTCACGGGAAATGAGCTGCTTATAAAAGTAGAGTATGTGGGGTTAAATCCAGTTGATGCACAGTTTGCAAAACAAGGTTTTTGTAAGTGGCAATACCCACATACTTTAGGTTTAGATGCCGTGGGTGTAGTCGTAAAAGCTGATAAAGGTGTATTCCCCTGTGTGGGGGCGCGGGTTATGTTTCATGGCAACGTGGGAGAGCAGGGAGTTTTGTCACAGTATGTGAAAGTCCCTAACTTTGCAGTGTCGGTTATTCCTGATGAGGTTAAATTAAGCCATGCAGCCACACTCCCTTGTGCTGGTATGTCAGCGTTAGTTGCACTTGATAAACTACAGATTAGTGAAGGTGATTCAATTCTAATTGAAGCGGGCGGCGGTGCTGTTGGGCAATTTGCGATCCAATTTGCAAAACAGCGAGGGGCTACAGTGTTTACGACAGCAAGCAAACGTAATCACAAACTGGTTAAGCAGCTTGGTGCAGATATGGTGTTTGATTACAACGATAAAAAGCTGGTTGATAAAATACGTCGAGAGCTAGGGCCGCAAGGCTTTGATGCGGTGCTTGATTCAATTGGTGGTGACACCACGATTCGCAACGTCGAATTAATGCGCTTTTGCGGTCGCATAGCCTGTTTAAATCCATTGCCTAAGTTTGAACAAGAGTTAATGTATCGTCGCGCACCTAATATAGGCATTGTCTCGCTTGGCGGTGCGTGGTTGGCTAACAGTTTATGCGCACAACAAAGAATGAGCTTTATGGGTAATTTATTACTTGAGAATATTGCCAATAACTCTTTGACCATTCCTGATATCATTGCTGTTGATTTTGATGCGAAGAGTGTCTCTGCGGCGCTTAATAAACAGCTTCAAGGTGGCTTTACAGGTAAGCAAATAGTACAAATTAGCTAACCCTCCAAGTGCTTAAATAAACCTCGCAATGTCGAGGTTTTTTTGTTCTAAAGAAGTGATATCATGATTATTACGAAATCTCAACGTTTAATAATTCGTTCTGGGCGGCTAACCGATGCTGAATTTATTTTAACGCTACTTAATCAGCCTAGTTTTTATGAAAACATTAGTGATAAAGGTATTCACACCATAGAGCAGGCGAGCCACTATATTCAAACCGCATTTATTGATGCTCAACAAAAACAAGGGTTTGGGCCTTACGTGGTAATGCTTGAAAATGGCACTGCAATTGGTATGATTGGTTTATTTAAACGTGACTATTTGAATGTGCCTGATATAGGTTATGCATTTTTAGCACAATTTACAGGTAATGGTTATGCAACTGAAGCTTGTAATGCATTGATTAATTTAATGAAGAAAAAATTTCCAACACTTGCTGCGATAACAGCTACAGAAAACCTAGCGTCTCAAAGTGTACTTAAAAAACTATTATTCACAAAACTAAGCGATGTTATTACAACGAAAGATAAACAACCCGTTAGTCTGTTTATCAAGACGTTGTAATTCTCAACTCTTTTAAACTTCAAGACTACTTAATTACTCTTGTTGTTAATCGCTTTTAATTGTTCGGCAACCCCTAAATTGACTGTTTCCCATGTTTTTTCTAACGTGGCGACAAGCCCTTCATAATCATCATCAATTAACGGTGTGATTTCACTAAAATAATGTATTTCTTTTAACGCCCTGCCTGTCTCAAACTCAGTGTGGTACAAACGCCATAGCCCTGAGATATCAGCATTACCATATTCATCGCCATTAAAATGGTGAATTTCATATTCGATTTCATAAAAGCTTTGTTGATCTGTATCGGTGATCACGGGCAAGCCTTTTACTACCATCCAGTTTGTCAGCTCAGTAAATAAGGTTTGATGTGCACTGGCCGTTAACATGATATCTGGTGCTTCACTCCACAAATGATAATTAGCCGCAGAGATTTGGTTATTGTCTAGCTTCATTGCGATACCACGATTATTAAGTGCGCCACGCAAAGTGACTGTATTTATACGTAGCTGTGCTTGAGTATGTGTGCTGGTACGCGCCATTGGTTGAATAGTTTGTTCAAATTGATAGTACTCAACGGGCGCATTTAACGATTGGCTACAACCTGCTACTAATGCAAACCCTACAATACTCAGTGCTTTTGCTAAAAATGAAATTTGCATTATTGTTTCCTCGGTGTTGGATCAGCAGGTAACGACTTATCAAATATAAACATATTAGGTTGCTCGTTAAGGCCACGGGTAAGAGGTTGTAACTCTTCGCTTAAGCGTTTAAATTCAGATAACGTTTGTTGTAACTGATGATGAAATTGAGAACCTTGTTGATAGCTTGCCATGGTTTTTTCAAACTGTTTCATAGTGACATCAAACTGTTGCATACTTTTAGTCATTTCAGCAAAATTACGATTTATATCGCCTGGTAAATCTTGTGTATCTTTTTTATTCAGCAATTCACGCATTTCATTCGCTAGCGCTTGATAATCATTGAAAGTTGACTCGATTTGAGCAAGGCTATCCTCAATTTTCAAATTGTTAACCTTATTAAGTACATCTGAAACCTGATCCGCAAGGACCGTAATACCACTGGAAATACTTGGGAATACTTGATATTGCGACACCATTGTTAGTTGCGCTTCAGGCGCATCCTGATAGATATCAAAATCTACGTACACCGCACCTGTTAGTAAGTTGCCAGGCTTGAGTGATGCACGTAGACCGTTTTTAATCCAACCATCAACGCTTTTTTTCCAAAATTCACGTGCTTGATCGCTGTTGTGGTAAATCCTGCCATATTCTATTTTAACAAGTACAGGAACAGCCGTATTATCTGTTTTAAAGTGAGCAGGAACGCCATCAATCATTACATTTGATGGAGCCTCTACAACTGTTCCGACTCGCATGCCTCTGTACTCTACTGGCGCGCCTGGGCGTAAACCGCGAATTGATTGTTCAAATTCTATTAAATAATAATCAAAATCATAAAATCGTTCTTCTAATGCATGTTTATAGCTTTTGCTCAAAGAGAAGCCATGACCATCTTTGGCAACATCACCAGGGGCTTGTTGTTCTGGCAAACCAACCGAAATCCCTCCTTTTAGCAATTTACTCAAAGATCCTGTATTAACATTAATACCATCGGCAGATAGGTCTATTTCAACACCTGCATTGACCCAAAAAATAGAGTTGACTGTGATAAGGTTCTGATATGGTTCATTGATGAAAATCCCGTATTTCATAGCTTGATTTTTCCAATCAAACGTAGCAGTCTCAACTTGACCTATCTTATAGTTTTTAAAGTAGATACTGGTACTTACATCAAGTACCTCAGCGTTATAACTAAGTAAAGTAAAGCGTCCACCTTTGACGTCTTTAGCTATCAGTGCGGGCTCATCTTGGAGCGTAAATCTTTCTTTGGTTTTTTTACTTTCACCTGGGGAAAATTCTAAATAGACTCCGGATAAAAGTGTACTCATGCCACTAATACCTGTTTCGTCAATCCGCGGCTTAACAACCCAAATATTAGCATCTTCAGTAAGTAAATTATCGTAGTGCTTATCAATTTGTGCACGTGCAATAACACTATTTTTATCATCAGAAAGACGAACATGATCAACCTGACCAATCTTCACACTGCGTACTTTAATTTCGGTCTTACCAGCAATAATGCCTTCGGCATGAGGCATTGAAATAAAAATGGTTGCCCCTTTATTCGCTTGATATTGATAAAGCATCCAAGCACCAACAAGTAACGCGATCACAGGTATTATCCAGATAGCGGATATTGTAGGTTCTTTTTCTACTGTTGCAGTTTCACTCATGGGTAATCTCTAATTACTATTTTGTTCGTTGTTAGGTGAGTCCCACAAAAGTCGTGGGTCAAACGCATGGGCAGCCATCATTTGGCTAAGCACCATAGCGGTAAAAAATATGGTGCCTACACCAGGGGTCACTGACATCAGATTACCAAGTTGTACTAAGGCTACTAAAATAGCAACAACAAATACATCAATCATAGACCATTTACCAATAAATTCAGTTAATTGGTAAACCTTAGTATACCTTTTAGTTTGACTATTTACTGGGTGCCTGACGATATAACACAGAAAGCTCAATACTAATGCTTTCGCTAATGGCACGACGACACTTGCTAGAAATATAATCATAGCAATAGGGTATGAACCAGCTTTCCATAGCACAATGACGCCGCCAATGAGGGTAGATGGAGATTGGTCGCCTAAACTCGTTGTATACATAATTGGAAATAAATTGGCGGGTATATAACAAACGACTGAAGTGATAAGCCATGCCGTGGCCTTTTGAATGCTATGGGGGTTACGTACATGGGTTTTAGTATGGCAACGTGAGCAATACTTATCGTTACATAGCTGGTGGCAAACATGACAGGCGCTGATGTTATTATCGATAGCTCTATGGCTATGCTCTGCTTCATCGATAGCTGCAACTGGCTTTACTTGATCCCATAAACGAGCACGATTTAAATGGGCTAGCGCAGCAATATAAAAAATTACGAAGGCAATATAAGCCCAAAAGCTAACACCAAAATTTATATCTGCCATAGACATTATTTTGACCATACTCACGAGTACACCAATTAAAAATATCTCTGACATGATCCAAGGCTCAAGCGCTAACGTAAACTTAAGTAATCGTTTCGCTATACCATAAGGTAAGACTTTTAAAATACCTAGATGCAGTGGTATTAAAAGAGTGAGCAATGTCATCGGTAACCCGATGATACTGATATCAATAAATAGGCCAAGTAAATCACTATCGTAATTAAATAAAATTCTGGCAGCATCAGGTAAAGTAATTGTTTGAGTTATGCCGCTGCTACTAAATGAAATAAAGGGATAGAACATACTACTTAATAGCATTAAAAGAGCGCTTAAGCACAAAGCAACAATTCTAGCATCGTAGTTTATATTTGCGGCACCGAGCTTACTATGGCAATGTGGACACACAGCCATTTGCTTTGCACCAACTTCAGGGATGTCGATAATTAGATCACAGTTAGGGCAAGCTGTTTGCAAATCAATAACCTAATAAAGTAAGAGAGTTATCAAAGTTTGCATCAAATAATGGCGAAATACAATTATATGATTTTTTATTGTTTTTCTAAGTTAAGGTATAAAATAATTTTGCAGCCGCAATGTAGATCACATCATATAATCCAAGGGTTCATTTTGAAGTACTTAATTTTTATCTTTATAACAGTAATAAGTCTAAACGCTTTTGGTTTGTCTGCACCGCAACCTAACAACCGTATAACAGTGGCTGTTAGCCCATCTTTACCACCTTATGTTTTTAGCCATGATGATACAGGTCTACAGTTAGAAATAATCAAATCTGCGTTTAAAAGCCAAGGTGTCACTGACTTAGATATTATATATATGACTAATAAACGTATAGAATATTCACTAGAGCAGCTTGAAGTGGATGTGGCAGTGAATTATGCTGGTACGCGAGTAAATGGCATTTACCCGAGCCAAAACCTGCTATTTTATCAAAATGTTGCGGTTAGTTTAGCGGTTAATGATTTCAAAATTAATTCGGTTTATGATCTATTAGGAAAAAGTGTACTCGCTTTTCAAAATGCTACGGCATTCATATCACCACCTTATGAGACTATAACTGCGAAACTAAATCATTATGAGGAAGTAGCGAATCAAGAAGCACAAGTTGACCACTTGATGAAAGAGTGGGTTGACGTTGTTGTATTAGAAAAACGGATCTTCTTATATTATTTGCAGCAATATCAGAAATCTCATGAAGTTAAAAAAGTGACAATTCACCCCGTTTTCGCCAAATCCCCTCGGCCAGCTTATTTTAACAACAAAGTATTACAGGAAAAATTTGATATGGGCCTGACCCATATCATTCAAAGTGGTGAATACCATGCAATTATGGAATTTGATGGCAGTGATTACGCTAAAATTACAAAGCCAAACTTAATCAAATAACGCAACAGTTTGTCGTGTTAGCGCAATAAGCTCACCCGATTGTGACCAAATGCAACCATCTTCCAAACCATACCCGTCTTTACAGTGATGGGTAATTGCTTCAAAACCAAGCCATTGCCCAGGTTCAATTGTTGGCTGTTGCACAAACTCTAAATACCAAGACATGCTGCTAGCGGGGGCTGGTTGCTTGAACATTTGTAAAAGCGTAGGCGGCCATGCATCAGTTAATGCAATTATATGCGCTTCATTTAATGCACTTGGCATTTGTTTTAACCTCATCCAACCACCCAAATGAGAAGTATCGGCACCAACAAATGGCATATCTCCTTGTTGTGGGCATAAATCTACATGCTGGAAAAACTCCGGCATCGCACCAGTTTGAAAAGGCAGTGTGTAACGAGGGTCAACTGGTTTTAGAGTCATTTTTTTACTGACAGGGACATGAATGCCTGAATCACGAGACTTAGCAAAGCAGGCTTGTACAATGACACTTACTTGCCCATTTTGTACAGCTTTTGCCAGCACTTGAGTACTGTTTTTACCTTCACGGAGTATTTCAATGTGTAAAGAAAAATCGGTATCAGCTAATAAGGGGCCAACAAAATTAGTGCTTAATGACAGTAAGCGACGTGAAGGCTCAATCTGTTGGCGCATCGCTTGATACAGTAAAGAGGCTGATAAGCCACCAAATGCAGTGCGACCTTGGCACCAATTTGCAGGAAACTGCATGGTTGCGTTTTTTTGCTGCTCGGTCGACATTTTTCCAATTGCAGCAGCGCTATTTAGAAGTTCATCAAAATGCATGGTCATTCCTTATGTAAATAAATATGTGTTTGGTAGATTTATAGCACACTAAAACTCATCAGACCACTTGTGGAAAGTAACGCTTTTGCTGTAAAAAACACCAATCCATACTTTCAATAGGGTTATTTGCAAAAAAAATGACAAAAAAGTCATTTTTTTTTATTTTTACAGTTGAATTCAGTATCTGGCATCCCTATTAACTAGTCATCGAACGTAATAACGAATTTTGAAGTTGGAGAAGATTCATGGGTAGAATTATTGGAATTGACTTAGGTACTACTAACTCTTGTGTAGCAGTACTAGATGGCGATAAAGCGCGCGTAATTGAAAATGCGGAAGGCGATCGCACAACACCATCGATCATTGCATACACGCAAGATGGTGAAACACTTGTTGGTCAACCTGCAAAACGTCAAGCAGTGACAAACCCAACTAACACATTATTTGCAATTAAGCGTTTAATTGGTCGTCGTTTTGAAGACGAAGAAGTACAACGCGATATTGGCATCATGCCTTTTCAAATCATCAAAGCAGATAATGGTGATGCATGGGTTGAAGCGGGTGGCGAAAAACGCGCTGCACCACAAATTTCAGCTGAAGTACTGAAAAAAATGAAAAAAACAGCAGAAGACTTCTTAGGTGAAGAAGTTACAGAAGCCGTTATCACAGTACCAGCGTATTTTAATGATTCACAACGTCAAGCAACTAAAGATGCTGGTCGTATTGCGGGTCTTGAAGTTAAACGTATCATCAATGAGCCTACTGCTGCTGCCCTTGCTTATGGCATGGACAAAAACAAAGGCGAAAACATTGTTGCAGTATATGACTTAGGTGGTGGTACTTTCGATTTATCAATCATTGAAATTGATGAAGTTGAAGGCGAGCACACATTTGAAGTACTTGCTACAAACGGCGACACTCACTTAGGTGGTGAAGATTTCGATAACCGTGTAATCAACTACTTAGTAGCTGAGTTCAAGAAAGATCAAGGTTTAGACTTAAAAACTGATCCTCTTGCAATGCAACGTGTTAAAGAAGCTGCTGAAAAAGCAAAAATTGAATTATCATCTGCACAATCTACTGAAGTAAACCTTCCGTATGTAACTGCTGATGCAACAGGTCCTAAGCACATGAACGTGAAATTGACACGTGCTAAGCTTGAATCACTTGTTGAAGACTTAGTAATTAAGTCGATTGAACCACTAAAACGTGCACTAGCTGATGCAGACTTATCGGTTAGTGACATCAGCGACATTATTCTTGTTGGTGGTCAAACACGTATGCCATTAGTACAAAAAACGGTAAGTGAGTTCTTTGGTAAAGAGCCACGTAAAGATGTTAACCCTGATGAAGCTGTTGCAGTAGGTGCGGCGATTCAAGGTGGTGTACTAGCAGGTGACGTTAAAGACGTACTATTGCTCGATGTTTCTCCATTATCTCTAGGTATTGAGACAATGGGTTCTGTAATGACGGCGTTAATTGAGAAAAACACAACGATTCCTACTAAGAAATCGCAAACATTCTCAACAGCAGAAGATAACCAATCTGCAGTTACAATTCACGTACTACAAGGTGAGCGTAAACGTGCGAGCGATAACAAATCTCTAGGTCAATTTAACCTAGAAGGCATTCGTCCTGCACAACGTGGTACACCACAAATCGAAGTTACTTTCGATGTGGATGCGGATGGTATCTTACATGTATCGGCAAAAGATAAAGATACAGGTAAAGAACAAAAAATTACGATTCAAGCGTCTTCAGGTCTAAGTGACGAAGAAGTTGAAAAAATGGTTCGTGATGCAGAAGCTAACGCTGAAGAAGATAAAAAATTCGAAGAGCTTGTAGCGACTCGTAACCAAGCAGATGCAATGGTACACGGTACGCGTAAGCAAATCGAAGAAGCTGGCGATGCACTACCTAGTGAAGACAAAGAAGCAATTGAAGCGGCTGTTGTTGACCTAGAAGCAGCAATCAAGAGTGATAACAAAGAAGAGATTGAAGCGAAGACTCAAGCTCTTGCAGAAAAGTCACAGAAATTGATGGAAATCGCACAAGCTAAAGCACAACAAACTAGCGGTGACGCTGGTGAGCAACCACAACAGTCAGCTAAGCAAGACGATGACGTTGTAGATGCAGAGTTCGAAGAAGTTAAAGACGACAAGTAATTGTTGCTGACGCTTCTCACTGACTTAAACACCATGACTAAACTGGGTGTTTAAGTTAGGATGAACGAATGAGGCGCGTAGGCTAAAGCTTAACGCGCCTTTTGCATGTTAAAACGTGCATAAAAAATTAAAACAATTCAATGGTAAATCGATATGATTTATCGGTTTATCCGCAGCAAAGCTGCAGTAGCAAAAGAGTAGTGTGATAGATATGTCAAAACGCGATTATTATGAAGTTCTTGGTGTGGCTAAAGATGCCAGCGAAAGAGACATTAAAAAAGCGTATAAACGCTTAGCGATGAAATATCATCCAGATCGTACCGCAGGTGATAAAGAGCTCGAAAATAAGTTCAAAGAAGTAAAAGAAGCTTATGAAATTTTAACCGATGATCAAAAGCGCCAAATGTATGACCAATATGGTCATGCGGCATTTGAACAAGGTGGCGGTGGTGGACATGGCGGCTTTGGTGGCGGTGGTCAGGGTGATTTTGGTGATATTTTTGGTGACGTGTTCGGTGACATCTTTGGCGGCGGTGGCGGTGGACGTCGTCAATCTCGTCAGCAACGAGGTGCAGATTTACGTTACAACATGGACCTAAGTTTAGAAGAAGCCGTTCGTGGTAAAGAAGTTGAAATTAAAGTGCCAACATGGGTGAGCTGTTCACCGTGTGATGGCAGTGGTGCTAAACCCGGTTCTAAACCAAAAACATGTACAACATGTCATGGCGCAGGCCAAGTTCAAATGCGTCAAGGTTTCTTTGCCGTACAACAAACTTGTCCGACCTGTCACGGTACAGGACAAATTATTTCTGATCCATGTAATAGCTGTCATGGTCAAGGCCGCGTAGAGAAAACAAAAACATTATCAGTAAAAATACCTGCGGGTGTCGATACGGGCGACCGTATTCGTTTATCTGGCGAAGGTGAAGCGGGGGCTCATGGAGCACCTGCTGGTGATTTATATGTGCAAGTATCTGTACGTGAACATCCAATCTTTGTTCGAGAAGCCAATAACTTATACTGTGAAGTACCAATTGGCTTTACAACGGCTGCTTTAGGTGGCGAGATTGAAGTACCGACACTTGATGGCCGTGCAAAGTTAAAAATACCACCAGAGAGTCAAACGGGCAAAATGTTCCGCATGCGTGGTAAAGGCGTAAAATCTGTGCGCAGTGGTGCGGTTGGTGATTTAATTTGTAAAGTTGTGATCGAAACACCTGTTAACTTAAATGAACGTCAACGTGAGTTGCTTGAAGAGTTAGAGCAAAGCATGGGTAAAGATGGTTCTAAAAACCGCCCAAAAGAAAAAGGTTTCTTTGATGGCGTGAAAAAATTCTTTGATGATTTAACTAAGTAGTTATCAACGGATTAAATAAAAATGGCGCCAACTGGCGCCATTTTTTACTAAGTAAGCTTTAATGATCTGAATACATTCAGTGCCCTGTTTTATAAAGGTGTGAATGGTTAACTATCTAACACAACAAGATAATCCAAGCACTGACATAGAGTCGATTCACTTAAATAAACACCCTCTTGAGTGCGCTTACTTTGAAAACCAAGAGTTTGACATTTTTGCTGGCAGGATAAACTCTTTACCCAATGAGTGTATTCTTGGCACATAAAATTAATGGCAATAAAACCAAACAGGGCAATACTTGCGTATTTAAATAAAGTTGTGACAGAGATATTCTTCATTATTCACTCCTTAATCAGTGTATTGATATGTAATTTTAGTAGAAGTCTGAATTAAATAGGTAACCAAAAGGAACAGGGTATGACACCAGCTATTTTACTGCTCGAAAAATTGAATATTTCCTTTACTGTTTTAAGTTATGAGCACGATCCAAAAAATACTCAGTTTGGTTATGAAGCGGTTGAAAAGCTTAATTTAAATTCGGCCCAGGTATTTAAAACATTAGTGCTAGAAACTGCAGAAAACGCACTGATAGTGGCAATTACACCTGTGGTACAACAAGTTAATTTAAAGCAATTAGCTCAGGTCTGCGGTACTAAAAAAGTCCACATGGCTGATCCGCAAAAAGTACAAAAAAGCACAGGTTATATTTTGGGAGGCGTAAGTCCGCTGTCACAAAAAAAACGCTTGCCCACCTTTGTACATAAAAGCGCAATACTATTTGATGTTATCTATGTCAGTGCCGGCAAGCGGGGGTTGGAAATAGCGCTCAGCCCACAGGATTTAATTTCACAGTGTAATGCTCAGCTTGCTGATTTTTAATCTTTAAATCACTCATTCATCTTTTTGCCTATCAGTGAGGCCGCAAAAAGCCGGAATATCCGAAATTCAGCGTACATGTGTAAGCTGTTTTTATTCAATGGCTTAGCTACTTTATTAAAAAATAATTGAAAATAATGTTAAAAAAACTGGTTGGGCCAATTGATCTCTTGCTCATTTTATGACGTAATGTAGATATTACTATCTGGTCGGATGAGTCCATTATGAGCTTACGTACAAAATTAAAAAAAGTTTTACCAAGTATTTCAATCACAGAACAAGAAGCACTTGATGCCGGTGATGTGTGGTTAGAAGGGTCTATCTATCAAGGTAAACCTGACTTCAGTGCATTACGTGCAGTGTCTGCAGCAACATTAAGCGCTGACGAACAAGCATTTATCGACGGCCCATTACAAGAACTATTAGGAATGATCGACGATACTGAAATACAAAGCGGTGTTCATTTACCTGATTACATCCTAGAGTTTTTGAAAAAAGAACGCTTTTTCTCGTTGATTATACCAAAGTCATTTGGTGGCTTAGAGTTCAGCCCTTATGCAAACTCAACAATTGTTGCAACGATTGCGACTAAGAGCTCTGCAGTTGCAGTAACTGTTATGGTGCCTAACTCATTAGGGCCGGGTGAATTATTACTGCACTTTGGTACACAAGAGCAACAAGCACACTATTTACCGCGTTTAGCCAATGGTCGTGATATTCCATGTTTTGCATTGACTAGCCCTGAAGCAGGCTCAGATGCTGGCGGTATTCCTGATATCGGCGTAGTGACTAAAGGTATGCACAATGGCGAAGAAGTACTTGGTCTTGAGATCACGTGGGACAAGCGCTATATCACCCTTGCACCGATTGCAACAGTACTCGGTTTAGCATTTAAGGTTGTCGATCCAGAGGGTTTACTTGGTGGCAAAGAAAACTTAGGTATTACCTGTGCGCTTATTCCAAAAGAGCACCCAGGAGTTGAGCTTGGTAATCGTCACGATCCTATGGGTATTCGTTTTTACAACGGTACTACACGTGGTAATAAAGTGTTTGTACCAATGGATTTCATCATCGGTGGACAAAAGAACATCGGTCGTGGTTGGCAAATGTTGGTTAGCTGTTTAGGTGCTGGCCGTGGTATTTCATTACCTGCACTGGGTGTGAGTTCGTCACAGGTAGCATTTAAAGGGGCATCAGAGTACGCCGCTGTGCGTGAGCAATTTGGTCTATCCATTGGTCAATTCGAAGGTATTCAAGAAAAACTCGCTGATATTGCGGGTAAAACATACCTTCAAGAAGCAATGCGAGTATTAACTACCGAAGGTTTGGGCATGGGCTTAAAACCATCTGTTGTTACCGCAATTGCAAAATACCACATGACTGAAATTGGCCGCGATGTGCTTGATTCAGCAATGGATATTCAAGCAGGTAAAGCGATTCAAAATGGCCCGCAAAATACACTAGCCAGTGGTTATGTCGCACAGCCTATTGCCATTACGGTAGAAGGTGCGAACATTCTTACTCGTAACCTGATGATCTTTGGTCAAGGTGTGATGCGCTGTCACCCATATTTACAGTCTATGGTTGAGTCTATCCACAGCGAAGACAAAAATGCAGATAAAGAATTTAACAGCATTTTACGTAAAACAGTGGGTTACAGTGTAGCTAACAGCTTACGTGCATTTCGATTAGGTGTATTACCATTCACCGCTGGTGCAGAGTCTAAGCTACCAGAAGTACGTGAATACGAAAAAGCAGCGCAGAAATTATCAGCTAAACTTGCTGTATACGCAGATTTCTCATTATTAGTGCTTGGCGGTAAGCTTAAGCAAGCAGAAATGCTTTCTGCACGCTTAGGCGACGTAATGAGCTTCTTATATGCTGCAATGGCCTCAATTAAGTATTACGAGCAAAAAGTAGCAAACAGCGAGCGTGAGCAAGCAGCGCCTTACTTCCACTACGCGACTCGTTTTGCTCTACAAAGCGCAGAAGAAGCACTACATAAGTTTTTAGATAACTTCCCTGCAAGTGGTACTCGTAAGTTCATGCGTTTCATTACCATGAACTACTCGACTAAAATGCCAAAAATCAGTGATGATTTAATTCGTGAATTAGCTAAACAAGCACAATTAGATACGGCGTTTAAAAAGCAAATTACGCATTTGGTTAAACCAATTGAAGGTGATGGTCATTATATTAATGAGCAAGCGTATAAAGCAAAAATGGGTTGCCTAGATTTACTTGCGAAAGTGAAAAAAGCACTACGCAGTAAAACTATAAAACCGGGTGTTCGTTTTGCGCTTACGCTAGATAACGCGCTTGTTGCAAATGTAATTACAGAAGAAGAGTACGCTAAACTAATTGATTACAATATCAAGCGTGAACGTGCAATTCGTGTAGATGAGTTTGATTTTGATATGAACTTACTCGATGAAAATGCGCAACCAGTGAATCCACTGAAAAGTGTTGTTAATCAGTAATATTTAACTTAATTCAACAATGTAAGCGTCTAGCAGTAAGGGCGCTTTTATACTTAAAGCCCATGCAACTTTGTGTGGGCTTTTTTTGTAATAGCTCTAACAAACTGACTAAAGCATTTAATCTACAGTTAGTTATGCCATACTAAGGATTGGTTTTGTTAACGTGGGTGTGTATGTCTTTTTATCTACCTTTAATTCGTCTTCATTATAAGAAGATTAAAATTACAGAGACTATTACTTCATTATGGAGTGGCTGTGGCGAAATAGTACGTTGTCGTTTGGATGATAAAGTGTGTGTGATCAAAGCCATTAGTGTGCCCGATCACATTAATCACCCACGAATTTCACAAACACAGTTTGCGATTAACCGTAAACGTCACTCTTATGATGTTGAATACCATTGGTATTTACATTATGCGCCGCAATTACCTCAGCAATCTCGGGCGCTTAGTTGTTTTAACGCCATAGAGCATGACTCGCAAAAGGTATTAGTGTTTGCTGATTTTGCAGCAGATGGCTTTACTAATGCACAAGTACATCAACGACACATAGCAGCTATTCTCAAATGGTTAGCATATTTTCATGCATTTAACTTTGAAGTTAACCTCGATGGTCTTTGGCAACAAGGCAGTTACTGGCACTTAGCAACTCGCCCAGATGAATATGAAAAAATGCCTGATAGTGCACTTAAACTACAGGCAAAAAATATAGATAAAATATTGCGTGAGTGCCAATATAGGACGCTTATTCATGGTGATGCAAAGCTTGCAAACTTTGCTGTTAATTGTTCTACGATGGACGTTTTAGGTTATGATTTTCAATATACCGGTGGCGGCGTTGGTGTTGTTGATGTCATGTACTTTTTGGGTAGTTGTTTGAACGAACAGCAGCTAAACGATACAGCCGATGATTATTTAGCTAACTATTTTAAGTACTTTAGCGATGCGATGCAGACGTTTGGTCATGCTAAATCTACGCCCGTCGTTATTGATGCTTGGCGGGAACTTTGGCCCGTTGCGTGGGCTGATTTTTATCGCTTTTTAGCAGGTTGGAGCCCAGAACATACAAAGATCAATACCTATATGCGTAAACAATTTCAAATTACAAAAATAAACTTTGGAGCAAGGTAGAATGACAAAACAGATTCGTTGGGGCATGATTGGTTGTGGTGCGGTGACTGAGGTGAAAAGTGGGCCTGCTTATCAGCACACAGAGGGCTTTGCTATTCACGGGGTGACCCGCAGAGATACCGCTCTTGCTGAAGATTATGCTAAACGTCATAACGTGCCTTTGGTGTTTAAAACTGCGGATGAGTTGATTGCCAGTAATGAAATAGATGCAGTGTATATTGCCACGCCCCCAGATAGTCATTTGAAATTGGCTTTAATGGTAGCAAAAGCAGGTAAACCTTGTTGTATTGAAAAGCCCCTCGCACCAACGTTAGTGCAAAGTGAGGCAATTCTTGCTGCCTTTTCTGCTAAAAAAATTCCTTTATTTGTTGCTTATTATCGTCGCTCTTTGCCACGCTTTAATAAAGTTAAAAGCCTCATTGATGCTGGTGAAATTGGCTCTGTGCGTCATGTAAATTGGCATTTGAGTAAAGCCCCTAGCGAAGTTGATAAGTCCAGGGATTATAATTGGCGCACAGATAAAGACATTGCACCAGGTGGCTATTTTGATGATTTAGCCAGTCATGGCCTTGATCTGTTTGGTTATTTATTTGGTGAGTATCAATCAGTGAAAGGACTCGCTACCAATCAGCAAAATCTCTATGGCGCGTTTGATGCCATTAGTGCCTGCTGGCAACATAAAAGTGGAATTACCGGCTCAGGCAGTTGGAATTTTGGCGGCTTTTCACGCTTTGATATTGTTACTGTGTATGGTGAAAAAGGCGAGATAACTTTTAGTGTGTTCGATGAGCAAGCAATTAAAGTTGTCAATGCTCAAGGACAACAAGCATTCACTATAGAGAATCCAACACATGTTCAGCAGTATCATGTTGAAAATATGGCATCGGCATTACTTGATAATACAATTCACCCATCTACAGGCTATTCAGCAACCCATACAAGCTGGGTGATGGAGCAAATATTATCAAGTAAATAAGGTTAATTAAGTGGTAAATTGAACTTTGCTTTTAACGCAGAAATTAATAAGCTTCTTTCGGGATCAGTAAAAAGTTGCTGATGAAGCTTTATGATCTGATTTTGCATTGTCGTTTCTTTTAACACTTTATCAAATGTAGCAATGTTTAGCTTTCCTTGCTCTGAGCGAGAGCAGGCAAGATAACCAAATACTGCGTGGCTTTCTTCATCTATTGATAAAAAACGAGTTTTTTCGATTCGAGGGTCGTTTTTAAAGCGTTCTTTAAGCACCGTAGTGTACTCTAATATGGCGTCTAGCTTATTCTGGAATAACATTTCATGTAAACGTCGTGAGCTTTTGTCACCATTGATGTCTACAAAGTTATCCGGGTGAGAGGCAATAAATTGATCGATGTGCTTGCCATAAGAGCGACCAGCAGAAATACCGATTAAAAATTTATGTTTTTGAATAACTTCCTCTAACGTTATATCTTGAGATAATTCTGGATGATTGTAAATTACTAATCGATTACTCGGAAAGGCCATGATTGGGTATTGGTTGAAAAAGGCACTTTGTTCGCGTTCACTATTTTTCACTTTATTGTACAAACACACATCAGGCATTGTTTGTAGCTGTTTCCATTCGCGTAATCGGCTTGCGGGTATAAATTCTAATACCGTAGCGGGGGATATTCGTTCCCCAATCGTTAGCATAATTTTATTTGCGATATTTTTATCAGCCTTATTATTTTCAGGAATGAAATCACTTACTATTTGTATCTTAGTTAGCTGCTTTTGCTCAGCACTAATCGAAGAAGCAAATAATACAAAGAAACTCAAAGCAAAAAATAAAGGGCTTTTCAAGCCATGCGCCATACTTAAAAAAAACATAATAAACTATACCTGTTTAAGTTCTATTTGATAATAGATTGTTGCGTTAAATGACATAAATTGCGTATTTAATTCCACTATCGCAATCATTCTTAATTAAATTGATATGAGTTAGCATTTTTTAAAAGTCACTTTAGTATTTTTACGCTAAAATAAGGCAAGTTTAATTTCTATCAGGCACTAAAATGACAATTCATGTAATAAATCACCCTCTTGTTCAACATAAATTAGGCCTAATGCGCAAGTATGGCATTAGCACTAAAAGTTTTCGTGAACTTTCATCTGAAGTGGGTACGTTATTAACCTATGAAGCCACAAAAAACTTGCCACTTGAAAAAGTCGAAATTCAAAGTTGGGATGGTAATAAGCTTGAAGTAGAGCACATAAAAGGGAAAAAAATTACCGTGGTGCCAATTTTACGAGCAGGCCTTGGTATGATGGATGGCGTTATGCAGTTATTACCTGCAGCTAAAGTCAGCGTCGTTGGCCTGCAACGTAATGAAGAAACATTAGAGCCTATCCCTTATTTTGAAAAACTCGTTGGTAAAATTGACGAACGTTTAAGTTTAGTTATTGACCCGATGCTAGCAACGGGCGGATCGATGATCGCTACTATCGATATGCTAAAAAAAGCCGGCTGTAAAGAAATCAAAGTGATTGTGTTAGTTGCCGCTCCTGAAGGCGTAGAAAAAACATTAGCAGCGCATCCAGATATAGAAATTTTTACTGCATCACTTGACTCACATTTAAATGAAAAAGGCTATATCATTCCAGGATTGGGTGATGCAGGTGATAAAATTTTTGGCACAGTTTAGGTTATTACCGTGACTAAAAATAGTGTGAATCAAGAGTCAACCTTTTCTGTAGAAACTATCTTAACTGGGGCGCAAATGTTATTTGTCGCCTTTGGTGCGCTTGTATTAGTGCCACTGTTAACGGGTCTTGACCCGAATGTGGCGTTATTTACAGCAGGGATAGGCACTTTACTGTTTCATGTAGTGACAAAAGGGCAAGTTCCTATCTTCTTAGCGTCTTCATTTGCTTTTATTGCACCAATTATTGCGTGTGTACAAATGTGGGGCGTGCCTGCCACAATGGGCGGTTTAATGGCCGCAGGTTTTGCATATATGCTGTTAAGCATTTTAGTGAAACTAAAAGGCGTTGCGACATTACATAAAATATTACCTCCGGTGGTAGTTGGCCCGGTGATTATGGTGATTGGCTTAGCGTTGGCGCCTGTTGCAGTTAATATGGCTATGGGTAAAAGTGGTGATGGTTCAATCCAGTTGATAGCCTATGAAAAAGCTATTTGGGTGGCTGCATTTTCACTTTTAGTGACTTTAATCTTTGCTGTGTGGGGGAAAGGTGTTTTTAAACTTATTCCTATCTTAGCGGGTGTGGTAGCAGGTTATAGCTTGTCGTTAGTTCTTGGGATTGTACAATTTGATGCTGTAAGTAATGCACAGTGGATTGCTATGCCCGCATTTACGTGGCCTGAATTTAAATGGCAGGCAGTGCTATTTATGGTGCCTGTTGCTATTGCTCCTGCAATTGAACACATCGGCGATATGATGGCGATAAGTCAAGTGACCAATAAAGATTATCTTAAAAAGCCTGGTTTGCATCGAACTTTGTTTGGTGATGGTCTAGCCACTACTGCAGCGTCTATTTTTGGTGGGCCACCTAATACGACTTATTCTGAAGTGACAGGGGCGGTTATGCTGACACGTAACTTTAACCCTAAGGTGATGATGTGGACAGCAGTAATTGCGATCATTTTGGCCTTTGTGGCAAAAATGGGGGCTGGTTTACAGACTATTCCTGTGCCTGTAATGGGCGGCATTATGATTTTATTATTTGGCTCAATAGCGGTTGTTGGTCTTAACTCGTTAGTTAAATCGGGTGAAGATCTCACCGCCCCTCGCAACCTATCCATAGTTGCACTTATTTTAGTGTGTGGAATTGGCGGCATGCATATTGGTGGTAATGAGTTCAGCCTGCAGGGCGTCAGTTTATGTGCAATCTTAGGTATTGTGCTAAACCTAGTATTACCGAAGGCGCAAAACAGCGCATAGTAATCGAACATAACGTTAATTAATTGCACCAAAATAGCGCATTTCATATGCGCTATTTTTTTAACTTATTAAAAGTTATACATTTTAAATATTGGTCTGCTATCTGCATTTAGTATTATTAATATGAAGATGGTGAGATATGTAAAGAGGTCAATATAGTGGACATTACTCCGTTTTTAGCAAAGCATCAGTTACCCCTTAAATATCAGTATTTAAGTGAGCAATTCTTTATTCCTTTAGCTGAAGATATTATTGCAGCAAAGCCTTCAAATCAATCCATACTTGTAGCAGTCAACGGCTGTCAGGGCTCAGGTAAAACCACCTTAGCGGACTTTTTAGTTACCTGGATAAACAGTAACACTGAATTTAATAGTATTAGTATTTCAATTGATGACTTTTATTACAGCCGTGAACAACGTGCTAGTTTAGCCAAAGATATTCACCCATTATTTGCTACTCGAGGCGTGCCAGGTACCCATGATACCGAGTTAATGAAACAGACCATAACTGATTTACTCGCGGGTAAAAGTGGTATCGCCTTACCTCAGTTTGACAAACAAACGGATGATCCATTAGCGAAAGAGCAATGGCATAAAAACAAAAAAACTGTTGATATTATTTTATTTGAAGGCTGGTGCGTTGCAAGTAAAGCTCAGCAACCCTATCAACTAGAGCAGCCAATTAATCAACTTGAAGAAAGTGAAGATGAAGCGGGAGTCTGGCGTCGCTGCGTAAATAGTTGTTTAGCTAATGAATATCAAAGTGTATTTGGCTTAATTGATTACACGGTCATGCTGCAAGCCCCCTCATTTGAGGATGTGTATGGTTGGCGGTTAGAGCAAGAAAAAAAGTTATTAGCTAAAAAAGGCACCGGCAAGGGCACATTTGACGAGACGAGTTTGGTTAGATTTATTTCTCATTTTGAACGCATAACGCGTGAGAACCTGCAAACTTTGCCCGAAAGCGTTGATGCCCTTCTGACGTTGGATGGAGCGAGAGACATCAGCGCAATGACTCTAAAAGCAGACTCAGTCCCCCAGCCGTTAATATTCACCGATTTGGATGGCACATTACTCAATCATGATGACTATGACTGTGCCGCAATTAAGCCTTTTTTAGCTAAACTGAGCGCTGCGGATGTGACAGTGGTTTTCAACACCAGTAAAACATTTGCTGAAGTGACGGATTTGCAGGCTATGTTAAATCATCACCAGCCATTTATTACCGAAAATGGTTCAGCGGTTTATATCCCCAAATTTTTCTTTCCAATTAAACCAATTGGCTGTGAAGAACTTGAGCTGTATTGGCGTTATGCGCTGGCACCTACTTGCGCAAAACTTCATGAAGATTTAATAAGCCACGCAAGGGAATTTAAAAACTGCTATCGCTTATTTAGTGAACTGAGTGCTCAAGAAGTCTCAGAGCTCACAGGTTTAAGTGTTGAACAAAGTAAACTTGCTTTGACACGAGAATATTCAGACCCAATATATTGGCAAGGAGACGATGAGCAGCTAGGTGCATTTTTAGCACTTATGGAACCACTTGATTATGAAGTATTAGTTGGTGGACGTTTTATTCATCTAAATAAACAAACCAACAAAGGACAGGCACAAAACTGGTTATTAAACCAATTTAAAATACATTATCGTCACCCATTTACCACGATTGCGTTAGGGGATAGCCAAAATGATATGGCAATGCTCGATGAAGCCGATATCGCAATTTTAATTACTAACCCAAACAGCAAGGCTAAAGCCAAATTGGCACATAAACCGTGGCATGTTAGTGAACGTCCTGCACCTTTAGGTTGGATTGATGAGGTGGCCGACTTACAGATTATTAAAGCGCAATTAGCGCCAACAAAGGAGCCGTCACATGGCTGATTTTTACCAAAATGGCATAATTACTACATTGCATAACATCGCAGATCGTCCGGTAGAAGAGTTAGAGGCAGAGCTGTTGAGTTTCTCTAAGCAGCGTCCAATGGGACTCATTTTACCCTCATTATACAGTGAGCTTGAAGGCCCAGCGCTACAAAATATAGTGAAAGAACTTAAACAAGTTCCTTATTTATCGCAGATCACAATCGGCTTAGATAGAGCTGATGAAAGCCAATACCGCAGCGCATTACAGTTTTTTTCAGAGCTTGACCAGCCACACCGGGTGTTATGGAATGAAGGCCCACGTTTACAAGCTCTCGATAAAGAATTGCAACAACTTGGAGTAGCGCCAAGAGAACTAGGTAAAGGACGTAATGTTTGGTATTGCATGGGTTATAAGCTTGCCACCTCAAAGGTCGAATCAATCGCATTACATGATTGCGACATTTTAACTTATAATCGAGGGCTCTTAGCGCGTTTAATTTATCCGGTTGCACACCCTCGCTTTAACTATGAGTTCTGTAAAGGGTTTTACCCGCGTACAGCCGACGGCAAAATAAATGGCCGGGTGTCTCGTTTGCTTGTCACGCCGCTGTTACGTTCATTTAAAACAATTTTGGGTAGCACAGACTATTTGGAATATATGGATTCATTTCGCTATCCATTAGCGGGTGAATTTTCGTTCCGCCGAGATGTACTTAATGATATTCGTATTCCAAGTGATTGGGGCTTAGAAATTGGCGTATTATCTGAGATGTATCGTAACTATTCACATAACCGTTTGTGCCAAGTTGATATTGCAGATAACTATGACCATAAACATCAGGTACTTTCACTGGATAATCAAGCAGCTGGATTATCAAAAATGTCGATTGATATTACCAAAGCATTATTTAGAAAACTAGCCACACAGGGTGTTACATTTACTACCGAAACCATTCGCTCACTCAAAGCAACATACTACCGCATTGCGTTGGACTTTATTGAAACATATCACAATGATGCGATGATGAATGGTCTTACATTAGATATTCACCAAGAAGAAAAAGCAGTCGAAATGTTCGCGCAAAATATCATGAATGCTGGCGAACATTTTTTACAACACCCAATGGAAGCGCCTTTTGTGCCAAGTTGGAACCGCGTAGCGTCTGCCATGCCAGATGTATTCGCACGATTAGAAGAAGCGGTAGAGCTTGATAATAAAGAGTTTTCAGCATAAAAAATGGGGTAGGGTATGAGTAAAGCGTTATTTGAACAACGGATTGAACAGCATTTAGCAAGCATATACGAAGGTGTTGATCTATGTATGAGTATTGATACGCTAGCTAGCATGTTGATCACCACCATGTTAAAAGATGATCCAGTACGCGACCCAACGCCCCATAAAAATCGCTGGGATCAGCAAGACGTTATTCTTATCGCATATGGCGATTCTATTATGCGTTATCAAGATGTAGATCAGGCGGTAGCTGTACCGAGCGAACCGCCTTTGCATACCTTACATCGGTTTATGAAAAATCAATGTGCAGGAACAATCAACGCATTACATATATTACCATTTTATCCGTATAGCTCAGATGAAGGCTTTGCGGTAATGAACTATGTTCAAGTTAATGAGTCGTTAGGGAGCTGGGAAGATATCCAAGGTATTGCTCAAGATGTAAAACTTATGGCGGATTTAGTGATCAACCATTGTTCAAGCCGAAGCCGTTGGTTTGAAAATTTTATACAAGGTAAAGAGCCTGGTCTGAGTTATTTTAAAACTGCGAACTTAACGGATGATGTATCTGGCGTTGTCAGGCCAAGAACGTCCCCTTTATTAAACACGGTACAAACAGCCCTAGGTGAACGTCATGTATGGTGTACTTTTAGTCCAGATCAGGTCGATTTAGACTTTGCAAATCCATTAGTCCTTAATGAGTTTGTGGGGATTATTCGCCACTATTTAGACAATGGAGTAAAGATTTTTCGACTGGATGCAGTGGCCTTTTTGTGGAAAGAGCTGAACACTTCGTGCATTAATTTACCGCAAACACACGAAGTGATTCGTTTATTACGGACTTTAATAGAACATGTAGAACCAAGTGCAGTTATTATCACGGAAACGAATATTCCAAACCGTGAAAACTTATCTTACTTTGGTAATGCCAACGAAGCCCATTGTATTTATAATTTTTCCTTACCTCCATTACTATTACATACCTTACTCAGTGGCGATAGCAAAGCACTAAAGCACTGGATGATGAGCATGCCACCGGCACAAAATGGGACTGCTTACTTTAATTTTATCGCCTCACATGACGGTATTGGTTTACGCCCAGCAGAGGGGTTGCTTGATGAGCAACAACTTGGTCAAATGGTTAATACCATTAGTCGATTTGGTGGCAAGGTTTCTATGCGAACCGCAAATAATGGCACCAGTTCACCCTATGAATTGAACATCGCATTATTTGATGCTTTACAAGGTACACACAAAGGAGTTGATAAATGGGGGCTGCAGCGTTTTGCGTGTGCTCACGCTATTATGTTTGCCTTAGAAGGGATCCCTGGTTTATACATCCATAGTTTACTTGGTACAACCAATGATTATGAACGATTTGAAAATAGCCAACATAATCGCTGCATAAACCGTCATCGCTGGCAAGAGAAAGCACTGCTTGAAAAACTATCAGATCAAACAAGTCATCATTATCATGTCTTTACTCGTATTAATAGCTTATTGGCGATACGTAAGCAGCAAGATGCTTTTCACCCTAATGCAACGCAATTTACACTGCATTTAACGGGGGCGTTGTTTGGTTTTTGGCGGCAAAGTATCGATCGCAGACAAAGTATATTCTGCGTTTATAACATTAGCGATGAACCCCAAACATTGGTCTTAGCTGATCTTAATTTAATTGACACCGAGCAATGGTTTGAGCTTATATCGGCTCAAGCCTTAGATAAAGATTTACAGACATTTGAACTTGAACCTTATCAAGCATTATGGTTATCAAACAAACAATAACGCTATGTTTAAAAGGGTAGACAGGTTGAGGGTTTTAGTTAGTGAGTTAATTAAAGCCCTAATAATTAGCGGCATCTAATAGGTTATCAATTGTAAATGGCCGCCACGAAGCAGATGTTTTACTGAACATGCGAAAATCGATGTCTTTTAACTTATTGTTATTGATACGTTTAGCCAGCTCTTTATTTTCACTGGAAAGCGGTTTAAATATAGCAGTAACTTGGTGGGAAGCGGGCCACTTAATGGGGTCTTGGTGGTGATCATAAATTGTAATAAGCCCTAAAGCCCCTAACAGAACATGTCCACCGAGAGAAACATCTAACGGCGTTAAATCTTTTGGCGGGGCATCCCAATTCACACCACCCACTAAAATATTTTGTTTTTTTAGTTTTTTAATGGCTCTTTTAGCACCAAAACCAATCGCGTCATTTGCGCACCAAATAATATTAATTTCAGGTGCAAGTTGTAAAAAAGCCATGGTTTTAATGTAGCTTTCATCTTCTGACCAATTTGCGACATCTTGGGCAACAATATTGAGTGATTGTTTTTGCTCTGCAAATCTTTGCAAGCCTTGAGCACGCTCGATAGAGGCCGCAGTGGTATAGTCACCGAATAAAGCAAGCATATTAGCTGGCTGATTAGATGTTAATGTATGCTTGTTAAAAAGTAGATGAGCGAGATCTTTACCTGCATTATAGTTGTCAGGTATCACACTACCGATAATGTTTAAGTCATCACGGTGTAGAGTAGCGAGCTTATCGGGATCTGGCTTATTGAGTAAAAAATAGATAGGAATGTCTTTGGTATTCAATTTGGTTAAATATTCACTAGCAACACTTTTTTCATCAACCAAAATTAGATAGTCAGGATTATCAATGACCGCTTGGCGGATCAGTTCTTTCATTAAAATATGGTTTCGATTAGCGTATTTTACAGTCAAATTTATTGCTAAATCATCGGCAACATTTTGTATTTGGTTAGATACTTTAAACCAAAAGTTACCCGTATTGTTATCACCATCAGCAGTATTAGAGAATCCCGGATTAATGAAAGTGACATTTAAGCCATAAACGTTAAATGAATTTAACAGTATAAAAAAACATGAAAGGTATGTAGATAACCGGGATAAAGGCATTTGAACTCACTTAATTATTAATAAACGAACAAATCCTTGTAGGACTAGAGCATACATAACAACCTTACTTTAGGGAAGGCTATATTTCTAACTAGAGTGCTATATAATATGTATTCTAGCATATCTGTCGCCATCAACCTTTAGGGTTTTATTTAATGAAAGCAATTTTGTGTGTGTTCGTATTACTATTTAGTCAAAGTGTCTTCGCTGTTAAAGAGAATAACTTAGAAACCAACATGAAAAATATGGGCCTTGCTTATAAGCAAAGCGTGCAAGCAACGCAACTGCACGAGTTTAATCTGGCGATCGATGAATTTATAACGCTAGTAGAACAAAGCAAAGTTGTTGGATTTAATAAAGAAGTACAAAAATCACTGCAAGGGCTTGATAAAGTAATAGCGAAAGCAAAGTTGGCAAAACAACTTGCTAATAGTGAGGGGGTAGAGGCAGCGAAAAAACCTTTAAAAGCGATTGATGGCTTGCGTAAGCAGTATCATGAATTACATGAGCCACCAGGGTTTTGGGAGTTATTGTTTGGTAAGTAGCCCCATCGTTTATTTGTGCGCGTTATAATAAAGCGCACAAATTGCTCAACGCCCTCACGGGCACGTTACTTTTTCCCTTTCTTTTTCATACCTTGCACAGCTTTGAAGCGTGGATTGTCTTTACAGATCACAAACACACGGCCTTTGCGCTTTACAATTTGGCAGCCTGGGCGGTTTTTAGCACTTTTTAACGAGCTTAATACTTTCATAGGGCTCTCCTATTTAGTCGCGAGGTTTTTAAAGCGGCGATTGAACGCTGCTACACGGCCATCACTAGCGACTGTCTTCTGCTTACCAGTATAAAACGGGTGAGAATCACTCGACACATCAATCGGCACATAAGGGTAGGTTTTACCATCTAGCTCAATAGTGCGGTTCGTTTTTATTGTTGAACCAATAATAAAATAACTGTCAGCAGCTGTATCGTGAAAAGCAACAGTTTGGTAGTCAGGGTGAATATTTGGTTTCATAATGAACTCTATGTTATGTGATAGTATAACTATAATTTATAGTAAATAAGAATCTTTTGCAAATAGTATTTTGCTCGTTAAATAACATTTTTGTTTGCAATTTATACAAACAAGTCAAAAGATGAGCAGTCAGTATAAAAAAACTGGCTATTGGCATTTAGCCTGTTATAAATAGGATGTAATCGAGCAAAAGGAGGCAAGCTTTAGCATGAGCGAACACATTCAACAGAGCACCGATGAGCAAAGTCAGCAGATAGATCAAAGCGTGATGGATACACTACGAAGCAAAGATAATTCATTACTCGCTCAGCAAATTGATCCACTTAGTTGCACTCATAACGACATTGTGGAGTTACTTGCACAGTATTTGGCATTGAGCGATCAAGATGATGATGATTTGTTTGATACGTGGTTTGATGGGCTCAATAAAGCACAGCACACTGTGTTAAAAGTATTTGAGGTGTATCGCGGTCAATTCGAGCATCAAGAATAACAGCTTATAAAGTGAGTTTTGGCTGTATAAAGTCTAAAAATGCAGTAATACGTGATGAAACAGCACTGTTTTTGTAATAAACAGCGTTAACAGTCTCGCGCGGGTTTGGGCTTATTATGTCACTCGTTAATACCTGCACCAGCCGTCCTGCGGCTATATCTTTATTAATCATAAAATTTGACAACAATGCCAGCCCTTGATGCTCAAGGCACAGTTGTCTAATTGTCTCACCACTGCTGGCAGTAATGCTAAAGCGCAGATCGGGTAAATTTTTTAATGGCCATTGGTTTAGAGCTTTGTTGTTACTAAAGCCAATTAGTTTGTGTTTGTTTAAGTCATCAGTGTTGAATACTGAGCCATTACGGGCAAGGTATTGTGGGCTTGCAACCAGATAAAGTTTACTGTTACCAAGTAGGCGGGCATGTAAGTTTGAGTCTTTTAAATAACCAATTCGAATGGCTACATCAGTTTTGTATTCAAGTAAGTCATGAATGTTATCAGCCGATGCTAAATCGAGTGTGATATCAGGGTAAACCTCATTAAAGCCGGCAATCAAGGGAGTAATTTGGTGCAGCACAAAAGGGCTTGCGGCATCTACCTTTAAACGTCCTGCGGGTTTTTTATCGAGTAGTGATAGCGCTTCACTGCCTTTTAATATTTGATTTATCCCTTCGCGGGCAAACTCTCTATAAACATGACCTTCTTGGGTTAGCTCTATACGACGGGTTGTTCTGTTGAGCAAAGTTGTTTGTAAGGTCTGTTCCAGTCGATTCACTGAGCGTGATACTTTTGCAACTTGTACATCTAAGATACGCGCCGCGGCAGAAAAACTCCCTGCATCAACCACACTTAAGAATGCTTCAAGATCTTCAGTTTTAACTTTCATTGTAATCACTTTATCATTTTCGACAAAAGTATTTTGCCATTAAGGCTGTTTTTTGCAAACAAATATTCGCCCACACTCTGTTTTTCATTTAATTACTGAGGATTTTATTATGCCATTGGCATTATGGGCGCTTACTTTGAGCGCATTTGCGATAGGAACAACCGAGTTTGTAATTGTCGGCTTAGTGCCAACAATCGCTAACGATTTAGCCGTGAGCCTGCCTTCTGCCGGACTGTTGGTGAGCTTGTATGCCTTGGGTGTTGCAATAGGGGCACCTGTATTGACTGCGCTTACAGGGCATTGGCAGCGCAAAACTGTATTAGTTGCGTTAATGTCGTTGTTTATCATGGGCAATTTACTCGCTTGGCTTGCACCTAGTTACGAAACGCTCATTGTAGCAAGGATATTAACGGGACTTGCCCATGGTGTGTTTTTCTCTATTGGCTCTATGATAGCCACAGGTTTAGTAAGTAAAGATAAGGCAGCCAGTGCGATTGCAATTATGTTTACCGGGCTAACGGTAGCCTTGGTTACTGGAGTGCCGCTTGGTACCTGGATTGGTCAAGAATTTGGCTGGCGTAGTACATTTTTAGCTGTTTCATTACTGGGTTTAGTGGCGTTGGTGGGCAGCATCATATTAGTGCCAAATAATTTAGCTAAATCTACGCCTGCACGCGTTAAGGATCAGCTACAAGTATTATTTAAGCCCCGTTTATTACTGGTGTATTTAATCACTATTTTAGGTTACGGCGGTACATTCACAGCATTTACTTACCTGGCACCCATTTTGGAGCAACAAGCCGGATTTAGTTCATCCTTCGTTGGCTTAATTATGTTGGGTTACGGTGTTTCTGTGGCTATTGGTAATATATATGGTGGCAAACTGGCGGATAAACATGGACCAATTTCAGCATTAAAAGTGGTATTTATAGGCCTGACTGTGATTCTATTTGCACTCACATTTACTATGAATTCACCTTGGCTGATTGTTGCAACAGTGCTGATTTGGGGGGCATTTGCCTTTGGTAATGTACCCGGATTACAGCTGTATGTAGTGAAAGTTGCTGAGCAAGATGCACCAAAAGCCGTTGATGTTGCTTCAGGTTTAAACATTGCGGCATTTAACGTAGGCATCGCATTGGGCTCAATAAGTGGTGGATTTGTGGTTGAGCATTTATCGTTACAAGATACAGCATGGATAGGTGCGCTTATTTGTTTGACTGCTTTAGCTGCGACATTTTTGGCCGGCCATATTGATAAATCAAAAACGGCTACTTAAGGGCACATTCAGTGATTGTTTGTCATCATGACTTGAAATACATGTTTACGACCACAGTCACTTATTTAATTTAATGTTATAAGGAGATGTTATGACTCAGCACGTAATTGAAATGCCTGACTTAGGTGTAGGTACGTTCCGCTTAGAAGGTAAAACGGCCTATAACTCGGTAAGTATGGCGCTAGAAGTAGGGTTTAGGCATATAGATACAGCGCAAGTATATGGCAATGAAGCGCAGGTTGGACAAGCTATACAAGACAGTAACATTGCGCGTGAAGAATTATTTATTACGACCAAGGTATGGAACGATAAGTTAAATAAAGCGAGCTTTATCGACAGTGTCAAAGAAAGCTTAGCTAAGCTTCAGGTTGAACAAGTAGACCTATTATTGATCCACTGGCCTTCACCGAGTAATAGTGAGCCTATGAGCGAATATTTAACCGAATTGAAGAAAGCCAAAGAGCTGGGCTTAACAAAACATATAGGCGTATCAAATTTCACCATTGCTAATTTGAAAGAAGCAATGCAAACACTTGATAGTCATGAAATTTTCACTAACCAAATCGAAGTTCATCCTTATCTTACTAATACTAAGCTGCGTGCTTTTTGTCAGCAGCATGATATTCATGTAACAGCGTATATGCCGTTTGTAGTGGGTAAGGTACTTAAAGATGACACGGTACTCGATATTGCGAAAAAGCATAATGCATCGCCTGCCCAAGTTGTACTGGCGTGGATAAATGCCAATGGCATGACTACAATTCCATCATCTACTAAGCGTGAAAACCTAAAAGATAATTTTGATGATTCAGTTAAATTGGATAACGACGATATCGATCGTATTAATGCGCTCGATTGTGGCGATAGGCAAGCTAGCCCAGAGTTTTCGCCGCAATGGGATGAGTGAATTATAAAATAATCCCAGTCTAAAACTCACATCTGAGCGCGGCGAAAAGCCGCGCTTTTTATTTTAAAGCCCTATGCCTTATTTACATCGCTAAGCGCAATGATTAATATAAAAATAATAGTAATTATCGTTTGTGTTAATTTTAGGTGCTCCAGTGTCAAAAATAAAGGTTTTATTAATCGAAGACGATAATATCTTAAATAATTATCTCACCGATCTATTGGTTAAATCAGGTTACTGTGTTGAGCAGTGTTTTGATGGTTCAACTGGTTTAGAAATAGCTCAACGTCAACAGCATCATCTTATTTTACTTGATAAAATGCTCCCTAAGTTAGACGGTGTATCACTTTTAAAAACACTGCGCGAAACCAGTCAACAGCCTGTTATTATGGTTTCAGCCAAAGGCGCTGAGGAAGAACGGATTTTAGGCTTAAGCCATGGTGCAGATGACTACGTTGCTAAACCATTTAACACCCAAGAACTGCTACTTAGAATTGAAAGCCTACTCAGGCGTAGTCAAACCAGCGTTCAGCCTAATAGCCAAGTAGAAATAAGCATTGATGGCCTAATGCTGAATGCTGCCAAGCAAGTTATTAATGTAAATGGTGAAGAGCTTGAGTTCACACCTATACAGTTTAAATTGCTTTGGGAGCTTGTGTCGCACCAAAATCAAATAGTCAGCAAAGCAGACTTATATCAGGCGGTACTCAATAAAAAATTAGGCGCTTATGATCGCAGTATCGACATGCACTTGAGCCGAGTACGCAGAAAACTAACAGAAGCAAACTGGCTAGGAGAGCGCTTACAAACAGTACATGGTAAAGGATACTGCTTTAAGTGAAGCGTAAATTACTTTGGAAGTTGTGCTTGATTATTGCTATAGGCTTGGTTGCTTTTTTTTATGCATTAAGTGCTTTAACATCTAAAACAGAAGAAGGTATGAGCTTTATTGCAGATAAAGACCGGAATCAGTTGAAGGCATGGGGAAATCAGGTTGAGCAACTTTATCTATCTAATCAACATGATCAGTTAGAAGCTTTACTGGAATCAATAAGAACGACAGAAAATACCCGAGTTTCTGTTGTTCGTTTCAAAATAGAACATCTAGCGGGTGAAAAACCGGAAAAACACATCGTTGGAGCTTATCATTTTGGACGCAGTGTTGATTGGAAAATTCATCTATATTTTGAATACAATCCAATAATGGAGCTACCATTTAAAAGTAGTACTGGCAGTTTTTTGATCCAGTTACCAGAGCGAATGAGACCTGGAACATATTGGCGAACAACGCGACTTTTGATGCAAATAATTGCGCCTATGGCAGTATTAATTCTACTCTCTATCTTATTGTATAGGCATATAATTACTCCATTAAAACAGTTAGATAAAGCCACTACAGCATTCAGTAAGGGTGATTTTGATGTAAGAGTTAGAAAGCATCTAGGTAGTCGAAATGACGAGTTATCTCATTTAGCCACCACATTTGATCAGATGGCAAGTCGTATAGGTCAGCTTATTTCAAATCAACGGCAACTGATTTCAGATCTATCCCATGAATTACGTACACCATTAACACGACTAGATATCGCAGTTGAGAGCTTTGAAGAGAGAGAAAGCCAGTATCATTTAGATCGTATTGCGAGAGAATCACAACATATTCGTAAGTTGGTAGAAGATACGTTAACGTTAGCTTGGCTAGAAAATGAAGAACCAATTATTCAACAAGAAGACGTAGATTTGGTTGATTTGCTCGATGTGCTGATTGAGGATGCAAAATTTGAATTTCCAGACCGTAATATTTTATTAGATACACCAAGCAATGCTCTGATTCAAAATACTAGTCATAGAGCTCTGTGTCCAGCCATTGAAAATATAATTCGAAATGCGTTGCGTTATACACCAAAAGGTAAATATGTTTGGGTTAAATTAACGCAGGCTAATGATTACTACTGTATTGAGATTATTGATCAAGGCCCTGGTATCCCTGAACAATATTTGGATCGGATCTTTAATCCATTTTTTCGTGTTGATAATTCTAGAATGGCTGAAAATGACAGCTTTGGCTTAGGCCTTGCCCTTGCAAAACGCCACCTGAATAGTATTAGGGGAACAGTCACGGCAAAAAATGAGACACTAGAAGGTCTATCTGTTGTGATAATGATTCCTATTTCTTAAATGTAACAATTGTAAAAGTCGTATCATTACTGATTGTAAATGGTAATAATTCTTAATTAATTATTTAACATTTAATTGAGACTCAGTTCATGCCATCTGTATTAAAAAATCAAACGTTTGTAAAAACTAGTGTTGCCAGCGCAGTGCTTGCTTTGTGCTTTAATGCCAACGCAGTTACAGAGCCAGATTCAAAAAAAGAAAAGAAAATAGAAAAAATCACCGTTGTTGGCGCCACCACAAACTCAGAAATTACCCCTACAGAGCTTGAAAACTACCAAGCAAATGACCTAGCAGATATATTTCGTCATACACCATCAGTCACAGTTGGTGGCTCGCTAGGCATTGCACAAAAAATATTTGTACGCGGTATGGAAGATTCTATGGTGAATGTAACCGTAGATGGTGCGCCGCAAACCAGTACGCTATTTCATCATATTGGTCGTGTGGCGATTGAGCCTGAACTATTACAAAGCGTAGAAGTACAAGCCGGTGCGGGTGAAGCAACATCCGGTACGGGCGCTGTTGGCGGTGCGATACGTTTTAAAACCAAAAGCGCCGATAATTTACTTGCAGCAAATGAGCAGTTTGGTGGTATTGCCAAGGCCAGTTATTTCAGTAATGACGGCCATAAAGAAAGCCTTGCTTTATACGGTAAGTTAACTGATAAAGTGGGGGTTTTAGCCTCTTATGTAAACGTTAGCCGTGACAACATGGATGACGGTGATGGGGAAGAGTTACCGGGTACTGCTGCCGATCAAACCCTTGCATTTATAAAAGTAAACGCCGAACTTACAGAAAATCAAAACCTCTCAATAAGCTACGAAAATCGCAAAGAAGAAGGTGAGTTTGGCAAACAAACCAACTGGGCACCCCTTGAAACAGATCCGCTATTTATGTCGTGGGGAGAGCGCGAAACCATCGTTTTAAATCATGCGTGGTACTTAAAT
The DNA here is from genome assembly GCF_030408095.1 of Pseudoalteromonas sp. APC 3893. NCBI lineage: Bacteria > Pseudomonadati > Pseudomonadota > Gammaproteobacteria > Alteromonadales > Pseudoalteromonadaceae > Pseudoalteromonas > Pseudoalteromonas sp. APC 3893. The sequence goes on from NZ_JASDCD010000002.1 coordinate 265,412, forward strand.
AGTTTAGTAAACTTGGAAACAACGATTTACCAAACTGAGTCGTCATTTAAACGTGAGCTTTATACTTGGGATGCATCAATAAAAACAACGGGTTTTGATATTCGCAATACCAGTGATTTAGGTATGCATACGCTAACATACGGTATTGAGCAGAAAGTCGATAAAGTGCATGCGCAGTCTTATGAAGATTTTGGTGGGATTTTTGATGAAGAAGGCACAGTGACCGCGGTATATATTCAAGACCATTGGCAATTAAGTGATGCCCTATTACTTAGCTTTGGTGCGCGTTATGACGCGTATGAACTTGATCACAGTGGTGTCGAAGTTAGCTGGGTACAAGTTGATGGTAACTGGATTGTAGAAACCGATGCCAGTGGTAAGCCTGTGACAACCTCAGATGAATTTTCGACTGACAAACAAGATGGTATTAGTGGCAATATTGGTTTTGAGTACAGTTTAACAGAATCATTAAAGCTATCTGCTGGTTATGCGCAAGCACTTAGAGGCAGACAAGTAGCTGATGCCTTTACTGTTGGCGAGCTTAAACCAAATCAAAACTTATCACCAGAAGAGGTTGATAATACAGAGCTTGGCTTAGTGTATAACGACGGCACATGGTTGTTTGAGGCATCAGTGTATTTAAGTGTTATTAACGACGTGGTGTTTGATAAGTTTAAAGGCAGTGAAGGTGTATTTTACGAAAACATAGGTGATTTAGAAACCAAAGGTATTGAGCTTGTGTCGGGTTATCAAGGTGATAATTTCGATGTTATCGTAAGTTATAGCCATAACGATGTTGAATTAAATAACGCCTCATTTGTGTGGCCGGATGCCAATGACGCTTCTACTTACAGCACTGTTAATTTCGACGGCATTCAAATGGCCGCTTACGAGTACGGCGGTTTAGGTAATGCAATTGGCGACTCTATTAATGTTAACTTTAACTACCATGTGAATGAGCAAATTAAGTTTGGTTTAAACTATAACTATGTTGCGGGCCTCAATGATATAGAAGTATTCCACCGTTCAATTGAGCTGGGGTGGATGAGCGAACTCGAAACAATTAATAAGCCAGGGTACGATTTATTTGATGCCTATGTAACCTACGAGCCGCTTACAAATTTAAGGTTTGACTTATCAGTACAAAACTTACTTGACGAATCTTACTTAAGCCACGGCAGCGTTGCTGACTATGGCCACATACCTGGCTATGAAAGTGTTGTAGGTATTAAAGAGCCTGGGCGTGATATCCGCCTGAGCGTGTCATATAAATTTTAACTCCTGAATGAGGTAGGTGCTTTAATAAAGCACCTACCGCTAATCAATGAATCTGACAAAAAAACACCTCACTGCAATCGATGTAACTATTCGTGTGCTTACTGCGTTAGTTGGCGGCTATCTTGTGGCAATGCTTGGCGCAATATTGATTGGTAATCATTTATTGAACGATAAAACAAACAGTATTATCACAGGGTTAATGCTTAGCTTTATTTTTTACCTTATCACTGTGTTATCTGTATTTGCCACTAAAACAACAATACGCGCTTTTGCCGTTGTAGGTGGTTTATGTATTTTACTTTATTTTTTAAATTACTATTTGCAGGGGCCGCAGTAGTATGAAACCGCGATTTAGACAATCCATGAGCTGGCTACACACGTGGTCGGGCTTTGCATTTGCTTGGTTACTGTTTTTTATTTTTGTAACGGGCACTGTAGGCTATTTTGAAAATGAAATAGACCGCTGGATGAAACCAGAAATAGCCATTGTCAATGAGCCAATTGATGACTTAACTATTTTAAATGTGGCGCAGCAGCAACTCACCGCCAATGCACAAGACGCAACTCAGTGGTATATTAGTTACCCCTCAACGCGTGATCCATATATTGATATTTCGTGGTTGCAACCAGCAAATAAAGAGACTGGGTCAAGTAGGCAATGGCATGAAAAAAACCTTGCGCCTAATACCGGTGAGCTTATAACCACCAGAGAAACCAGTGGCGGTGAAACACTATACCGATTGCACTACAATTTACATTATGTCCCTGTGGTTGTTGGTTATTTAGTTACCAGCTTAGCGACCATGCTTATGCTGATTGGTTTAGTTACAGGGGTGATTATTCATAAAAAAATATTTATCGAATTTTTTACCTTTCGTGCCAACAAGGGGCTACGGAGCTGGCTTGATATTCATAACATCTTTAGTGTGTTGCCACTGCCTTTTCATTTGATGATTACATACAGCGGGCTTATTTTATTAATGGGTGTGTCATTTGCGCCTGTTGTTGATGCAACCTATGGTGAAGGCCAAAAAATGCATCGCCAGTTGTATGATGAAACACAAGCAGAAAACACAGAAACGCAATTTATAGCGTTACCTGCTGAGAATTTATCACTTGAAGCCGCATTAATTGATGCAAAATCACGCTTTAAAGATCAGGCAGTGAGTTATTTAGGCTTGATAGAGCGTAATTCTGAGCAGCCAGGGTTTGAAGTGTGGTTTGATGCGCAAGAGGGCATTGAGTTTGCAACGCTGATCACCTATCGAGTTGTTGAAAACAAAGTACAAATAGAGCAAGCAACAGGTAAAAAGTACAGTGCAGCAGAAGTTTATGATGTGTTGGAACATTTACACGAAGGCACATTTGCTGATATTTATTTAAGGTGGTTGTATTTTTTATCAGGCTTATTAGGCGCTGGAATGATTGCAACTGGATTGATTATTTGGGTGCAAAAACGTAAGAAGCAGCAATCTAGGTTTATCAATGTGATAGACAAGCTCAACGCCGCAGTGGTTGTTGGCTTACCGATAGCCATAGCCGCTTACTTTTGGGCAAACCGTTTATTACCTGTTGAAATGGCCAGTCGTGCACAGTGGGAAATGCATAGTTTATTTATTGTATTTGCGCTGTGTTGTTGTTTTTGCCTGGTGCGAGCCCCAGAAAAAGCCTGGCAATATATGCTGTGGTTAGCAGCTGCGGCCTATGCCTTGATACCACTGGTTAATATGCTGACAACTAAACACAGTATGCTAGCAAGCTTACAAAGTAACGACTGGTTAATGCTGGGGTTTGATTTAAGTATGCTGACTTTTGCTGGGTGTTTTGCTTTTGCGGCGGTTGTGCTGCAAAAGCGAAGTGTTATTACTTCTTCAAACTCACATATAAAGCAAACAGTAAAAGGTATTTAAATATGTTGATATTACTGCAAATAATACTGCAATTATTGGGCTTTACACTGCTGAGTTTATCACTGCAACGTCATTACAATGATGTCATTGGTCAAGCCCGGCGCTTAAAAAAAAGCACCTATCTATTGTTTCGATGTATAGGTATAGCATTACTTATCGTTGCAACCGTTAATGCAATTAACACATGGGGCACAGCACTTGGCTTAGTGTATGCTTTTGCAACCACTACACTGGTAGCGACTACATTAGCTATTTTATTCGCTTACGTTACAAAATTAAAGGCGATGCTTGAGTAGCTAATAGGTTACCCGCACGACAATAGTGTGACTGTATTGAGACCCTAATGCTTCTTTGTATTCTGGCTTTTAATTTTAAACATATTGTGTTGTTAACTTATTTACTGACTTACTCGCACCTATACTTCAATAAATCATCAATGGTATGCTACATTTTTTACTTTTGAGAATGATTATGGATGCTATTGAGCTTTTATTGACCCGACAATCCGACCCTCGTTTAACACAGCCCGCGCCGAATGATGAACAATTAGCCATTATTAAACAAGCTGCACTGCGTGTGCCTGATCATGGTTGTATCGCTCCGTGGCAATTCATTGTTGTACAAGGTGAAGGGCGTGATCGCTTAGGTGAAATATATTATCAAAGCGCAGTTACAGAACAACAAGATGAGAAAGTGATTTCACGAGCAAAGGAATTACCTCTGCGCGCACCGATGATCATTATTGCTATTGCTAAATACCAACAACACCCGAAAGTACCGCGAATAGAGCAAGTACAAAGTGCTGGATGTGCTGTTTTAGCAATGCAACAAGCCGCATTTGCACAAGGCTTAGGTGGTGTTTGGCGGACAGGTTATTTTGCTCAAAGTGAGCAAGTGAAAGCACAGTTAAGCTTAAATGAGTTAGATGAGATAGTGGGGTATTTATATTTAGGTACCCCTGAAGTTGATTGTAAAAAAGCAGCAAAACATAAACCAGAGCACTTTTTCACAAATTTATAGTAGACAAAGGAACTTAATACTTTTTAATCAGTCATACTCTATTAAGCTAGCAGCTGATATGGTGATATTAGCTGCAGACTGTGAAGAGTGCTAGGAGGCAATTGTTTATATTCTTCTTCAGTTTGTTTTTTAATCTGTTATTTTTTGTTACTGTATGGAATGTCTTAACAATAACAATAAAGAAGACGAGAACAATGGGAAATTTATTTTTACGTGAAAAAGAAAAATGGCTAACCTGGTCATTATGGGGGGTAGTCGGTTCCGTGCTGACTCTTTATACCGCTTTTAGTACGCAAACTCCTCATTTAGTGGCTATTTCTTCAATTTCAATTTTAGTTGTACTAACTTGGTGGATGCAGCGTACACGCCGTTTTGATTTTGGTCGTGCATTTAAAGTGTGTTTTTATGTATTAATGTTGAGTATTTTGCCTGCATTTGTATTAGTGATCATGCCAAGTGATGATTTGAATAAATTTGACCTAATATTTCAATGTTTAAGTTTTGCCATTTTAAGTTTATTAGTATGTTTAGTTTGCTCGTGGATTGCTAAGCGTCCAAAGCAATATTACTAATTTTCTCTTTTTCATTAATAGGGCTTTACAATCAACTCCGTAACACCTATTATGCGCGCCGTACGGAGAGATGGCAGAGTGGTCGAATGCACCGGTCTTGAAAACCGGCATGGGTTTGTAGCCCATCTAGGGTTCAAATCCCTATCTCTCCACCATATTTAAAAAGCCGCCTTATGGGCGGCTTTTTGCTATCTGGAGTTTATATGTCTGAGCCTCGTCAATTAAATACATTACAACGTTTATTAAAACACAGTTTATTGTGGGTTGTATTTGCATATTGTTATCACAGTGCCATAAATTTACTTGTTAAAATGGCTATTGATGCGCAACCTGATGCTGTACTTTTTACTTCATTATTATACTGCTTAGGCTTCAATGTATTAACTGCGCATTTAATGACTAAGTATGATAAGTATTGGCCGGTAATTGGGGCATGTGTGATTGGCGTAGTGGGGCTAATCTTAGTGCCAATTATATTTGTAGGAGCTCATGCGTTACTCAGTCGGGAGTTGCTTGCAGGTATTTTAATCAGCTTACCGATATTTACCCTAATAATGGGTATAGTTAAGCAAAAACTCCATAAAAACTAAGCCCAAAAGGGCTTTTTTTTATGATAGCATAGGCGCGTCTTTTAACTGGTATCAGTGCAGGTTCGGCTGGTACAAACAAACGTGAAACACATTATGTCAGATAATTTTACTACAGATGCTGAAAAAGCAAGTTACGGTATTGGTTTACAAATGGGCGAGCAACTTAAAGCGAACCCTTTTGAAGGTCTAAACTTAAATTCAGTATTTGAAGGCATGAAAGATGCTTATGCCGGCGGTGAATTCCAAGTTGAAATTCCTGAGATCCAAGCTGCATTTGAAAAAATCAACACTGAAATTCAAGCTCGTCGCGAAGAAGAAGCTAAAGTACTTTCTGCTGAAGGTATCGCATTTTTAGAAGAAAATGCTAAGCGTTCAGAAATCACAGTGACTGAATCTGGTCTTCAATATGAAGTACTTGCAACAGGTGAAGGCGAAAAGCCAACAGCTGAGTCAACAGTACGTGTTGATTACCACGGTACGCTTATCAACGGTACAGTGTTTGATAGCTCTTATGAACGTGGTCAGCCTGCTGAATTCCCAGTTGGTGGCGTTATCAAAGGTTGGACAGAAGCATTACAAATGATGCCTGTTGGTACTAAATGGCGTATCTACGTTCCTCATGAGCTTGCTTATGGTGAACGTGGTGCCGGTGCTGCAATCGCACCTTTCTCAACTCTTGTATTTGATGTTGAGTTACACGCTATTCTTTAATAGTAGTCACTGAGCTAACAAAGCTCATGATATAAAAAACCACGCTTATTTAAGCGTGGTTTTTTTATTTTCAGCCCCTAAACCACCTACTTCAGTAGGTGGTTATCATCAAATAGGCTTTGCCTGTAAAAAGTACTCATGTTAATTCCTAAGTTGATTTTTAGCGAAGTCACAAAAGGAAAAAACATGAGTAGATACGAGAAAGCATCGCATGTGTATTGGCGATGTCAATATCATATAGTTTGGACACCGAAATATAGATTTAGGATCCTTAAAAACAAAGTAGGCAGGGATGTATACAGATGCATTCAGGTCTATTGTGAACAGCTTGGATGCAAAGTTGTTGAGCTGAATGTACAAATAGATCACGTACACTTAGTAGTAAAAGTGCCACCAAAGCTGTCAATTTCAAAATTAATGGGAGCATTGAAAGGTAAAATAGCGTTAAAAATGTTTAGTAAATATCCGTATTTAAGAAAGAATAAGTTATGGGGTAATCATTTTTGGCAGCGAGGGTATTTTGTTGACACGGTTGGCATAAATGAAGAAGTAATACGAAGATATGTCAGGCATCAGCAGAAAGAAGAGAGGCAAGAGCAAGCTCAGTTAACACTGGAGTAAACAACGCCCCCTTTTAGGGGGCTAATTCAAAGCCACCTTCTTTAGAAGGTGGATCTTTTACATTAAATAGCAGTAACTCAACTATATAGTTATAGATGAGTAACTTATAATCAGAAATATCCGCGTACGCCAATTTTAAAGTTACGCCCAGGTAAAGGAGCCTTTTCTTTAATAAATGAGCTGTGCACAAAGCCAAGTTCATCAGTTATGTTGTCAACGTTAATATAAAACTCTGAATCAACAGATCCTACACTTAATTGATAATTTGCCTGTGCATCAAATAAGGTGTAGCTCTGTGTGGTTGTTTCATAATTTGTAATATCATTTTGCTCAAAATAATGAGTACCTGTGAGTGTAAACTGCCAATCACTAAGCGTATATTGTAACTCTGAGCCTATTTTATTGGCTGGTATCCTTGGCAGGTTTTCATCATCTTTAAGTTTTGCTGTTGTTGAATCACCAAACACTTTAACCATTGCGTTTGCGTTCACCTGGTAATGAGCATCAAATTCGATACCATAAAGTTCAGCGTCTTTGCTTACGAATTGATATACCGCGACGCTTTCTTCGTGCTCTTCACTATTTTGTTCAAAACCATGCTCTTCATCATAAACAAGGCCTGTATTTTGTTGATAATAAAAGTTTTCAATATCGTTGTAGAATAAATTGACTGTATAACCAAAGTCTCCGCTGAAACGTCTAAAACTTAAATCAAGATTGGTCGATGTTTCTTGTTTAATGTCTTGCGGCTCAAAATGCGCTTCACCATCTTCAATCACATAGCCTAAGCCAAGTTCATACGTACCTGTTGCAATATGAATCCCGTTTGACAGAAGTTCAGCGGATAATGGCGCACGCTCTGAATGTGATGCACTTAGAGCAATACTTTGACCTGATGTATATTGCCAAATAGCGCCGGCAGATACACTTAAGTTAGTAAAGCTTTTGCTGTAGGCAGTTATTTCATCGTGTTCTTCTTTATCTTCATCATGCTCTTCATGGTCATGGTCATGGTCATGGTCATGGTCATGCTCATCTTGTGCTGCGATATTACTATCAATGTTGTAATCTTCTAAGCGGGCACCTAACTCAACCGTGACATCACCAAATTGCTGCTCTTCTAAAATAAAAACAGCATGGCTCGTTGTTTTACTCGCCGGCGTAAAGGCTTCTTCGCCATCGGCATCATAGTCAGAGTCGCTAAAGTGGTATCCTGCCATCCCATGCCAGTTACCAAATTTATGCTCTATGTTTAAACGCGCTTCAGTTGTTTTATTTTTAAAGGTTGTGCCAATTACACCGTCTTCAATTTCACTATGCTGATAATCAGTGTAACCTAAGCGTAAGTTAATCGTTTCAATCCAATTATTGTGCAGTGCGTAACTCATCAAGCCTTGCCAACGGTCTTGCTCCACACTGGCATAGACAGATTCACCTTCATGTTCGTCATGCTCTTCATCATGGCTTTCTTCATGAGATTCATGATCATGGCCAATATGTTCATGCGCAGGAATACCATAATCTGTATCGATACGCCCATAAGCGACACCTAGGGTGAAATGCTCACCGACATAACTGGTACCAAAATTTACTGTTTGGCTATCAATAAAAGTGTTTTCTACAGAGGTCGCTGTTTCGTGGGCTTCTTCTTCATGATCGTGGTCATCATGCTCTTCGTGTTCATCCTCTGGTAGCTCAAATTCTGGCGTTTGGTAATCATCACCAGTACGCTTTGTTCCATCGAAGTGAAAGTTAAAGTTGTCATGACCTGTTTCAAGCTTTGCAGCATAAGTATTGGCATTTGATACCGTATCGTGGCTGTACTCCATGGCACCAGTAAATTGCTCAATATTGTCAGTAGGAATTCGGTTATCAACCACATTTACCACACCACCAATTGCACCGGAACCATACAGTAGGGTGGCTGGGCCTCTAAGCACTTCAATTTGCTCGGCAGATAGCGTGTCATTAGATGTTGCGTGATCTGGACCAATACGGGATGCATCGCTGCTATCCAAACCATTTTGAGTGATTTTGACTCGTGGACCGTCTAAGCCACGAATAATAGGGCTTGATGACACTGGACCAAAGTAGCTGGCATTAACACCTGGAAGACCTTTTAACGTTTCACCAAGTGTTGGTTTTGATTTGTTTTTTAGTTCATCACCTGACAATACACTCACAGGTGAAATCATCTCTAAACTATTTTTATGTAAAGCAGATGCATAAACAACGACAGTTTCTACCGATGTGGGCGTTAAAGTCACGTTTACAGTTGAATTGGTTTCATTTACGTCAACACGTACATCAAGGTAGTTATTTTTACTGATATGCAATTGACTGTTGGCATCTATATCAATACTAAAGTTACCTTGGTTATCTGTTTTTATAGACTGCGTTTTGCCATGTACGTGAACATCGGCATTAGCTATTGGTTGATTATTAGGATTTACAACATGACCATTTACAGTTGCAGCATGGACAGAGTAAGAGCTAAGCGCTGTAATGATCGCAGCAGAAAGAATTGAATATCGGTTCATAATTACTACATTAATTGATTTTTATGTTGTGATATAATGTAACATCATTATCTTGAGTTATCAATAATGTTATACCATAACCTCGATATGCCAGTTTAGTTATTCTCAACTATACTTATCATTCGTTCACTGCTGGAGTCATGAGAATGACTGACAAAAGCCGTATATTTAAAGCACGATTTACCATTGCAGATTTACGTCAACAACGAAATCATCGCGAAGTTTTTACTACGTCACTGACTAAAAACGAAACACTTGATCATTTCATTTTGAAGCTATTGGGTTACAGTTTTTTGTCATATGATAAATCTGCGAAAATAAATAATTTTTCTGATAAATATAGACCAGATGTTTCTGTCAAAGCGCTAAATGAACACTATACAAAATGGTTAAGTGTTGATAAGCCAGATTTACAACGCATGCTTAAGGCTACAAAAGTCGTCGATGAATTTATTATTTTAACAACTGCTAAAAGTGAGTGGTTAAACCAGGCAAAGCCCCAATTAAGATTATTACCTAATAGCCATTTAATTGAAATTGATAAGCAGTTTATAGATCACATTAAATCAAACCTAACGAGAAACCTTGATTGGGATATTACTATTGATCAACACTGTGTGAGTATTAGTGATGATCGTTATTTTTATCATACTCAAGAGTTTGTATGGCATTAATAATTTAAGTTTATAGTAAAAGAATAAACTTTATTGTTGCATGAAAATCCTGAGCGCTTTAACTGATACATTTACCTTTATTAGCCTGTAATGTAGAGTGTTTTTTAATAGGCAGATTTGTAATTGTGCGAAAAACACTCATTGACGAATTTTAGTAAAACCTGAGTGTATGAACGTTTAAATTATGGGTAAACTATAAATGTTGTATAACTCTAGGAATAGTAAACTAGCAAATGATAAATTATTCAGATCAAAGTGAAAGAAAGTTAATTATAAAATCTTTTGCTTTTACAGGCTCTATTGCAACCGCAGTAATGTCTTTTTTTGCAATTATTGATGCTAATTATCCATTGTTTGCAAGTTTAATTATTGCTTCGAGCTTATTTATACTTCCATGGTTTATTAAAAGTAACGACAGGCTTTCATCTTGTATTGTTTTATACACTTTGTTTATATTGATGCTGTATTTGGTCTATACAGGGGGAAGCCATGGTACAGGCCCTATTTGGATTTTTATCGTTTCTCCTGTTACTTTCTTTATGCGAGGACTGCGTAAAGGGATTATAGATATAACTATTTTCATTTTAGCTGTGATAGCTGCCTTTGTGATAGCTGATAACTTTAATGGTTATCAATATAACTCCCCAGAGTTACTTTCCCGCATATTATTATCTTTTATAGTGGTTGCTTTATTAAGTGGCTTCTATGAGTACTTTCGTGAGAGTTACAGCAGAAAACTCATCCAATTAGCTAAAAGTAATGAGATTCTAGCGACTACGGATCCTCTTACCGCATTACCTAATCGACGGTATACCATGGAACGTTTGTACGAAGAAAAGTTACAAAGTGATAAATCAAATACTTCGTTATCAATTATGCTTTTTGATGTTGATGATTTTAAAAAAATCAATGATAAATATGGTCACCAAGCTGGGGATTTAGCACTCATACATTTAGCTGATACTTTTCGTAAATTTTCTAGAGCAAAAGATATTTTCTGTCGCTGGGGTGGTGAAGAGTTTTTATGTGTACTACCACAAACGAGTGTCGATGGGGCGATTGTGTTGGCCAAAAGTATTCAGCAAGACTTACTTGCACAGCCAGTTAGTGTCGAGCAGGAAAAGATAAACTTATTTGTAAGTGTGGGAGTGTGTGAAGTTATTCGTACGGGTAGTATCGACTGGGCAATAAAAAAAGCAGATGAAAATTTGTATTTAGCTAAGAGTACCGGTAAAAATAAAGTGTGTAGCGCATAAAGCTCAGGCATTCAGATCAAAATCACCAAAGTTAGACGCATCAACTTGCGAATCTATTTGACGAACAAGGTAAGAGCTGAGCTCGGCTTCTTTAATTTTAGATTTTATGTTCAGTACTTTGAAAGTTACAGTACTGAACATAATATTTTATTGGTTATTATAATTAGTTGTGGGTTCGACAATATCTAAAGGATATATTGTGGCATCGTACATATTACCGTTACTTGATGCAAAAGTGGCGCGCAATAAATAAAAGTGTCCTTTTGGTAATTGTGCTGTTGGCGTAAGGCCGTCAAGCGATAGCGTCATTGTTGATTGCCCTGATTGTGTCCCTAATACACTGGTGTCTTTAAGTACGGTGTCTTTTACAGGGATCCACTTTGATTTAAAATGCCTTAGCCAAAAGCGAATACCGCCTTCATCAGCAGCAATGACGGTATTATTTGATCCAGCGTGATAGTCGACATTGAGTACAATATCGTCACCAACTTTAAATCGCATTCCTTCAAGCTGGCTTGCATTGCTTATTCGAATGTATGGGTCAATTTTTTGTGTTACTTTAATTTCAATTTGGTCACTCACTTTTGTATTAGCTAATGCGGTTGCTGAAATGATAGCTTTTCCACTATCAATAGCTGTTACAGCCCCTGATTGATCTACTGTTGCGACAGAGGTGTTACTACTTGTCCAGTTGACCTTACTATTATCTGCGATTCTGGGCGTTGGTTTGGCCGCCAAGTTTAAAGTTTGCCCAACAAACAACGTTGGTTTATTATTTAATTGCTGATAAGTTGAATCTTTATCAAGCGATAGAATATTTATTGATTCGATAGGTATAGGTTGCCATTTAGTAATATTGACTTGGCGGCTTGTAGAAAGGTTATTAGCCTTGCTGGTGGCCGTAATCGTTGCTTTATCTGCGTTTTTACCTAAGGCTGTGACGATTCCATGTTGATCTACGCTAAGAATAGCTTCATCACTGGATGACCATATCAAACGGGTGTCTGCATGATTTGGCGTTACCTTAGCTTGAAACTTAACTGCCGTACCTTCTCTGATTGAAGTAGGGTTTTGCTCTGATAAAATTAAGCTGGTTGGATCAAGGCTATCTGTTGTATATAAGTGATTAACGGGCTTATTGCTAATACTGACTGTTTCACCATTTCTCCATCTAACGTTAATATTTTCAATCGTTTCGGCTTTTCCTAGGCCAAAGTGAACAATGTTAAGTAAACTTTGTGAAAATACAGCGCCTGCAGAACCGACTCGCTTTCGATAGCTGTGATTCGATGTTTCAACAGTCACTACAGCAGAGGTTGCATCAATATTTGCATCTGGGGAATAGCCCACTTCAACTAACGCATAGTTATTGTTAGCGTTTTCGGTGGACGTTTTGTTATATAAATACCACTGGCCACCTTCACTACCACTGAGTAAATCAAGGTTGCCATCCAAGTCAAAATCAAAAGCTTGCCCCATATCACCATTGCCGGGGCCGCCTATATCATTAGCGCCATGGCTTGTAAGGGCATGGAACTGCCCGTTACCGTCATTTAATAACATGACATCTGAAATTCTATTTCCAATATTACCCCAGCGATAAATTAACAGGTCTTGATGACTATCATTGTTAAAGTCACCGCGAGTAACACCTAAAGAATTTCCACCGAGAGGAATATTCCATGCGCTTGAAACATCAGTAAATTTACCATTATCATTACGAAGTAAGGTATCAGTGATATTGCGGTTTTCGGGTTGAAAATCAGTTTCTATGTTATCAACACCTGCTAAACTAAATTTAAACCCCCAAAATATATCGTCGTTACGAACTAGGGCTGCTTGCCAATGGCCATTTCCTAAGTGTCCAAAGTAAACCCCATTTTCTGAGATATCGGCGGGCCAGCCTTGTGCTTGTTCAGCACTAAAAGACATCTCCTCAGTACTGGCAAGTACGGTAGCTGTTTTTTCTCGCCCTAAGAATAACGGGTAATCCTTGCCTCTAAATGCACCTTGAGCTAAATAGTAATATTGGTGGAATTTAATCACTCCATCAGCATCAAAACTAAATTTATCGACTCCTTTATAACCTCTTGGCTTTATTGAAAACGTTTTCTCAATTGGATCGTGATCGACAAAAGGGGCCTCGCCTTTACCGGTTTCAAACTCTTTACCTCTGGCTAAATATAAATCGAGGTCGCCATCATTATCGATATCAATATCAGTAATTGCCATTATATCTTTATCGTCAATGACGCTTTGCGGTAGGGTATGCGTGACATCAGTAAAAGTAAAATCACCATTGCCTTGCCAAATAGATAAAGGTGCATACAAAATAATGTCATCAATATGATCATTATTAATATCTGTGATTAATGCCCGTGAAGGGTGCTGATCTTCTATGCCTTTAACACGTTTACGTTTAAACTTTCCATTTCCCGTATTTTCATAAAAAAAATGCTGGGGCTTGTCACCGTTTAAGCTGGTTTCATTTATCAGCATTAAATCAAGGTCGCCATCTAAATCCATATCAGAGAATTTTGCGCCTCGACCGCGGCCGCCTTTATCAATAGCAACATCACCGGTAGTCAATACCAAGGTGCCATTATCGTTAGTATAAAAATTAGCTTTAGAGGGATTAGTCCCATTACCACCACCTTGGGTGACCACTAAATCCAAATCACCGTCATTATCGTAATCTCCAACAGCTGTTCCATGTAAGTCATGCATAAACCAACGAGCTAAGTTTTTGTCGTGTTTGGTTACGGTACCATCACCATTGTTCCAGTAGAGTTTGCTGCTTTCTTGATTGTGATTGTTTACGATAAAATCATAGTCACCATCACCGTCTATATCAGCAATGGTAGGGCCTGCGTATTTAATAGAGTTCACACTATCTAACCCGGCCGTTTTGGTTATATCTGTATAGGTTGGTAACGTTAAATCTGCTACATCTTCAAATGAGGCACTGTGCAGCGTGATATCGCTATTGTTAACTTTGAAGGTGAGGGTGGTGTCACCTAGTTGAGGAAATTCTACTAATGCATTAAAAGTGTGTTTGCCAGTACGCGCTATGTTAAGGTTTTCAAATAATAGCGTGTTGTTGGCATAAATATTTAAAGTTGCATAGTCACCGGGATTTGATATGACGAGGTTTATTTTTTTAATCAGGCTTCCTGTCACATGATAGTTAATAGTTAGCGGGTCAGTCGTTTTAATAAGTTCTGTTTGTAGGTTTTGTAAATGAACTGAATTGACATTATTTTTAGTATCACTACACCCCGTCACCATTAGCACACCAAAAGTTAGCATTATAAGAGGGGGTATCCCCTTGATTATTTTATTTTTTAGTACCATGAAAGCCCTTCCATTGTTGTATTATCTTTTGATTGAGACGCGCATAACCAATGAGTTATACACAGCTTGATGCAAAACTGACCATAGCGCATTTGACTTATTGTTAAAAGTATTTTGTTGACAATTTATTTATTTTGTTTCTTATTTGTACTAGTCTTTGTTGGTCACATTTTGTGGCTAAAATGACAACATCAATTTAAAGAGGCAAAAATGAACAAAATAACATTGTTTATCGGGTGTTTACTCACTACTACCAACTTGTTTGCAAATGATTGGGACTCAATCCCTTTACCAGTTTCACCTGATGAGGGGAAAGTATGGCAACTACAAGAAGACTACTCAGATTCATTTAATTACACCGGGAAACCAGCGACATTTACCAGTAAATGGAATGATACTTACTTTAATAGTTGGACTGGTCCCGGCCTGACCTATTGGCAGCAGGACGAGTCTTGGGTTTCAGATGGTAACCTTATTATTAGTGCTTCGCGTCGTGCCGGCACAGATAAAGTTAATGCAGGGGTTATTACTTCTAAAACAAAAGTTAGTTTTCCGATATTTTTAGAGGCAAATATCAAAGTCAGTAATCTGGAATTATCTTCAAATTTTTGGCTGCTTAGCGATAATGACCAGCGAGAGATTGATGTACTCGAAGTATACGGTGGTGCGCGTGATGATTGGTTTGCAAAAAACATGTCGACTAACTTTCATGTATTTATTCGTGATCAACAATCTAACCAAATAATTAGTGATTACAACGACCAAACGCATAATACGCCTAGCTGGGGAACGTATTGGCGTGAAGGTTTTCATCGTTTTGGCGTGTATTGGAAAAGCCCAACAGACGTCACATTTTACATAGATGGCCAGCAAACGCCTGATGGTTCGTGGGCACAAGTGGTCATGAAAGACAAAGACTACACTGGGGCTACGTTAAATAAGAACACACATAATATGGATCAATCTGCTTATATTATTATTGATACTGAAGATCATGATTGGCGCTCAGAAGCGGGTAATATTGCAACTGATGCAGACCTAGCCAATGATAGTAAAAATAAAATGTATGTCGATTGGGTGCGAGTTTATAAACCTGTTAATGCGTCCAATACAAACAGTGTTAGTAATGGTGGGCAGCTCAAAGTTAAGCATAGCCAAAAGTGTATTGATATTACTGGTGGCGCAATGACTAATGGCACTTATTATCAGCAGTGGGGCTGTAGTGCTAATAACGAAAATCAACAATTTAACCTTGTTGAGCTAGGTAGTAATGAATATGCAATTAGCTCGCAGTTAACTGGCTTGTGCATGCAGATTGAAAACGCCAGTTCAAGTAATGGCGCTAAGTTGCAGCAGTGGGTTTGTGACAATGCAAAAGCCAGTCAACGCTTTACTCTCAATAGCACGGGTGATGGCTACTTCGAGCTCAAATCAAGTTTAAGTAATAAATGTGTTGATATCGCAGGTAAACTGCAAGCAAATGGTGCTGATATTGTGCAGTGGCAGTGTTATAACGGCGACAATCAACGTTTTCAATTTATTGAATAAAACGATTAGCAAAGTTTTTACATTGAGTGTATTGTTGACAATTAATTGTTATTTATTTTGTGTTGTGTAATTATTCAACATAGTACCTAACCGTTTTTGTACAAAAGCGGTTCTTTAATAATAAAAGAATAGGCTTGCTATGAAATACACACATAAAACCATTTATATCCCAATAGCTCTATTGTTAGGCACTGGGCTTGTCGGCTGTACTAATAATCAACCCAAAGAAAGCACAAAGCTTAGTAATACTATACAAAAAGAACACATGCTGTGGGATTTTGAAAAAGCTGACTATCAGCCATTTTTAAAAAGTCACAATGCCACTACAAGCCTTATTGAACGCCAAGGCAACCATAAATTAAAGGTTACATTTGCTGCAAAAACGCATCACGAAAGTGATATTGAATTTGTAAATAACCAAACTTGGAATTGGCAAGCTTTAGGTAATTTCGCTTTTGCTTTAGATATTGAAAACCCTGATAAAGTGTCTACCCAGTTATATATAAAAACAATCGATAAAACTGGCAAAGCGCAAAGCCGCAGTGTAGTGGTGCCCAGCGAATCAACTAATACTTATTATATTGAATTAAAAGGCGTTGATTTAAATATAGAGTCGGGTATACGCTCTCACCCTCCAAGTTGGCAAAGCAGCTACACACCGGTATTGTATCGAGGTGGTGCAAAAAATATTGATGTCAGCCAGGTCATAAAAGTGAGCTTTGGCACTAAGGGCTTACTAGAAGACAAACAATTATTCATTGATAATGTAAGACTAATAAAGCCAACAAATTTTGATACCGAGTACCTAGTAGGCTTAGTGGATAAGTTTGGCCAAAACGCCAAGCGTGATTTTGCCAATAAAGTGTCTTCAATTGAGCAGTTAGTTGCGGTTTCAAAACAAGAGCAAGCTAACCTTAGCAAAGTCCCTTTAGCTGGTCGCTCTAAGTTCGGTGGATGGCAGCAGGGGCCAAAACTGCAGGCTACAGGCTACTTTAGGACCGAAAAGTACAATGGGAAATGGAGCCTAGTTGACCCTCAAGGCTATTTATTTTTTTCAACCGGTATTGCCAATGTACGCTTAGCCAATACCACTACTATTACAGGTTTCGACTTTGATCAAAAATACATAGTACAAAGAGAACCCGGTGATTTAACACCTGAAGATTCGATTGGTTTAAACCCTGCGCCTAAATCGGCATGGCCATCACGTTATGTTAGCTCAGAATTAAGATCAAATATGTTTAATTGGCTACCCGCTGTTGATGACCCACTCGCAGATAATTATGGATATCGCCGTGAGGTTCACAGTGGTGCGTTAAAAAAAGGCGAAACATTCAGTTTTTATAGAGCTAATTTACAACGCAAATATGAAACTCAAAACGAACAAGTATTGATGCAAAAATGGCGAGAGTCCACCATTGATCGTATGCTCACATGGGGTTTTACCTCGTTCGGTAACTGGATTGATGAGGATTTTTACCAAGAAGATCGCATGCCCTATTTTGCGAATGCTTGGATCATTGGTAACTTTAAAACCGTTAGCAGTGGCAACGATTACTGGAGCCCACTACCAGACCCCTTTGATCCTGAATTTATTAAACGCGCTGATGCGACGTTAGCAACACTCGCCGCGCAAGTTAAAAATAACCCATGGTGTGTTGGCGTATTTATAGATAACGAAAAGAGCTGGGGCATGATGGGCTCAGTTAATTCGCAATATGGTTTAGTGATCAACACATTAACTGTTAATGCAAAGCAAAGCCCGACAAAAGCTGAATTTGTGTCACTGATGAAAGAAAAGTATCAAGACATATCAGCATTAAATATGAACTGGCAAACTAATATTTCATCTTGGCAGGAATTTGCTTCAGGGGTGGCTATCCATGATATCAACGAAGCGGTACAAGCCGATTTTTCAGTGATGTTATACCACTACGCAAAACAATATTTTGCCGTTGTTGAGCAAGCGACAGCTAAGCACATGCCTAATCATCTATACATGGGTGCGCGATTTGCTGATTGGGGCATGACACCTGAGATCCGACAAGCTGCGAGCGAGCACGCAGATGTAATGAGTTATAATTATTACCGTGAAGGCTTAAATGATGATTTTTGGGATTTTTTAGCCGTACTTGATAAGCCCAGTATTATTGGTGAATTTCACAATGGTGCGTTAGATTCTGGGCTATTAAACCCAGGCCTTATTCATACTCAGTCACAACATGAGCGTGGCGTTAAGTATCAACAATACATGAAGAGTGTTATCGATAACCCATATTTTGTCGGAGCGCATTGGTTTCAATACATAGATTCGCCATTAACAGGGCGTGCCTATGATGGCGAAAATTATAACGTTGGCTTTGTTAATGTGGCAGATATTCCATACATGCCCCTTGTAAATGCTGCTAAGGAAGTTAATCAGCAACTTTATCAACGCAGGTATACAAATAATGTTAACTAGTTATATTCAGGCTTGGGTAGTGCTTACAGCTGTGCTTATTAGCACCGCTGTAGATGCAGAGCCAATGATAAAACAAGGCCCGTATGAAGTCTACGATAACAGGGCGTTGCAGGTTTTAAATTTAGATGCACCAATCGAAACACTGGCTACCGGCTTTGAGTGGCTTGAAGGGCCAGTATGGGTTGAAGACGAAGGGTATTTGTTGTTTTCAGATATTCCCACCCACCAAGTCTATCGCTATCAGCCTGACCAAGGTGTGCACCTTTATTTAGCAGATAGTGGTTACTCAAATGGCCTAGTTATGAACAACCAAAATGAGTTGGTGTTATTGCAATCTCGCTCACGAAAAATTGTCACTATGGCATCCTCGGTTAATGATCCTAAAACAAACTACCGCGAATTAGTGAGTCGTTATCAAGGGCAACAGCTCAATAGCCCTAACGATGGTATTTATGATCAGCAAGGTACTCTATTTTTTAGTGATCCCCCTTATGGGCTTGCTAAGCAACTTGATGATCCCGCTAAAGAGCTAAGCTTCCAAGGGGTATATTCATTGAATGCAAAAGGCCAACTCAGGGTGCTTGATAAGCAATTAATTTACCCAAATGGAATTGCGTTATCAAAGGATGAAAGCACCTTGTATGTAGCGGCATCCAATCCGCAAAAGCCTGCATGGTATCAATACAAATTGCATAAAGACGGGACGGTAATAAATAAAAAGTTACTGTATCAATTGCCTGCTGTTACATCGGATAGTCATGGCTTGCCAGATGGCTTAAAAATACACGCGGATAGCGGGATTATTTTTGCAACCGGTCCTAACGGACTTTGGCTATTTGATGAACAAGGGACGTTATTGGCACGGGTAAGGCTTCCTCACATCAGTGCCAATTTAGCCTTTAATGCTCAGCAAAATCGGGTGTATATCACTGCACATCAACACTTGTTGGCGCTCTCATTAAAGAATTAAGCTACTAAGGCTCACCATTACAACTCATAGAGCAAGTCAAGTCAGTTGATTAACTTGCTCGCGCTTCATTCTAAAGCAAATTTCCGCGTTAAGTTATTTTCATTTTATTAACTATATATCCTTTACAATAAATTGGCATTGTTGTAGATTGTTAACAATAGATAGTATCATGTAAACTAATTTGGTGGCTAGATGAGAAATTCATTACTAAAAATAAAAAGCGTAAAGGTGGAGTATTATCAAATTCCTCTGGCTGAGGTGTTAAGTGATGCTAAACATGGAGATCATACCCATTTTGAAGTGATTGCTGTGCGCATCATGACAAACGACGGCTATGAAGGCATGGGTTATACCTACACAGGTGGCAAAGGTGGCCGTGCTATTTATTCATTATTAAATGATGAAATTAAACCAGGCTTAATTGGCGCTGACTCATCAGCCATCATGTCAATTTGGGATAAATTACAGTGGGATCTGCATTATGTTGGTCGCGGTGGTTTATTAAGCTTTGCTATTTCTGCAGTTGATATTGCGCTGTGGGATATCAAATGTAAGCGGTTATCAGCACCACTGTGGCAAGTCGCTGGTGGTCATAGCGATAAAACAGCGTGCTACGCTGGTGGAATTGACCTTAATTTTGATCAGAAAAAGCTGCTGGCGAATATTCAAGGCTATCTAGAGCGTGGCTTTAACGCCGTTAAAATCAAAGTTGGTAAAGAAGACTATAAAGAAGACGTTGCTCGCGTTGAAGCTGTCAGGCAGTTGATTGGTGATGACAGAACATTAATGGTCGATGCTAATTACTCAATGAACGTAGAGCATGCAATTCGTTTTGCCAAAGCTATTGAAAAATTTGATATTACTTGGTTTGAAGAACCAACCATTCCTGATGACTACAAAGGTTTTGCACGTATAGCACAGGCGACATCAATTCCTTTAGCGATGGGCGAAAACCTGCACACTTTGCATGAATTTGGCTATGCAATTGATCAAGCCAAATTAGGCTTTTTACAACCTGATGCCTCTAACATTGGCGGTATCACGGGCTGGCTGCACGTAGCAAGCCAAGCTTATACCCACAACTTACCTATTTGTAGCCATGGTATGCATGAATTACATGTATCGCTTTTGGCTTCACAACCTCATGCGGGATTTTTAGAAGTTCACTCGTTCCCGATTGATGAATACACAACGCGACCGTTACAACTTGATGATAATGGTAAAGCCTGCGCCCCAGATATTATCGGTACTGGCGTAGAGTTTGACGCGCAATTAGTTAAACCACATTTAGTAAAACAATCATAAGGTATCACTATGCAAGCAGCAGAATATATTGGTAATAAATCGTTTCGTATCGTTGCAGGTCAAGCGATAAAGCCACAAGCAGATGAAGTTCGTTTAGATGTTGGTTTTGTTGGTATTTGTGGTACCGACATGCACATTTACCATGGTGTAATGGATCAACGTGTAAACCCACCACACACCATAGGTCATGAGATTTCAGGTGTTGTCGCTGAGCTTGGCAGTGAGGTTACACATTTAAAAGTAGGCGAGCGAGTAGTTGTGCGACCTTTGGATCATTGTGGTGATTGCCCAGCCTGTAATGCAGGTCATGAACACATATGTCATAACCTTAAGTTTATGGGTATTGACTCAGTAGGCGCGTTTCAAAATTCTTGGACTGTAAAAGCCCGTACTATTCATAAATTACCTGATAACGTATCTCTTGAGCAAGGCGCACTGATCGAACCGTTATCGGTTGCTTGCCATGATATTTCACGTTCTCGTTTAAAAGCCGGCGAAAAAGCGGTTGTTATTGGTGGCGGCCCAATAGGTCAGCTTGTCGCACTGGTGGCTAAAAGTGTGGGTGCTGATGTACTTATCTCTGAGGTAAATAATGACCGTCGTAAGTTCTCATCACGTTTTGATATCGAAACAATTAATCCACTTGAGCAAGACTTACAAGAATATGTATCAAAATGGTCAGATGGAAAAGGTGCTGATGTTGTTTTTGAAGTATCGGGTGTGCAACCGGCAGTTGAAGCCATGACCCAAATTGCAGCTGTGCGTGGCCGCATCTGTATGGTTGCTATCCACTCACAAAAACCGCCAGTCGATTTATTTCAATTTTTCTGGCGTGAGTTAGAGCTGGTTGGTGCTCGTGTATACGAAGATGCTGACTTTGAAATGGCGATTGATTTAGTTGCTACTGGCCAAATTGACTTAGAACCATTTATTACCTCTGTCAGTGAGCTTGCAGATATTAGTACTGCATTTGCCAGTATGGATAACAATCCAACGGGTATGAAAGCCCTTGTATCTTGCCAAACTAAGTAATGGAACAAATCATGTTAGATAAATTTAGCTTAAAAGGTAAAACAGCGTTAGTCACCGGGTGTAGCCGAGGCATTGGTAAAGCAATGGCACTTGCATTAGCAGAAGCGGGTGCCGATATCATAGGTGTATCAGCAAGCTTAGCAAAGTCAGGCTCAGATGTAGAAACGCAAGTGTTGGAGCGTGGGCAGAATTTTTATGCTTATCAATGTGACTTTTCATCACGAGAAAGCTTATATAGCTTTATCAATGAGGTGAAAAGCAATCATACGCAAATCGATATTTTAGTGAACAACGCCGGCTCAATATTACGTGACCCAGCCGTTGAACACAGCGATGAATATTGGGATAAAATCATTGAGATTAATTTAAACTCACAATTTATTCTAAGCCGTGAGTTTGGTAAAGAAATGGTAGAGCGTGGCCAAGGTAAAATAATTTTTACTGCGTCATTGCTTACTTTCCAAGGTGGTATTACTGTACCTGGCTACGCAGCAAGTAAAGGTGCGATTGGGCAATTAACTAAAGCATTGGCTAACGAGTGGGCGAGTAAAGGCGTTAACGTTAATGCTATTGCACCAGGTTACATTGCCACCGATAATACCGAAGCACTCAGAAATGATGCTGATCGCGCAAAATCTATTTTAGAGCGAATTCCGCAAGGTCGTTGGGGTACACCCGATGACTTTAAAGGGCCGACTGTATTTTTAGCATCAGACGCCTCAAACTACATGAACGGCAGCGTACTGCTAGTTGATGGCGGCTGGATGGGACGATAAAAAATGACAATTAAAAATAACGTAAACTTTATCAACGGTGAGTATGTTAGCTCATCAAATAGTGAAACTATTTCTGTGCTGTCACCAAGTACGGGTGAACAAGTAGGGACTATTCCTAAAGGCAGCATTGAAGATGCTCAACAAGCGCTTGAAACCGCAACAGTTGCACAAACTCAATGGGCACAAAAAACACCACGAGAGCGCGCGACAATATTACGCCGGTTTGCACAAAATATTCGTGATAATAATGAGCGCTTGGCTGAGTTATTAGTACAAGAGCAAGGTAAATTGATTGACGTTGCCCGTATGGAAGCGAACGTCACAGCAACCTTTATTGAATATGCGTGTGATAACGCGTTAACAATTAAAGGGGATGTCATTCCTTCTGATCACGAAAACGAAAAAATTTATATACATAAAGTACCGCGTGGTGTGGTTGTGGCTATTACAGCATGGAACTTTCCGCTGGCATTAGCTGGTCGTAAAATTGGTCCTGCCCTTATTACTGGTAATAGTATTGTTATTAAGCCAACACAAGAAACACCATTAACAACCATGGAACTAGGTGAACTTGCTAACCAAGCAGGTATTCCAGCGGGTGTACTAAACATTATAAATGGTACTGGCTCAGTAGTTGGTCAGCATTTATGTGAAAGCCCGCTAACTAAGCTGATTACGATGACAGGCAGTACCCGTGCTGGACAAATTATTCACCAAGCCAGTGGTAAAAACCTAACTCCTGTTATGTTAGAGCTAGGTGGTAAAGCCCCGTTTATTGTTATGGAAGATGCTGACTTAGATAAAGCAGTAGATGATGCAGTTGCTGCGCGTTTTGCCAACTGTGGACAAGTATGTACCTGCGCCGAGCGTTTATATGTGCATAGCGATGTTTACGACAGCTTTATTGAAAAGTTTATTCCTAAAGTTAAAGCGTTAAAAGTAGGCGACCCGATGGATGCAAGTTCAGATATGGGCCCTAAAGTTAACCAGAGCGAAATTAATAATATTCATTCAATTGTTGAAAAAGGCATTGCCCAAGGCGCAAAGCTTGCTACCGGTGGTAAAGTAGCCACAATAGCAGGCTTTGAAGGCGGCAATTGGTACGAACCAACGGTACTAGTTGATGTTGAACAAGATAATATTTTGGTACATGAAGAAACCTTTGGTCCGGTATTGCCAATCATCAAAATCAACAGCATTGATGAAGCCATTGCCTACACTAACGACAGTGAATATGGTTTGTCAGCGTATTTATATACGCAATCAATGAAATATATTCATCGCTCAATTGCAGAGATGGAAGTAGGCGAAGTGTATGTTAACCGTGGTTTAGGTGAGCAACATCAAGGCTTTCATAACGGTTGGAAGATGAGCGGTATGGGCGGTGAAGACGGCCAATATGGTTTAGAGCAATATCTTGAGAAGAAAACCGTATATTTGAATGAGAAGTAATTAGGTAGGGTGGATTCTCTCACATTTGCCCACCTAAAGCCGATGCAGTGCATCGGCTTTTTTGTGCTTGTGGTTTTTTAACAAAAAATAAATAGGACATGAAATTACCATTTTTAAGCGTTAGTTGTGTATTTTGAGCAAAAATAACGGACTAGTATGGTTCATCAAATTTATATTTTAGGGTGAAGGTATTAAGTCATGACAACAAAAAACACAAAGGTGAGTGAATTTCCTGATGCATTTAAAGCGCAACGCACTACAGCAGGAATAGGCCAAATGGATGACCAAAATGATCCCGTAAATATGGTCTTAGGCTTAAAAGACGTACGAAAAGCCGCGCATAACTGTGCTGTTTTTCAATCAGGTGCAAAACCTGGTCGCATTGTTATTCCTTCGGAAGTTGCCATTCGTGAAACCCGACAAATTCCTTTTGAAGTTGACCCACCTGAGCATGGTGGTTTTCGTGAATTACTAAACCCATGGTTTAAACGTCCACTTGAACAGCCATATCAGGCTAGTTTACAACAGATCATCGACGAGACAATCGAGAAGGCACTAAATGCTAAATCACTCGATATTGTTAGTGAATTTGCACTACCGCTGCAATCAAAAGCATTAACTTTATTACTTAATACAGCGATGGATAAAGCACAAACATGGATTGATTGGGGAACTCACGTATTTAGAAGTGAAGACAGCGACCTAGACGTCGATAAAGCCAATATTCTTTATGACTATATAGATAATGAAATAGATAAAGCGATTGCTAACCCTAGTGACGACTTGTACTCAGTATTATTGGCTGCGCAAGTTAATGGTAAAACAATGACAAAAGAGCAAGTAAAAGGAGTGATGATTTTAACATTTGCTGGTGGCCGCGATACCGTTATTAACGCTATAACAAATTCAATTGCTTACTTTAGCGAAAACATCAATGATTTACAGCGTATTCATGACGAGCCTGAGATTGTAAATCGCGCTGTTGAAGAGCTTATTCGTTACTTCTCGCCACTAACACAGATGGGACGTGTTGCAACCGAAGATACTCAATTATGCGAGCATGCAATAAAAGCAGATAGCCGTATATCTCTGTGCTGGGCATCAGCGAATCGTGACGAAAACATTTTTAAGAATCCAGATAATGTTGATTTTGACCGTAAAGTAAACCCCCATGTAAGTTTTGGCTTTAGTCATCACAACTGTTTAGGGGCCACTCATGCACGACAATTATTACGTCAATTAGTGTTATCCCTAGCAAGTAAAGTAGCCAGCATAGACACCTTAAAAGCAGATGAAAATATCGAAAAGCTGGGTGAGTTCTCAAGAAAAGTGGGTTTTAACAGCTTCCAAGTCAGCCTGAAAGCAAAATAATTAATTTAATAACACACTATAGCAAGTGTAATAAGATCGAGAGGAATCTACTCATGGCAAAAGTAATATTTATGACCAAAACCAATGGCGCAGTTGAAGTTGAAGGTAGTAATGGTTCATTAATGGAGTTAGCCGCGGCGAATGGTGTTGCGGGTATTGATGGCGATTGTGGCGGGGTGTGCTCTTGTGCAACTTGTCATATTTATGTTGCCCCTGAGGATTTTGAAAAAGTGGGTGCAGCAGAGGAAATTGAAAGCGATATGCTAGAACTTGACGATAACGTGACAGAGTATAGCCGTTTATGTTGTCAAATTGAGTTGTCTGACGACATTGATGGCATGACATTTGTTGTTGCGAATTAATCGGTAAACTCTCATGCAAAATACATTTACAGAGCAAAACGACATGGACTCAAATGCAGTGGTAATAGGTGCTAGCCACGCAGGGGTTAACTTTGCGTTTAATTTACGCCAACAAGGCTGGCTTGGGCGTATTACACTCATAGATAGCGACCCTGAATTACCTTATCACAGGCCGCCATTATCTAAAAAAACCTTACAAGCAAGTGAAGCTGTATCAACCCCGTTAAAGGCAGAAAAAGCCTACACAGATAATAACTTAGAGCTATGTTTAGGACAAACGGTAACGGCTATCGATGGTGAAGAAAAAGTCATTACATTAGCGTGTGGTCGATTCATTTCATTTGACAAGCTTGTTATAGCCACTGGCTGCTCAGCGTTTATTCCTCCCATTACCGGGTTGGATGAAACCGTTGATGATGCAGGAAATAATCAGTATTTTGCTATGCGCACGTTTGCCGATGCAAAAGCGATAAAAAATGCACTTAATAGCAGTCGCGATAAACAAGTAGTGATTATTGGGGACGGTTATATCGGGCTTGAGTCTGCATCGTCTTTTGTGTCATTAGGTGCCAATGTCACTGTGATTGAAAAACAAGACAAAATATTATCCCGCGTGACTTCAGCGGTGATGTCTGATTTTTTAACTGAATTACATAAAACGAAAGGTGTTAGTTTACAAACCAGTAAAGACGTAGTCGAAATAAAACACCAAAGCAATAAACACATCGTGGTATGCGGTGATGGCACTCAATACCCCGCAGATTTTATTTTAGTGGGAGTGGGTGTAAAACTAAATACTCAATTGGCAAGCTCAGCAGGGTTAGAGGTTGAGCAGGGTATTAAAGTAAACGATGTTTGCCAAACATCTCACCCAGATATTTTTGCTATCGGTGATTGCACTCGTCATTTTAGTACACTTTATAATCGTTGGATCCGTTTAGAGTCAGTGCAAAATGCCGTTGATCAAGCAAAATCCGCAGCCTTATTTATTGCCAAAAATCAGCAAGGGCCATCGGCTGTGCCTTGGTTTTGGTCCGATCAATACCAATACAAACTACAAATTGTCGGTTTATCACAAGGGTATAACGAGTTAATTGTCCGTGAAGAAACACAAGAGCAGTTTTCTGTTTGGTATTTTCATGATGACACCTTGCTATGTGTTGAAGCCGTTAATAGCAGTAAAGCTTATGTATTGGGCACTCAAGCAATAAAGCAGCGAGTGTCGGTCAATAAGTCGTTACTAAAGGATACCGCAACAGCATTGAGTAAAACGTTGTTGCAAAGCACATAATTGTGCTTGTCAGCGAAGTTGTTGGCGATATTGGTGTGGGGTGACTTTGAAGTGAAACTTAAATTGCTTAATGAAATAGGAAGGACTAGAAAAACCTAAGTCATAAGCAATATCAGTCACTGAAATATCACTTTGGCCTAATAACCGCGCTGCATTATATAGCTTATGTTGAATAAGGTAATCAGAGTAGGGTATACGGAAGTGCTTTTTAAAGACGCGAGAAAAATAAGACGGAGATAAATGGCACATATCGGCTGCTTGCTCCAACGAAAAGTTAATGCCGGCATTGGTTTTTAGTACATCAATAATTGGTATTAACTTTTTAAAGCTTGCGGAACTAGAGCGCGGTTTTTTAACTGTTTCTGTTCCATTTTTACCATATTCGCAAACGAGCGTGATGAGGCTATTAAATAATTGCTTACAGGTTTTACTTGTTGGATTTTCATTATATTCACTGAGTAACCACGCTAATAAATTGTGAAGTTTCTTTTGTACTGCAACAGAAAAGCTAAGGTGTAATCCGGTCTTTAACAGTTCATTAAATTCGCGCAAAGCCTCAGTATTTAACTGTTGTGGCATAAATTGCACTATATACCAAGACTTAGAGCGAGGTTTAAGCTCAAAATCGTGAGTTTCCATAGCAGGGGTAAATACGGCGTCATAGTCTGATAGTTTTGATTCGCCCTGATGATAGAAATAAGTGCCATCAATATGTTCAAAAAAAATAAATTCATGAACTTGGTGAAAATGCATAAAACACGAGTAGCTATCGTGTTGAAGGTAGCTCACGTGATGAATTTCAAAATCGTAGCCATCTTTTATGGTAAATGGCTCGCAATAGATTGCAGGCTTAGACATATAGTTTATTGTTAACAAAGTATGTTTTAAGTGTATCGTGCCTAACACAAAGCTGCAATGTTTGATGAGCCCATTTAATTTATGAGGAAAAGAATATGGAACTAAAATTTTTATGCCCATACTGGGGCTCTGAAGGGATAGCAGCAGAGAAGTTTGTTGCCAATGTAACCGACGCTGGATTTGACGGGGCTGAAATCAACTTCCCTGATGATGATGAGTTTATTGAAACAGTTAAACGTGCTGCCAGTGAAGATAATTTTATTGTGGTAGCACAACAATGGCTTGCACCAACCGTTGAATCGTTTGAGCAATATCGCGCTAAATTTAATGCGCGATTGCGCTTCCTAGCCTCACTTAACCCTGTGTTTATAAACTCACATACCGGGAAAGACTTTTATAGCTTTGCGCAAAATAGCTTATTACTTAAAGATGCTTTAGCGTTAGAGCGCACTTTGGGTATTACTATTACCCATGAGACTCACCGAGGACGGTTTAACTTTGCAGCTTTTGCTACAGAGCCTTTCCTTAAGCAATACCCTGAACTTAAATTAAATGCGGATTTATCTCACTGGACCAATGTCAGTGAAAGTTTACTTGAAGAGCAACAAGGTGCCTTGTTAGCAGCCCAGCAGCAGAGCTACTATATCCATGCAAGAGTAGGGCACACTCAATCCGCGCAAGTGAATGACCCCTTTAGTAGCCAATGGCATGACACATTAAATGTGTATGTACAGTGGTGGCAAACGATTATTGACTTAGCAAAAGCACGCGGTCAGCAAATATTTTATATTTGCCCCGAGTTTGGTCCTTGGCCTTATATGCCGAATGAATTCAATTCTAATAAACCAATAACAGAGCAATGGCAACTGAATGTTACTATGAAAGATTACCTAAAGCAGCACTTGGTTGTGTAACTAGAGGGTATATTTTATAACCGGCTTTAATTTAAAAAAAGCCGGTCATATCAGCGTTTGTATTATTTACCGTAGCGTTTTTCGTACATGGTCGATGTGACTTCTTTTACCGCCTCAATCATTTTAGGGTAAGGAATATCGGTGCCCGTGACGAAGCCGATATTGGCATTTTCGCCATCAAAGGCTCGGCCAGATACAGGTTCATCAACATACTGGAACCAATGCGCGCCAACCATGTAAGGTTTTTCGAGTACGCTTTGCATGTAATTTTTATACATAGCAGCACGGTCTGTTTGATTCGCTGCATGGACAATGCCTGGATTGAATAAGCCAGAGTCAGTAGCTGTACCAATGTGGAATTCGCCAATGACAACCGGTAGGTCGACATCTTCTAAAAATTGCCAATAATGATCTTGCATACCTTCTTCATAAATATTAAAGCTCAATACATCTGAGTATTTTACCGACGCTTTAATAATTTCATCTGGCATGCCCCAGTTAGCCATGCGAGCACCCATGTATAAGTGATTAGGGAGCTTTTTAGCTAACGTACTATTAACCACTTTAAAGTATTGTTCGCCGAGCATTTCTAGCATTTTAGATATATCGGCTATTTGTGCATCGCTGTAAGTGGTAAATGTAACGCCCTTGTCGAGTTCATTCCAGCTAGTGATATCACTTTGCCATGCTTTATTTAATGCATTAATTGAGCTGTACTTTTGTTTAAGGTGCGTAGCAAATGCGTGTTTAGCTGGGCTTTGCTGTGCATCTTTTGAAAGGGCATCGAGTATGATCCCGTAGCGTTTTTCTACGCTGCCTTCACGCTCGCCCCAACTTTTTTCGTTATCTATAAAAATACCGATACACCAAGGGGATGCTTTAATCTTTTGTGCTATTGCATCAATGGTGATTTCAGCGCGTTTTTTAAACTCATGATCATAAAAGTCCGGCATCAGCCCCCAATGGTTAGTATGTCCAGAGAGCGTTTTGAAGTCGCCAATAATCCAACCATTGGCAAAATAGGGTACTGATTCTTTATCGTAAAAAGCTGGATCGACCCAGTTGCCAAATGATGTAAAACCCCAATCTTTCATGCGGTCAAGTGTTACCTCGTGCCATTTGTCTAAATATGACTGAGGTGATGTTTCGCCGTAGCGACGTTGTAAATTTGCACGATAAAAACTATATGTTTCGCCATGTGCAACAGGGCCTTTATGTGTAGAGCGTCGGTAGCTGTAATGCTCGCTCAGTGGTTCATTGTAATCGGGCAACCATTGAAACATATTATGACGTAAATCAGAGGTAACAAAGCGGCTCTGGCGAGCTTGATCTGAGACTTTAATGATCCCCATCGAATCTTCAGGGGTAATCTCATCGCTACTGCGGTTGCGTACAGAATCATCTTTGAAGTCTACGCCGGTAATAGTGGTAAGATTAGCCATGCGAACGTTGGCCGGGCCATGAGAGAAAAATAAATAGCCTTCAGGGTCAACCATCCACCATTTACCGTCTACTTTTTCAGTTCTGAAATAGCCTGTGGCCTCTAACTTAGGTCCGTTGGCGTAACCACCAAATCGAGAGCGGTCGCTCATGCCTTTGGATTTTGCAAGTTCAGCTAGTTCAATATCAGCCAAACGTTTAAGCTGCTCATCAGAGGTGATTGTCAGTGCATTGGTTTGTTTACTGTATTGACCGTATTTGTCGATGATATTGACCATCCAATTGGGATCGGATGGTGGGTTTTTTCTGAGTTTAATATCGCCAATTAATATTGATTTATCTTCTAACACGCCGATAGTGAAGAGGTTCATTGCGCTAATTTTAGTAAATTCGCCACCGTCATCACGCCAAGAGCGCCACACCATTAATCGATCATTTGTTTGCCAAGGTGGCGCATCTCCCCACATGCCAGTATTGGTTAAGGCTTCTTTACCATCTAAAGGAAAATAGACAGTACCTGAGTAATTCGCCGGTAAACTAACCGAGCGGCTTTGTAGTTGTCCTTCTGGGTTTTCTATTGAAAGGTAAACGTGTACTGAGCTGGCGCTGGTATTTTCAACGTCAAAAGCCACGTTATAGTTATTATATGCTGACAGGTCCCACGGGCTCTGTGGAGCTACTTTTAGTTCAGAAATATTTCCCTTTGCAGAAAAACTTAACGCTAATTGTTTATTATTTGCAGACTCAATCAATTGATGGGATGTATGACTATCAAAAAGCCAATCTTGCTGTTGTTGATCTGAAAAATCAACCAACTTAGTAAGTGTTTCTACCTCAGTAAATGGGTCTGCTTGTGAGTTAACGGCTGGCTCTTGCACAGGTGCTTTATGTGTATCGCTGCAACCATTGGCAAACACACAGGCTAAGCTTAGCGCAATTAAATTAAGTGTTATTGAAGGGCGAGGTGTTGTCATTATAGTTTGTTCCTGTTGTAAACTAGAATGAATAACATACGATCATTGTTAACAATAAACAATGATCGTATTCACTTTTATCATTATTAATTCTGTTTTACTAACTTCATAGGATAACTATTTGACGAGTTCCATTGGCCAACATAAAGATTGTCATCTTGATCAACACAAATACAGTGCACATGATTAAATACTTGCCAATCAGTTTGCATCGGTTGTAGTTGGCCGTCCAGATAAACTGGTTGCGGCGCACCTACGTTAGCCACGATTTTATTTGTTTCATCAAAAATACTAATAAAACCTGAATCATCGACATTGCGATTATCAACGTGTGACCAACACACCGGCGCATAAAAAACTGATCCCTTGAATACGGGGCCACCAATATAGGCGCCATTAGCACTGATTGTTTTAAGGTATTGGCCATCTAAAGAAAATACTTTTAAACATTGCTCAAACCGAGAGCTTACGAGCAAAGTTGGGTTATTTTCATCACGTAAGTCCACCTCGATGCCATGGGTATTATGTAAGTTGTAATTGTCATCGTTGTTATCATGCCCACCCCAGTGCTTGATATAGCGGCCGTGTTTATCAAAGTGCAGTAAAAAGTCGCTGCCGTAACCATCAGTAACATATAAGTCACCATTTGGGGCTATGGCGATATCAGTGGGACGAAAAGGTTGCTCAGGTGAATAAGCGCCATAGGTTTGAGGGTGGCCAATCGTGTAAATAAGCTTGCCGTCAAGGGTCATTTTGGCGATAAAACCAGCTTGTGGTATTACATTGTTGGTAGGGCTGTCCCATTGTTCTTTGCTGTGACCATCCCAATGTCGGTTGACAACCCAGCCGCTATCGACAACATATAAGAATTCTTGCTCGCCTTCTTGCACAATTTTAATAGCATGGCCACC
This sequence comes from Pseudoalteromonas sp. APC 3893, assembly GCF_030408095.1. Classification (NCBI taxonomy): domain Bacteria; kingdom Pseudomonadati; phylum Pseudomonadota; class Gammaproteobacteria; order Alteromonadales; family Pseudoalteromonadaceae; genus Pseudoalteromonas; species Pseudoalteromonas sp. APC 3893. The sequence continues at coordinate 297,603 of NZ_JASDCD010000002.1, forward strand.
TGGAAATAGTGTACCAAATGCATCTAGTAACTCACCTTGTTGCGAGTAAACTAAAATGTTATTGCGCGTGTTATCAGTGATCATAAGAATACGCCCCTGTGAATCCATTACCATGGCGTGGCAATTTTCGATTGGATATTGTTTAGGATCGAGTTTGCCCCAATGCGCATCTACTTTATATTTGAATTTACCATGACCAATTATTTTACCGTGGGGATCTTGGCCGTTTTTAGGGAATGGGTGCGCAAGTTGTTGTTTTTGTTTTTCAGTTAGGCTACAAATCATTGGTTTTCCAAATTAAAAAACCAACTCAAGAAAAGGGCTAACAATCTATGAGTTGGTTTGGCTAGAATTACGGAGGAACAGTTAAGCGGGATTCCAGTTCAAAATGGCATCGTCGTTAACGGGGTCTAACGGATAATACACAGCTTCGTTTTCTTTAAACGATTGATTAGTAACTGCGTTAAATGCGCAGATCATTGACCAACGCGGCTCTGCAGCACGGTTTTGGTTGGATTTATGTAATAAATTACAATGGAAAAACAACACATCGCCAGGCTCAAGTTCAACGTTAACCAGCTCATGATATTTCATAGCCTCTTCGACAAACTCTAAGCACGCGCCTTTTTGATCGCCAGTTTTGCTGTGATCTAAACGCCCTAAATGATGAGAGCCTTTTAAAACTTGTAAGCAGCCATTTGCAATCGTTGCTTTATTAATCGCCACCATACAACTGATCGCTTTAGGATAAAGCATGTAGTTATCTCGATGCCAGTAACCAAAGTCTTGATGCCATTCCCAAGCACCGCCAACAAACGGTTCTTTCATCATAATTTTGGTGCTGGTATGGTAAACCTCTTCACCGATGAGGGTTTCACAGACATCAACTAAACGACGACCACGGGAAAACATACTGTAAAAGTCATCTCCCGTTTTTTGCCATAAACACACTTTACTTACTGCACCATCAGCATCTTTTTTATGCCATGCTCGCTCGTATAGCGAATCATCGTTAAAGGCGGTTTGCTGTAAGCGGGCAATTTCTTGTTCGTCGTAATAGCCTTTTGCAATAACGTAGCCGTCTCGATGAAAGTCAGCAATTTGTTGTGGTGTAAGTTGTCTGTTATTCATAACTGGGTGTCCTGTTGGTGACCATTTTGTTGTAAATTGTTGACAATGATGATTTGGTTTACTTGAGCGGTCAAGCTGTAATTTATATGAAAATATGATATTTATATATGAATGCTATCGGAATAAATTAACTAATTGTTTCTTCATAAATTCACTGTAAATACGGTAGAAAAATTATTTTTTAATTCATATATGAAGATGGCAAATTGATGTGTTATTGCGCTAATGGTGGTTTATGAACACAAAAGTAAAAAATAAATACGCAGTACCCGCGCTAGATAAAGGCCTCGATATTCTTGAGTATTTAGCGCACAAGGGCAGTGCATGTTCACAAAGTGAAATAGCAGCTGGGCTTAATCGAAGTGCAAATGAAATTTATCGGGTTTTGGTAGGCTTAGATTCTCGGGGCTATTTAATACGGGATGAGTTTTCTGGGCGTTATAGCTTATCTTTAAAGCTTTATAACTTATCCCGTTCTATTTCACCCATAGATCAAGTACGCCAATGCGCTATTCCATATATGGAAGACCTAGCAGTTAGTTTAGGGCAGTCGTGCTACTTAACTATGCTGTATCAAAGTCAAGCTATGACGGTAGTACAAGCACGCAGCCACAGTGCAATGCATTTGAGCATTGCTGAAGGATCATTATTTACCTTAAGTAAATCAACCGCAGGACAATTACTATTAGCATATAGCAACGAGGACGTACGCAGCATGTTGATTGAGCACGATATAAGTTATAGTAAATTAAAGCCCAAAGGACTAAACCTGTTACGCCAAGAACTTGATAATATTGTTGCAGACTCTCAGCTTGTGCAAAGTAACCCATTGATCTCAGGTGTTGATGATTTTTCAGTGCCAATAGGTCAACCCAACGCAAAGTTGATAGCGGCATTGAGCATCTCCTCTTTTGATGCAGCATTAACATCAAGGGTAAATAAACACGCCATGCTTGTAGAGCTTAAAAGTACGGCAACTAAAATAACCTCTTTACTCAACACTTAACTTGTTCACAGCGTTAGCCTCATTATTTAAGTGAGGCTCTATCACTACTAGCTGTTTATAATTTCCTCAAATTTAGATAGTTACTTTCTAGCTCCCTTTGCACAAAGCTCTCCCAGTTGTTGATGGTCGTTCTTAATATCAGCGTATTTGTAAAATTTTTGTTTAATTTCGATTGACTTATTGAGTGCTATTCCATTACTGTAAAGTTAATTGTTAACAATGTTTTGGTAACAATTTAGGGGAAACTAAAAAATCATCTATGGCAACTTCGTCTAAACACAACATTTAGGTGTAAAAATGATAAGTACACAATTTAAACTCAATGCAATTTGCATGGCCATGTTAGTCGCAACACCATTGGCTAATGCGCAAACACAAGACACAACTGAAGCTGATAATCTTGAGGTTATACAAGTTACAGGCATTCGTAGTTCGTTAAGTAAATCTGCATCAATCAAACAAACCTCATCGGGTGTGGTGGATGCTATTTCGGCTGAAGATATAGGTAAATTACCAGATACAAATTTAGCCGAGTCATTACAACGTATTAGTGGTGTGTCAATTGATAGAGCCAATAACGAAGGTAACCAAGTAACTGTGCGTGGCTTTGGCCCGAGCTTTAACTTAGTGACGTTAAATGGCCGTCAGATGCCAAATTCATCAGTCATACAAGAAGCAGGCGTGTCACGTAGTTTTAATTTTAGAGAAATTGCAGCTGAAAGTGTCTCAGGCGTATCAGTGTATAAAACAGGTAAAGCGAATGTCGCATCAGGTGGTATTGGTGCAACCATTGATATTAATACTGCTAAACCATTTGATTACGATGGCTTTAAAGCGTTCGCGAATGTTAAAGCGATAAAAGACACCAGCTCAGAAAAATCTAATGTTACACCTGAAATATCCGGCATGATCAGCCAAACATTTGCTGATGATATGTTTGGGGTATTGTTGTCAGTTTCTCACTCAGAGCGTGAAAGTGGTCGTGAACGTGTAGGTACGTCGCAGGGGTGGGTGAAAAATCGTGCTAACCCTGATGGCGTTGATAGCAGTGCGATTGATACTTCAGTAAACCCTACGGGTACTTACTGGGTGCCGTGGACACCAGAAATGGAGCGTTTTGAAACAGAACGTACCCGTGATAACGCCCAATTAGTATTACAATTTGCACCTACAGATAATATAACCGCAACTTTTGACTACACTTTATCGCGTTTTGAAGAAGTTAGTGAAACCAACAAAATGTCGTTTTGGTTCGATAACCCAGGTGGTACAGCAGATCAAAATGGCACTTTATTGGACATCACCAATCCTAATGATGAACTTAATTTTTGGGCATGGGAGCTTTACGAGAAAAAAGAAAATGATTCTTTAGGCCTGAATTTAGCGTGGCAGGCAACTGACTCTCTGAAACTAAGCTTTGATGCTCATGACTCTACCTCTCATTCAAACCCTGACGGTAATACGGCAGAAACCATCGCTAATTTGAAAAATATTCCAGGTTCTGTCGCTTTGATTGGCGCTAACTTCTCTACTGAAGTACCCAGTATCACTATAGATGATTCGACTTTACCCGGTGGTGCATACGCACAAGAAAACATTGTATCTGATTTATACCAGCGCCGTGGTTATGAAATGGAAAACAATATCAAGCAATATCACGCCAGTGGTATGTGGGAAAACTTAAACAGCGGTGCAATTTCAGCAGTTCATTTTGGTGCTATGTACACTGATTATCAAATTGATACCTATTTATCTGAGCAATTTTCATTTGTAGATATTCCTTTAGATAACTTAGGGTTGACGTTTGATGACGCAACAGGTTTTGCCGATGGTTTTACAGGCTCAGATCAGTTATTCCCTTATATGCCAAGATACAATGCCCATGACTTTGTGGATATTGTTAAAGGCGAAGGGCTATTTAGAGAGCCAGATGTTTCAACCAATGGTGTTCAAGAACAAACCTTGGCGTTTTATGTATCATTAGATGTCAGTACTGAGTTTAATAATATTCCAATTGATATGAACGTTGGTGTCCGTTATGAAAGCACAGATGTAACCGGTTATTCTGTGAAACCAGCTATCATCGCGCTTAACTATCGCCATGCTGAAGAGCTACGTCCTGTGTATGCTGATGAAGCCACACCACAAGAGCTGGAAGGTGAATACACACGTATTTTGCCAAATCTTGATTTAAGTGCAGATCTAGATAACGGCTATAAAGCGCGCTTTTCTTACAGTAGAACACTAGCTCGTGCAGGTATTGATGCTATGTTCCCGTCTACCACAATCAATGCACGTCCTGAAGGCCCATTTGATGCCTCACAGGGTAATCCAAATCTATTGCCAATAACATCTGACAACTTTGACTTTTCATTTGAGTGGTACGGTGATAATGGCAGCTATGCATCAGTAGGTTACTTTAAAAAGTTTGTTGAAAACTTTATTGGTGCAGGGGTTGTACAAGGCACACTTGATGACATTAATGGTGAGCCGCTGCGCGATCCAAGTGTAAATCCGCGCCCTGGCTGCCCAGATGGCTCCGACACACCTAATCCTGCTTGTATGAGCCAACCCTCTGATCCGGTTGTTACCTTTGATATTTCAACACCTGATAACTTACAAAATCGTGAAGTAGATGGCTGGGAATTAAACGGTCAGTACATGATTGAAGATACTGGTTTTGGTGTGGTTGCTAACTATACCTTAGTTAACAGTGATGAAGAGTTTGAACCGTATAACTTTGATCAAACTATTGCATTAGCAGGCTTAAGTGACTCTGGTAACCTTGTTGGTTTTTATGAGAATGACGACTTCGAAGTGCGTCTTGCTTATAACTGGCGCGACGAGTTTTTACTTTCGCTAGGGACAGAGCCTACGTTTACTGAAGCCTATGGTCAGCTCGACTTTAACTTTAATTACACGATTAATGAATCGTACTCAGTTAATTTTGATGCGCTGAACTTAACGGACGAAACTGTTCGTCGTCATGGCCGCTTTAGCGAACAGCTGATCTCTGCTGAGCAATATGGTCCACGTTACAGCATAGGTTTCACTGCCAAGTGGTAATAAGCTAAATTTAAAGAGCAAGGCACTTCTAGCCTTGCTCTTTTTACTGGTTATATAGCAATAATAGAGGTTGCTATGAATGACATATTAAAATCAATTGTAATAGTCGGTGGTGGAACCGCTGGTTGGTTAAGTGCAGGGATTATTGCAGCCTATTTAAAAAATCATCACAGTCTTAATTACCACATTACATTAGTTGAATCATCTGATATAGCAATGGTTGGTGTCGGTGAGGGTACATGGCCTACCATGCGCAGGACCTTACAAAATATGGGTGTTGATGAAGCACAGTTTATTAATCAATGTAATGTATCGTTTAAACAAGGTGCCAAATTTGCCAACTGGCATAGCACAAAAGAAAACGACTTTTATTATCACCCCTTAATGATGCCACAAGGATTTGCAGATAATGATTTAACTGCAGCTTGGCTAAACCAAGATACTGACTCAGCAATACCGAACAATCATTTTGCAAATTTTGTTTGCCCACAACACGCATTGTGTGAATACAACCTAGCACCTAAAGCTGTAACAACACCACAATACAGTGGCGTGGCAAATTACGCATATCATTTAGATGCTGGCCTATTTGCCAGATTTTTAAAAAATCATTGCATCAACCACTTAAACGTAACACATGTAGTGGCCAGTGTTTTATCGGTAAATAATAACACCAATGGCGATATACACTCCTTAAGTTTGGATAATAACACGACGCTTTGCGGCGATTTATTTATAGATTGCTCAGGGTTTAAATCTTTATTGTTAGGTGAAAATTTGAACGTTGGCTTTAAATCATGCAAAGACATTTTGTTTGCTGATAGCGCATTAGCAGTACACATGCCGTATGAAGATGAAGCTCAGGCGATTAGTTCACACACCACCTCTACAGCGCAAACAGCAGGTTGGATATGGGATATTGGCCTGCAAACACGACGTGGAGTAGGGCACGTTTACTCAAGCCGCCATATCAGTGAGCAAGAGGCCAAAGAGCAACTTTTTAATTACTTAAACATCTTGCCTGCTAAGCGCGCTGACTTCAATGTTAAAAAGATTAGTTTTGAACCAGGGCACAGAGAAAAGTTTTGGCACAAAAACTGTGTAGCAATTGGTTTGTCGGCTGGTTTTTTAGAGCCATTAGAGGCATCTGCCTTATTGCTGGTGGAAATATCCGCCAACTTTATAGCTGAGCAATTACCGGCTAATCGCCAAGTCATGGATATAACCGCCGCGCGATTTAATCGTACTTTTAGCTACCGTTGGCAGCGTATTATCGACTTTTTAAAGCTGCACTACATGTTAAGTGAGCGAACCGATAGCCTTTTTTGGCAGCAACATTGTGCTGAGAAAAGTATCACGCAAAGCTTACAAGATAACCTAGCATTATGGCGAACACATATCCCAAATGACAACCACTTTGATTATTCTGTTGAGGTATTTCCGGCAGCAAGCTACCAATACGTGCTGTATGGCATGGGGTTTAAAACAGCGACGACCCATTATGGTAATCATTCTAGCACGATTAAAAAAGCGCAAAATCTAGCAACTAAAAATACCAAAGACACGGCAGAGTTAGTGAGTAAATTACCAGATAACCGTACATTATTAAAACAAATCAAGCAGTATGGTTTACAAAAAATTTAGTTAAATCACCGCATTTAAATGAGCAACTTGACGATGACAAAAGCAACATTATTAGATAAAAAAACACACGCAAGCTTATACATAAACAATGAGCCAAGTACTGAATTTGGTGACAATATTAATTACATTCCCATAGTGGCTGACGAGTTAAAACAGTTGGTGCTTGATTACCCTGTGTATTTTATGAAAAATCCACAGACAGGCCAGTTTGAACTGTTTGTTTTAACTGGATTTACAGCGGGAGAGAATCTATTTTTGCACCAAGGAAGTTGGCGAGCGCAACATATACCGCTGCATATCAAGCGCCAGCCGTTCAAACTAGGTCTACCTGATGCAACGATAACCGAGCCAACGGATAACGATTTAGCGGTGCTTATTCATCAAGATCACCCTCGTGTTAATACAGATACAGGAGAGCGCATTTTTGATCAGCAAGGAGAACCCACAACCTACTTAAATACTGTTTGTGAGCAGTTAATGACATTAATGCATGGTAATAAGCGCACTAGCGCGTTTATTACAACCTTGCTAGAGCATGAGCTGCTAGAAGCCGTACAACTGAGCCTCACTCAACAGGGGGAGAAGCAAACGTATAATGGTTTATATGCCATCAATGAACAAGCATTGGCACAGCTTGACGCACACGCGCTTAAGTCATTACACGAAATGGGCTATCTCCAAGCCTGTTATATGATTATCGCTTCAACAGGGCATATACAAAAGTTAATCGGCTGGCTTAACGAAACACCTAAAACAACCGAGCATATAGTGGTGAAAACTCAATAGGTGGCCTATTAAATCAATTGAAGTACTTGAGCCAATTAATAATCTATAGCTAAAGGCAATAGGATTTAGATGAATAAAAATAAAACAGTACGTTGGGGAATTGCCGGGCTTGGTAGCATTGCGCAGCGTTTTGCTTTCGATTTAAAAAATAATGTAAATAATGTAAATAATGTAAATAATGTAAATAATGTAAATAATGTAAATAATGTAAATAATGTAAATAATGTAAATAATGCCGAGCTATATGCTGTTGCATCGCGCTCTCAAGAAAGAGCGGATAAATTTGCCAATGAGTTCGATTGCCAGACTGCGTATGGTGATTATAAATCGCTAGCAGAAAATCCACACGTCGATGTTGTTTATGTGGCGACTATTCATCCATGCCACAAAGAGTTAGTAGCTTTATTTTTAGCCCATAATAAGCATGTTTTTGTAGAGAAGCCAGCCTTTACTAATGTGAAAGATTGGGATGAAATGCTCAATTTAGCAAAGAGTAAAAACCTTTTGCTTATTGAGGCAATGAAATCAGTGACTTTTCCTGCTTATCGTGAACTGCTTAAATTTATTAAAAGTCATAATCTGGCAATTACTTGTATTGAGGCTTCATTTGGTACTAAGAATAAGTTTAATAATACTAACCGCCTATTTGACCCTAAACATTGTGGTGGAGCTACATTAGACGTTGGGGTATATCCTCTATGGTTATATGTCGATATTTGTCGACAGTTAAATATTCCTGTACAGAAACCCTCAGTAAATATTACGCAAGATAATACAATGTCAGCCGTTGATGAAATGGTCTCCTTTGTATTTAACACCAAGGTGCAAGGTAACCTATCAGCTTCAATAACCAGAAACTTACCAACTAAAGCTGTTTTATCAGGCCCAAATGTTGAGATTATTATTCATGAGAAATGGTGGAATCCGCAAATTATTGAGATCACACACCATGGAGCCAAACAAAAAATTGAAATTGATAGTACAGGGGAAAGCTTTGAGTTTGAGATAGAGCATATTTCAACGCTTATCTTAACTAACAAGTTAGAATCTGATGTGATACCTCATGCTAACAGTCGCGCAGTTATTGAGATAATGGAGCAAGCGTTGATAGCCAATGGTTATCAGCATTTGGTTACTATTTAGAATGTTTGATGCTACTTAGTTTTGAGCGAAGTGGTAATTCAATATTATGGTTAATGAAGTCCAGGTTTTAGCCGTTTGCTCTCATTTACTATGTCAGAATCATGGTTAGTGGCAGCGCATGAATAATCTACTGAGTTATTAAATGCTGTGATAATGAAGATAATAAACACTAGCGCAGCTTAAGCCACAGAAATACAGCAGAAGCTTTTTGATGAAAAAATATATGTCCATTTAATTACTTCATTTAAACGGAAATTAATAGTTGGCTTCTACTTCTGGGGTAAAACCAATATTAATATCCGCTTAATGAGTTGATATATTTATAAATGCCCAACTTTAACATAAATCAATGCACCATCCTCTTTTGTAAAGGGCGTATGTTGACTCATGTGAGGACTACGCAGCCATGTACCTTTGGGATAACGCCCATGTTCATCATAAAATGTGCCTTCCAATACAAAGATTTCTTCTCCTCCCCAATGGGTATGTGATTTGAATTGCGTATTAGGAGCCCATTTTACCAAAGCTATGTGCTCACCTTGAAACTCATGTAAAGACATTACCCTTAGCCCATCAATAAGCCCCTGTTGCCAAGGAGTATTTTGCGTATAGATTATTTTTTTCTCTGTGTCATATTGGTCAAATTGATGTAGTTTTACCAATATAGTTGCCCCTTCTTTACCTATATTAGGGCTGTGAGAGGTACCAATCGGATTACGTACGTAGCTTCCCTTTGGGTAGTCTTGATACTCGTCTGAAAACACACCTTCTAGCACGAGGAACTCTTCTCCGCCATCATGGTTGTGTGACGGAAAAGTACTGTTCGGTGCAAAACGAACGATCGAAGTTGCTCGTGCCACTTCATCCCCAATTCGGTCAAGTCGTATACGCTCAACACCGGGCGCAGTGGAACCTACCCATTCATAGTCAGTAGGTTGAATTACTACACGTTGTTCAAAGTTAGCATTGATTAAAGTAGTCATTTAAATTTCTCAATAACAATATTTATTTAATTTCGACCAGACATGACACCACCGTCAATATCTAAAATTGTTCCCGTTACCCAACTTGCATTATCTTGAAGAAGAAAGATGATAGCATTTGCTATGTCATCCGGTGTCCCAATACGACCAATGGGATGAAAACTATTAAAGCCAGCAAGGACATCGTCCATTTCTTCAGGATTAATAAAGGTTTCATAGATCGGCGTATTTACCACAGCGGGTGACACGGCATTAACTCTAATTTTGTACTCAGCTAACTCCATTGCCATGTGCTGTGTCAAGGCATGTAGCCCTGCTTTCGCCATAGAGTATGCGGAAGACGGTGTCGCTTTAATTGCTTGTTTAGCCCACATAGAGCCAACATGAACAACAGATCCTCCTCCATTATTACTCATATTATGAGATACCGCTTGACTTATAAAAAAACTAGCCCGATTCAGTGCAGCATAAGCATCATAATCCTCTAATTCGTGCTATAAATATGGCTTAGGGTTGAAATAACCCGCCGAGTTCACCAAGTATTTAATATGGCGTTTTTCTGTATTTATCGCTTTAATGACTTTATCAACATCTTTTTGTTCATAAAGGTTAGCTTGTAAAATCTCAACATTAGTATCAGTATTTGCTATTGCGGCTAACGCTGATTTTGCCGACTCCAGTTTTGCAATGTTATTGCCTAAGATAATCACACTCGTTCCTTGAATGATTAGCTGTTTTGCTGTGGCTAAGCCCATACCACTTGAGCCGCCAATGATGAGAGCAATGTTCGATATTGTCATGAATTTCTCCGATATATGTTAAAGTTCGGAGATAATTTATCGCAGTAACCTAGTGTTAAAAAGTAAGTACATATTGGTAAGGTAGGTACTTTGGAGTACATCTTAATGAAAAATAAAGAAAATAAATATTTGAGAAAAACGGCGCCTAGTGAAAGTGCAAAAATGGTAGAGACTATTTATGGCTGTAAATGGTCTCTGACCGTTTATCAGCTTATCGCTGATGGAGTAAATCGGCCAGGGGAAATGGTACGAAGTATTGAAGGCTTAACCACTAAAGTATTAAATCAATGTTTACGTAGAAATACTGAGTTTGGTATTTTGGAGCGGGTTTCATACAATGAGGTACCTCCAAAAGTGGAGTATAGGGTCACTAATTTCGGTGAAAAATTTATCAGAATTCTTGATGAACTTGAGAAACTTCAAAGTGAAATTGACAAGACAGAATAAACACATTTATTTTGTAAAATCCATAGTATTATCACTTAATCTCAAGATCCGTGAGTCGCGCATTCTTGTGTATGATGATAAATACACAAGTAAAAACTTTGAGCGCCTTAGAGTGTGGTTATTATAGAGAATTCATAGGTTAGATCTTAAGAGAATTTGAAGTTTAACCCTTTTAATAATTAAATTGTTACGAAAATAATCGTTTAACCAAAAACAGAGTTTACATGCAGACTAACCAAGCTCCAAATCAATTAAAAACCTGCATGAGCAGGCTTTTCGTATTTAAAACTGGCTATTGTGCTTGAATGATTTCAGTAATCCCTTCAGGTGAGAGTATTTCAATCCAGTATCCGTCAGGGTCTTTAATAAAAGCTAAGCCTTTCATAGAACCATCATCTGGTTTTTTAATAAACTCGACATCGAATTTGGCAAAGCGCTCACACGCTGCGTACACATCAGGTACGCTAATGCCAATATGGCCAAAACCTTTGGGTTCTTCATTACCACTTACATAGCCGCTAAAGCTATCATCGTTTTCAGTGCCCCAATTATGAGTAAGCTCAATAAGTGCTGGGCGGCCAAATACCCACTCGGTCTTTTCTTTATCATCACCTTTTGGCATCTCTTGTTCGTAGCCTAAAAAGTACAGTGTAAATTTCATCGCTGGGAAGTCATACTTACCTAGTAGCTTCATACCTAATACGTTTTCATAAAATTCAAGCGAGGGTATGGGATCTTTAATACGCAACATAGTTTGTTGCATCACATAGCCATCGGTGGCCTGCGCAACTTGCTCTGGCGTCTCGTTATAGCTCGACATGAGTTCATCCTTAGTGAAAATTACTTAAAAAACCTTAATGAATATTAAAAAGGCAGGGAATACGCACATCATAAGCAACAGCAGCAAAAATTAAAACCACCTAGCTAAATTACCAGCCAATGAGTCGTATGTTTTATAAGCTAAAAATAGTACATCTATCAATACTAATTATTTGTACAGTGGTTGGCGTTTTGTCCAATAACATTATTAAAAGTCGTTTTGGTGTATTTTAGCAGTGGTAATTTTATAACATACGTAATTGTTTGTTTACATTGGAGTTGTTTAGTGGAATTATTAAGCCATGTAATATACGCCGTTTTGGGGTGTCATAACCCCCCAAAGTGGTGTTCAATAAGCTGTTAGCTGCCTTGTGAGGAATTATGCAGACTGAAAACTATAGGAATTGGCTGGCAACCCAGAATTATCAGGGCGGAACCATCACAGCCCAGATGCATAGAGCTGGCAGGGTCGAGGATTACTATGGCGATCTTGATGCGCTTTATGCTGAGGATCGATTGGAATCGTTAATCCAAGAACTGACCTATACCACCCAAGACCGACGAAATAATAGACCCAATGAATCGAAAATTCCTTTTGAAGGAAATGCCTATAACAATTTAGCATCCTACCGAGATGCCATCCGGCGTTATCGCCGTTTTCTGGAAGATGATATAGAGCGCATCGAGCCCGAAGATGTGCCGGTGATAGAAATGCCCGAACCGGATGTTCAGTCCCAAACTATCGGTCTAGAAAAGGACATGCAGGCCGCTATCCGTCAGAACATCGGCCAGATTGAAACGGGGCTCCGCGTAACCGACAACGGTCGGGAACGTTCCGTTGAAACTGGGTTCATCGACATTACCGCTGAAGATTCAAATTCGGTCCCTGTAGTTATAGAGTTAAAGACAGGGGTAGCTGGGCAGCGGGCTGTAGCTCAAATACTGAGCTATATCGGGAGTGTGATGGAAGAGGAAGGAAACGATCAGGTTCGCGGCATCTTGATTGCGTCGGAGTTTGATCGAAAGGCTCGTGCAGCCGCAAAAGTAGTTCCGAATTTGACGTTGATGCGCTATCAGTTCTCTTTTCAATTTATTCCAGAATAATGGGTGTCAGCTTGGTGTGGGCGGAAGCTAACAAAGCAAATCAATTCGCGCCTTGCGTCGCCGGACACTCACTTCGTTCGCGCCTTGCGTCGCCGGACACTCACTTCGTTCGCGCCTTTGTTTGCGACGTTAGCAGGAGATGTACCACGATGGAATTTTCAGATGTTTGTAAGATTATATTTGGTGCTTTATTGGGAGCTGGTTTAACTATACTTATTGATTGGTTACGTATTCATAGAGAAAAAACGCTTTTGACTAAAATGTTAAAAGTGGAAATATCAGTTTTTGTTAAAAATATTTCCCCATGGATAAAAAAAGATGTAAATCTATTTAGTGAAACAGAATTACCTTCATTAACGCCATTGCCAATGGCTTCTTACGGTGCTTTACCTTTATCTATATCAGCCAAAGTTATGAATACTCATTGGGCTATTAAGCAAGCAAATGACCTGCGTATTTTAGCTATTAATGCTAGAAATAATGGTAACGATACACAATGTAATATGTTTGCAACATTATCCAAAGACTGGCTAGTAAAATCTAATCAGATGGCAAATGAATTAACCGAAAACTTATAAACCTGCTAATCGGGTAGCCAGAGGTCTCCTCCAGCTCCCGCACCACTCATCATGCGTTTTTTATTGATAGGAAGTGCAATGGGCGGTTCATCTCCCGTAATGAATATTGATCCAAATATCTCTTAATGACACTAAACCTTGTGATGCTAAATAGTCATTGCCTAGCGCAATGTTAATTCCTTTTGTTTTTTGAGCTTCTAAAGGGGCCTTCGCTTCCAAGCGCCTACTTTTGGTACTGGTGATACCACAGGCTATGGCGAGCCGTTCGCTAACACCCAATTTCATTAAACTGCGTACTTTTGTACGGGCTATTCCTTAATAGAGCGCGCCATTGCCGCCAGTAGCACATTCTTATCCTACGGCGGCTCCAATGATCTAAATCCACAGTTAGCTGATTCGCATGGAGGTCAAAATAGACAGCCCAATGGGGAGACGGCAGCTTTTTATTGAAGTAATGGCAAACGACTAGGCTGTATAAAATCTGCTTTCCCTTAAATAAACAGCAAAATATTACAGTTGACAAAGGCATGAATAAGTTAATCTTACGCGGACAAACGAAAGTGAATGCATTCACTTTGTTCTGCGGCAACTGTATTGCCTTGTTCATAATATAGAAAAGCTGCAAAACAGCCTGCATTAAAAAAAGGAAGCCCTTTTAAGCCAAAATATAGCGACTCAAACACCTGTCATCCCTTCCAAAACGCCAATAAAAGCAACAGCAAACCCTCTTTATATTTTACGTAAAATCGAAGTAACTAATTGAATCAAAATAGGAACTCGGCTATGGTTAATGCATCAAAATAATAAATTAAAAGACGAGTAATCCTACAGGCTCGTTAGCTTTCTTTTTGATCCAAGCTGCTATCTTTGCCAAATTATAGTAAACTAGATTTAAAGGCGCATATATATGCAGGAGAATTTTTTCTATGAAATACGAATTTGAAGTTTTAGCAGCTCTAGTACAATTTAAATATGTTAATACCAAGGTTATAGTTAATTCTACAGGTATTTCAGAAAGGAAAGTTCAATCAGTTCTTAAAGATTTGCACTCAAATCTAGGTATATGTATTAAAAAAAGAAGAGAGAATAACTCTTTTTATCTCTTTATAGAGTCTTGGGGTGCGTTCGAGACAGGCTCTTCAATTATTGAGCGCTTATATAAGTTGGATTTAGCAAAAGCTAAGGCCCGCCGAATCTCATCAAAACATCAGAGGAAACGTAAATTATTATCACTATCTGATAAAATTGAATATTCAAACTCAGTTAAACTCAAAAACTATAATGAAAGTCTTCGTTTGGAGGGGATATCATCTAAAAAACCTGATTTAAGTGCGAATAAGAAGCAGCTCCAAGATAAACGAAATGAGTTATTAAAGTATTACGCAAAAAGAGCACAATTAGTCAATGCTTGATAAATATGGTGTTGGGGATGATCCATATTGTTACCCCGGAACTAATTTACTTAAGAATAAGTTGTCAATTCAAGATGAAAAATTACTCTCTGAAGCGGAAAGAGACTTATCCTTTGTTGCCGCTGCAGCGATTGAATTCAAAGAGCCCCCATATGATTTAGCTTACCTTTGCAACATTCACCATGCTCTTTTTACAGATTTATACGAGTGGTCAGGAAAACTCAGAGAGGTCGATATTACAAAAGGGCATACTAGATTTTGTAATGTTTCATTTATCGAAAATGAATCTAATAAGTTATTAAACAAGTTGTCGCAAGATAACTATTTAGTGGATCTAGAATACAGCGAGTTCATTACAAAGTTATCTGAATATTATTGTGATCTAAATATGATTCACCCTTTTAGGGAAGGTAACGGTCGTGCTCAGCGTATTTTTTTTGAACATTTAGTTATTAATTCTGGGTTTGAGATATCTTTCGATGCTGTAAGTGTTGATGACTGGATTGAGGCAAATATTTTAGGCGTACATTGTGATTATTCAAAAATGAAAGCTGTTCTTAATATCTGTGTATCCTAAAAGCTAATCGGGTAGCCGGAGGTCTCCTCCAGCCCCCACACCACCCATCATGCGCTTTTTATTAACATGAAGTGCAATGGGCGGTTCATCTCCCGTAATGAATATTGATCCAAATATCTCTCAATGACACTAAGCCTTTTGAAGCTAAATAGTCATTGCCTAGCGCATTGTTTACTCTGTGATACCACATGCAATGGTTAGTCACTGACAGCCAGTTTTATTATGCGTCAACGGTATTGTTTTGTTCATAATATAGAAAAACGGCAATACACGATGCATTAAAAAAGCTAGGCCTTATAATCTAAAATAAGTCACTAAAACCACTGAAATACCTTCAAAACACCAATTAGACCAGCACTAAATCCTTTTTTTATATTTTACATGATATTGAAGTAACCGATTGCACGAAAATGGGAACTCAGCTATGGTTGATACATCAATAAAAATAAATTAAAAACGAGTTATTCTATCAGCTTGTTAGGCATATACAGGATGTATAGTGATCGATTCAAATATTAATAAACCTCTTATGTTTGGCGCATCCTTTAGCGCAATAGCTGCTTTAGCTCATTTGGGGTGCATTATATTTGGTGGTGATTGGTACCGTTTTTTTGGTGCGGGTGAGCAAATGGCTAAAATGGCAGAAGCTGGTGAATCATATCCAGCCATCGTTACATCCGTATTAGTTTTAATCCTTTTCACTTGGTCTGTTTACGGGTTATCTGGCGCAAGGGTTATCGGTAAACTTCCACTGGTTAGAACCGCTTTAGTTCTTATTTCATCTATTTATATTTTACGTGGTGTTTCATTTATTATATTAATGCCTATGTTCCCCGAAAATAGCATTGTTTTTTGGCTAGTCAGTTCATCAATATGCTTATTTATCGGTCTGTTATATTCTGTTGGTACTTACCAGAACTGGTCAAACTTACGTGTGAATATACCCAATAGATAAACTGCAAAGTCAAATCTAGGCTTCAAAATAAAGCGATGACTTTATGAGCCATCATTTCACGCTGTTGGCTCAAAAGTGACACAATAATGAAGTTATAGTTGGCTAATGATTTATAATGCTTCAAAAATAGCGGCTATTCCTTGGCCACCACCTATGCACATAGTGACTAACCCATATTTACCATTAATACGTTTAAGCTCGTACAGGCATTTGGTAGATAATATTGCCCCGGTTGCACCAACTGGGTGGCCAAGTGCAATTGCACCGCCATTTGGGTTTACTTTATCAGCAGGAAAATTAAGCTCATTAGCTACGCAAAGCGCTTGTGCTGCAAAGGCTTCGTTTGATTCAATGACATCCATTTGCTCAATGGTTAAGCCAGTTTTTTTCATGACTTGTTGTACCGCAGGAATAGGGCCTATGCCCATTAAAGTTGGCTCTACGCCTGCTCTTGCATAACCAATTAAACGCCCAAGCGGCTTTAAACCTTGTTGAATGGCTTTATGCTCTGACATAAGTACTAATATGGCTGCGCCATCATTGATGCCTGATGAGGTAGCTGCAGTCACTGTACCATCGTGTTTGAAATACGGTTTTAGTGTGGCAAGCTTTTCACTTGAGGTATCGGCGCGTACGTGCTCGTCGGTATCAAACACATGGATATTATTTCGCGTTTTTATCTCAATAGGGACTATTTGCTCTTTAAAGTGTCCTTTGGCTATCGCTTTAGCTGCTTTATGATGACTTTGCGCTGCGTAAGCGTCTTGTTGGTTGCGGGTAATGTTATATTTTTCTGCAATGTTTTCGGCGGTGATCCCCATTGAGCTGTTATCCCATGGATCTTGTAATGTAGTGGTTAGCTCATCAAGCACTGTGCTATTCCCCATTTTTTGGCCCCAGCGGTTACTCTCTAGTGTGTAGGCTGAGCTACTCATGCTTTCTGCTCCGCCTGCTAAAGCTGCATCTACGTCACCTAGTTGAATTTGTTGGGCTGCTTGTATAATGGCTTCTAAACCTGAGCCACATAAACGGTTGAGTGTTACCGCATGACTACTAATTGGTAATCCTGCATCAAGGCCAATGACTCTGGATAGGTAAGCATCTTTAGGGCCATTATGAATAACTTTACCTATTACACATGAGCCCACTTGAGTTGATGATATATTTGCTCTGGCTAATGCTTCTTTAGCGCAAAGTGTGCCAAGTTCTGCAGGAGTGAAATTTTTAAGACTCCCTCCAAAGCTACCGATAGCGGTGCGTACTGCGCTTAGGATAACTACACTATTGTTATTAAACTTTGTCATTTTTTGTCTCTTATTATTTTTATACCTATTTACTTATCAAAACATAGTTTGAGTTGTTATGTAATTATAAATTAATTACTTAGAACATTTTAAAAGCCTAAGCAAAAACAACGTACCAATCATTACTATGAATGCCGATAAATAAAGTGCCATATTATAGTTACCAAAATACGTTAAAAGGTATCCGCTGGGAATGGGGGCTATTATTTGTGCGGCGCCGTAGGCTAGGGTCATCGTGCCCATAAACCTTGCCGGGTTACTGGGGTAAAAGTTACCTGCCATGGTTAATACAAGACTTACACAGGCTATAAAGGTACCTCCAAACAGCAATACGCTTATTATAATTACAGGTAATGTATTACTTAGAGTTGGGAGCACAATACCAATTGCTTGCAAGGTGTATGCAGCTATTAAAGCTTTAATAAAGCCTGTACGCCTAGCTATCCGATCCCAAATTAATGCTGCGGGAATTGCTGCTATCCCTAATAATAAAAAAGCAAAGCTACCTTGTCCTTTTAGGCTATCAACACGCTCTACTATATCAACGATAAATGTAGAGCTAACTGCGTAGCCGTATCCTGCACAAAAATAGGCCAGCATTATTAATAATTTAAAGGTTTTAGTTGGTGGATTGTCTTTTTTAGTGATCTTTATTTGCTGTTGGGCGCTTGGGTGAGGCATCCATAGCCATGCAGGTATTGCAATTACAGCCGCCATAACGGCTAAGGCTACCCATTGTTGCTGCCAGTTACTCGCTATGGCGAGCATATGCTCTACTAGCAATGATGTAGCAACAATACTTATACCCGCACCAGCAAAGTGTATCCCAAGCTCTGCTCGATGATTATTGTTAACTAGCCATTTTAAAATAAGGCCTGAGGCAATAATAAACCCACCGGCGCCACAAGTACCTGCAATAAAACGAAGTAGTGCCCATACGTATACATTACTTGTTATTACCATTGCCGCAGAGGTAATAACACTCAAAATAAGGTAAATACGATGCAAGTTATATTTGTGATTTAAGTTATGCATGTTTGCAGCTATAAAAACGCCAAACATATAACCCATAAAGTTGGAGGTGGCTAACCAGCCAGAGCCTAGCTCGGTTAAACCTGCACCGCTTTGCATTATGGGGATGAGTAAGCTATACGAAAATCTAGCCACGCCAACGGTGACTATTATGCTGCAAATGCCCGCAAGGTAAGCACGTGTTTTTGTGATGGTCATTTGTTTGTTCTACTTTAAGTTTACGGTTGTTATTCGCTAAGAATACGTGGCTCTGCTAGTATAAAAAATTGAATTATTAAGAATTAAAGATTCTCAAAAAGAGAAGTGTTTAGTGGCTTATTTAAAATTAATGTAAGAACCCTATGGAAATATTAATACTTAAAACGTTTAAAGCCATTGTTGATGAGGGCGGTATTAAAGGTGCTGCTGAAAAACTTAATACTGTGCAATCAAACATTACTAATCGCATTAAAAAGCTTGAGCAAGAGCTAAATACAAAACTATTTACGCTAACTGGGCGCAAGCTTGAGCTAACACCAAGCGGTAAACAGCTTTGTGATTACGCAGATAAAATATTGCAGCTCGAGTATCAGGCAACATCAGCAATTTTAAGTAACAAGGGCAGTTATGAGTTACGAATTGGCATGCCAGAAACCTTTGCAGCTGTACACATGCCTTTAGCTTTAAAGCAACTTAAAGATAATTACGCTCATATTAGAGCTAAAATTTTTACAGATACGAGCGAGCGACTTGTATTTGCCGTTTTAAATAACAAGGTTGATTGCGCCGCAATAGGTAATGCACCAAAACACGAAAACCTTGAAGTCATTCCTGTGGTGTATGAAGAGCTAGTTATGGTTACACCGCTAGATGGCGATCATTACCCTGTATTATTTGTAAGAGACGAGGGGTGTGGCTATAGAAAACATGCCCTTGTTTGGCAGCAAAAATCAGGGCGAGTAAATGATGAATTAATGATCATGAGTAGCGCTGATGGTGTTTTAGGGTGTGTATCTGCGGGCTTAGGTTACACAATAATTGGCAAAAATATGGTGGTAGGTAGCCGATACGAAAAATCATTGTGTATAAGGCCTGTTAACTTTGGGCCTAAGCATGTAGAGCTTTCTATTGTGTACAGAAAAGATTGCCCATTAGAGCCTGGCATACTTGCTTTGGCCAATCTTTTAAAAACAAATTAGCTAAGCAACTTTATTTAATTAGCATTCATCATATAAATATGACTTATCTATTAATTTGGCAATGTTATAGTGTTTTAATTGTTTTCTGATATGGTATAACGTTCGTTGTATTCTAATTTCCCCTTAGTGGAGTGTGAATGTGTCAACACCTACAGCAATTAATCAAACATCACCAATAAAATCTCAACGCCCTGAAAATATCAATAATTCTGAATTAAATAATGCTCTAACCGCTAAAAGCGAAGCCATTATTGAAGTGAATTCGCTAAGTTTTAGCATTAAAAACAACGCTATTTTAAAAAACTTAAACTTTACTGTGGGCTCGGGTGAAATTTACGCGTTACTTGGGGGGAAAGGGGCGGGTAAATCAACTACGTTAAAAACGTTATTGGGTTTTAATAAACCCACGTAAGGCTCAGCAAAAGTAGCGGGTAAAGAGGTTACACAAGCACTAGATTTTGTACGCGGAAAAACAGCGTATTTGCCATAGCTGGCAATTTTATACCCGCATTTAACCGCGTAGCCATGCAAGAAGGTACGTGGGAGCGTCATATGGAAACTTACTCTAAAGGCATGAGGAAAAAAACCTCAATTGCATTAGCCATTTTACGCGAAGCCCCTATATTTACTTGATGAGCCAACATCGGGCCTTGACCCTGTTGCCATTATGGCTGCTAATTGATAGCCCTGCATCTAAGCCTATAACTCTTGATAGATACGCCTCCTTTAGCCCATTGTGGATCACTTTGCCCAAATACAAGCACCAATTTGAACAGGTGATAGTTTAGCTCTGATTATGGCTTCTTTTGCGCATAGCGTGCCTAGTTAAGCTGGCGTGAAATTTTTAAGACTGCCGCCAAAGCCACCGATGGCGGTACGTACCGCATTTACAATTACTACGCTGTGGGTACTTATTGTTGTCATTGTGATCACTTACTTGGTTAGCAATATGCGTCTAAACACTGATTAAGGTATTAATAAAACCACAATTTACCTTGAATCAAAAGGGGAGGAATCTTTTCGCTGATTATTAACCAAGAGTATTGGATGTTTATCCAAAGCACATATTGGAGTAGAAAAATGACTGAAATTACACGATAGCTAATGTCTCAACATGTGCTCAGTGAATTAGTTAGAAGCTTTGTTGAGCTCTCTTGCTGCTTGGTTTGGTAACAGTACTTCAATAATTTCTCTTGCAGGGAGGGTGTAACGTACACCGTCAAACATCACCGAAGTGAATTCGTCGATACTGGTAATGCCTGTTAGTGTCCAGCCTTCACCTCTTTTTGGGCAGTATACAGTTGTTGTTGGTTGAATAACTTTAAATTCTTCACTCATAGTAGTTACCTTAATACTTGTTAGTTGGCTATCTTAAGGTAATAATTAGCTTTGATAAAGTTTATTAACCCTTTTTACTATGCAAAATCCTGTACTTTTAGAACGAGTCTCTCTTAGTTTAATTGCCCATAAACATGCTCCAGCACTTTTAGCTATTTTAACGCAACCCCAAGTCGCAAAATATAACGATTACGCGTTGCCTCTTAGCAGAGAGGAGATTAAGCAAATTATCCAAAATGACATATCAAGTTATTACAATCAAACAGGTTTACGTTTAGCTATTTCAAATAACATAGGTGATTGCCTCATGGGCAGTGTTGGTTTTTATGATATAAATGATGCACAAGCTTGGTTAGGTTTTGAATTATCGCACCAATATTGGGATCAAGGCTATATGTATGAGGTTTTAATTAACCTGATCAATAAGCAGGGTTACACGAATTGGTTGGAAAACCCTATTGCGACAATTTTTGCTCGAGTCGCAGCTGCTAACTGCAAATCTATACAGTTGTTAACTAAAATTGGCTTTCAGCAAGTCGACGATGATACTTGGCGCTTCGCTATTAAGACCTGTGTAGCAGGCTAATTTTAACGGCTAAATTAATTCGTACCTAAAAACTTAGTGGTAGAATGAATATTTGCTTTAATAGACTATAACTTAGGTATTACTAGCTAGTTATCATTTGTTGGTGGTCAGTTTATGGAAACATTCAGGTTAGTTATTCTTGTTTTAGCATGCCTTAGTATTCTGTTTGGTTATTTACGTTTGCTCAGTGATGACAATGGTAATGTGGATTTAAATAATTACCGCTTTACGGGTGGTATTGGTAAGGTTCTTACTGGTGTATTTGAAGGTACCCTTGATTTATGTGCTCGCGAGCTCTCTACAGAAGCTATCTGCGCAATAGCAATATACATGGGCGTGATACTTTTTGTACTTGGTTTTAACATTTAATATATGAAATAGTAATTACCAGCATAGCGACTTTATTAGACTGCGGTATATCGTTATTTATAAGTTTAATGCGGCGAGAGGGTTTCGGTTTATCGAATGTAAAAATTTGAGGAGCTAATTAAAGCCCCTCTATAAAGCATAAAAGGCTGAAATAATTATATAACCCTAATGCCTAATCTAGCAGGAGCATTCTTAAGAAAAAGCAGTTTCTTTTATGTCTTGTTGCATTTGCTCGCGCATTTTAAATTTTTGTAGTTTCCCAGTTACTGTCATTGGATACTCATCGACAAAGCGGATATGCTTGGGGATTTTGAAGTAGGCTAGTTTGTCTTTTAAAAATAAACGAATAGCCTCTTCATTAAGCACAGCTCCTTCACTTGGTTGGATCCAGGCACAGACTTCTTCACCATATTTTTCATCACTAATGCCAAATATAGCGGCGTCTTGTATACCTGGGTACGTATAGAGTACTTCCTCGATTTCCCGCGGGTAAATATTTTCACCACCCCGAATAATCATGTCTTTAATTCGTCCTACAATGGTAACAAAGCCTTCTTCATCCATGACCCCTAAATCGCCAGAGTGTAACCAGCCTTCATTATCAATAGTCGCGGCGGTTTTTTCTTCATCGTTCCAGTAGCAACGCATAATTCCTGCGCCTCTACTGCATACTTCACCTGGGAGGCCAATTTGTTGAATTTCACCGACTTCATTAATAATTTTAACTTCAGTGTGGGCTAAGGCGCGGCCTACTGTACTTACTTGTTTTTCTATCGGAGAGTCTGTTTCGGTGACATTGTTTATAGGGCTACATTCTGTTTGACCATAGCCAATCACTACCTCTTCCATATGCATTAATGTGTGTACTTTACGCATGACCTGCTCAGGGCAGGTTGACCCAGCCATAACACCAGTGCGTAAGCTAGACAGGTCGTAATTAGCGAAGTCTTTATGCTCAAGTTCTGCAATAAACATAGTTGGCACACCATGCAGTGCTGTGCAGCGTTCTTTTTCAACAATATCGAGTGTGGTTTTTGCGTCAAATGAGTCACTTGGAAAGACTGCGGTGGCCCCTTTACTAATACAAGCTAAATTACCCAACACCATACCAAAGCAGTGATACAAAGGCACTGGAATACAAAGTTTGTCTTTTGCTGTTAGCTTCATCGCTTCGGCCATTAAAAAACCATTGTTAAGAATATTTTTGTGCGTAAGAGTGGCCCCTTTAGGGTTACCTGTTGTGCCTGATGTAAATTGTATATTGATATCCTGATCAGCATTAAGAGTTGCAGCAATAGCGTCTAGTTCATATTTATGCGCAGAGGTCGGCATTGATAAAACATCTGCAAAACTGAACATACCCGGCGCTGACTCGTTGCCAATACGAATTATATTTTTAAGATGAGGCAGGTTATGGCTATTTGTTTTTCCGGCTTCGGTGTTTTCAAGCTCAGGGATGAGTTCGTTAAGCATTGCAAGGTAATTGCTCGCTTTAAAACTAGACGCTGTGATAAGCGTTGAACACTCGACTGTATTGAGCGCATATTGTAACTCGTTGGGTCGAAATGCCGGATTGATGCACACCATGATTGCGCCAATTTTCGCTGTAGCAAATTGGGTTAAAGACCATTCAAGGTTGTTAGGAGACCAAATACCAACTCTGTCACCCGGTTTTACACCTAAAGCCAGTAAACCTTGTGCTAACTGATTAATCTGCTGCTGGTATTCTTTATAGCTGAGTCGAACATTTTGGTGGCTTACAATGATAGCTGGGTGTTCTGGGTTATTGTCGACAATACTGTCAAGGTAGTCACCAATTGTTTGATTAATTAAAGGGGACGACTGTGATCCTTTATAGTAGCTTTGTTGTAATGGTAAACTGTTCTGTGTAACTGAGCCAAGTTCAGTGGCGGTTTTACTTACTTGCATGTGTGTGCTCCATGTCATCGTGTGAGAGTGTACAATGTTAGAAAAGCATAAATTGTCGACAAATGAAAGTAAGTTAAGACCAATGTCTCTATTATTATTTGTTAAAAATAAAAAACGCGAGGAACAAAACACTCTGGAAGTGGTTTATTCTCTCGCGTTTTAATGTCTAGGTTGTAAAAATTAGTTAGCTATTTTTTTATACATCATCACTACGGTATGTTTTACGCATAATATAAACATAGGCGTTAATAAATGCATTTTCTTGGTATTTTTTAAGGCCAGTATCTTCAAAATCAATAGGCACTGGGTTACGTTTAAGTTGCTCTTTAATTGTGGTCGGGCTAAAAACTTGCACGTCAAGGTTTTCAATTAGCTGGATAGCAGTTTCCATTTTGAAACCTTTTGCACTACCTGCGAACTTACCTTTTGGCTGGCGCTCACGAATGGCGACAGAATCAATTTGATAATCTTGCATTAATTTAGCAAAATCAAACTGAAATTTACGCATGATCTCTGTGTCATTGCCATTACCAAGGGTAAAGCGTGTTTGACGTACATCGCGAATATCAAATACGTCGTTGTCTTTACTTAAAATACACAGGAGCACGTCGCTACCTGTTATTTCTACACCGCATGTTCTCATTAGTTTTTCTCTAAAAATCTAGTTACTGTCATTATATCAATTAACTTTATTAAAAGCAGTGCATTTAATAAATGATTTCGATGCCAATTCCACCGTGGTCGCTTGAGCAAATATCTTCTGCCATTTGATCTGGCTTTAAGTGATCATTAAAACTTAAATAGTTCAATGAGGTTATTTTTGATAGCACATTGGTTATTAAAGTGGCCAGATAAAAGAATGTAATCAAGTACGTTTGCTCTGCCACGATAATAGTGGCTCGGTGCTCGGGCTTTGTTTTGCTGATGTTGCTCACTTAAACTAAATGCATCGGTTAAGCCAACAATAGGTTGTGCTAACTCTTTACATGGCTCGCAACTGATAGGATGAAAGCCTTGTGTCATAAATGATAGAGCAGGGCTATCTATAGAGTCATTAAAGTCACCGATAACGATTGTTGCACAGTTTTGCTCTCGTTGGGTTTTAAGGGCGTCGTAATAGATAATTGATGCCTCTAGTGAGCGAGAAATTTGCGATTGCATCATACCCACTGTTTGCTGTAATAAATTGAGGCTTGCGATACGTATCGATTTTTGACAACTCATAATGATTTCTCACAGCAAAAATTAGTCTAAGTATGAAATGCGCGGCTTATTTGTCAATTTGTCGGGGTAAATACTTGTATTTCACTGTTTCAGGCGCGACAATAGTGCCGCACTTAGCAAGACTCAACAGGTGCATTAACCGTAAATGGTTAACGATAACAATGCTTATTCGTAAAAGTGTTGTGGAGTTACTTATTTTTAATTTATTTAAATACATGTGATGCATTGTAGGCGTCACCACTGTACAAAGGATTTATAATGCCAGTTATTACCCTCCCTGACGGCAGTCAGCGTAGTTTTGAAAACCCAGTTAGTACTCTTGATGTAGCCAACGATATCGGCCCAGGCCTTGCTAAAGCGACCATTGCTGGTCGTGTTAATGGTGAGCGTGTTGATGCATGCGATTTAATTTCTGAAGATTCGCGCTTAGAAATAATCACCGCTAAAGATGACGATGGGTTAGAGATCATTCGTCACTCATGTGCTCACTTAATAGGTCATGCTGTTAAACAGTTATTCCCTGAAGCAAAAATGGCAATTGGCCCAACAATCGATAATGGTTTTTACTATGATATCGATATGGAACACTCACTAAGTCAAGAAGACTTAGATGCCATTGAAAAGCGCATGTTACAACTTGCTAAAACAAACTACGACGTAGTGAAAAAAACCGTCAGCTGGCAAGAAGCGCGCGATGCATTTGAAGCGCGCGGCGAAACATACAAAATTGAAATCTTAGACGAGAATATCGCCAAAGATGACCGCCCAGGTCTGTATCATCATGAAGAATATGTTGATATGTGCCGTGGCCCTCACGTACCAAATATGAAATTCTGCCAACACTTCAAAATTATGAAAGTGGCGGGTGCTTATTGGCGTGGTGATTCAGAAAACAAAATGCTACAACGTATTTATGGCACCGCTTGGGGCGATAAAAAACAACTCAAAGCATATTTAAAGCGCTTAGAAGAAGCTGAAAAACGTGATCACCGCCGTATTGGTAAAGCACTTGATTTATGGCACTGGCAAGAAGAAGCGCCAGGCATGGTATTTTGGCACAACGATGGTTGGAGCATTTACCGTGAGCTTGAAGAGTTTGTACGTGAAAAACTACGTGAGTACCAGTACGAAGAAGTAAAAGGTCCAATGATGATGGACCGCTCGTTATGGGAAAAATCAGGTCACTGGGATAAATATTCAGATGCGATGTTTACAACTGAGTCTGAAAAGCGTGAGTATGCAATCAAGCCAATGAACTGCCCAGGTCATGTGCAGATTTTTAATCAAGGTTTAAAATCTTACCGCGATTTACCACTTCGTATGGCTGAGTTTGGTTGTTGTCACCGTAATGAACCGTCAGGCGCATTACACGGACTAATGCGTGTTCGTGGTTTTACCCAAGATGATGCCCACGTTTTCTGTACAGAAGACCAAGTGATGGATGAAGTATCATCATGTATTAAAATGGTTTACGACACGTACGAAACGTTTGGCTTTGAAAAAATAGTTGTTAAGCTTTCGACACGCCCTGAAAAGCGTATCGGCGAAGACGAAATTTGGGATAAAGCCGAACAAGCGCTGGCTGATGCACTCAAAGCAAATGACATCGAATTTGATTATTTACCGGGTGAAGGTGCCTTCTACGGTCCTAAAATTGAATTTACTTTGTACGATTGCTTAGACAGAGCGTGGCAGTGTGGTACAGTGCAACTAGATTTTGCATTACCGGGTCGTTTAGGTGCTACCTATGTTGCTGAAAACAACGAACGTCGCACACCCGTAATGATTCACCGTGCTATTTTAGGGTCAATTGAACGCTTTATTGGTATTTTGACCGAAGAATATGCAGGTTTATTCCCAACGTGGCTTGCGCCTAAGCAAGTGGTGATTATGAATATCACCGATAAACAAGCGGATTATGTGCACGAAATTGTACAAAAATTAAATAAACTTGGAATTAGAGCCGCTGCTGACTTGAGAAATGAGAAGATTGGCTTTAAAATCCGAGAACATACATTAAAACGTATTCCTTACTTACTTGTTGTTGGCGATAAAGAAGTTGAACAACAAGAAGTGGCAGTACGTACTCGCACAGGTGAAGACTTGGGCAAATTTAACGTTGATGATTTCGTAGCTAAAATTAGTGAAGAAATTAAAAATCGACAATAAAAATCCGGTGTGCAGGGCATTAACACAACTGCAAACTGCACACTTATTATTTGATATTCTTGGAGGAACGTACCATTAGAGGCGGCAAGAAAGGGCAACAAACAGCTCAAAAAAATCGTATCAACGATGAAATTACAGCTAAAGAAGTTCGTTTAATCGACATCGACGGCGAGCAAGCTGGCATTCAAACATTAAGAGATGCGCAAGCTATGGCTGATGAAGCAGGTGTTGATCTAGTAGAGATCAGCCCAAATGCTGAGCCGCCTGTGTGTAAGGTCATGGATTACGGTAAGTTCATCTTTGAAAAAAGCAAAGAACTAAAAGAACAGAAGAAGAAACAAAAGCAAATCCAGATAAAAGAAATCAAATTCCGTCCGGGTACGGATGAAGGTGATTATCAGGTTAAGCTTCGTAACTTACGTAAGTTCTTAGAAGCGGGTGATAAAGCTAAAATCACTATTCGTTTCCGTGGCCGTGAAATGGCGCACCAAGAAATTGGTATCGAACTACTAAACCGTATTAAAGCTGATTTAGAAGAACTTGCACAAGTTGAGTCTTTCCCAAATCGTGTTGAGGGACGTCAAATGGTTATGATGATGTCTCCTATTGCTAAAAAGTAATAAACGAGCTAGAATACGCACCGAATTTAGCTCAGGTCTACAAGTAATATGCAAGTATTCACCTGAGTTAACCGGTTTTAAAGTAAAACTGCAGCATTTATGTTGGGTTTTCACCGGAATATGGCAGTAAGTTAGGCCTAAAAGTGGAGCTATAGCAATATATCTCACGCCTGCTTACTAATTTTAAAGCAATACATTTGGAGTTATTGCAATGGCTTATAAGCTAAAAAGTCACAGAGGCGCTGCTAAGCGTTTCAAGAAAACTGCTTCTGGCGGTTTCAAGCGTAAACAAGCGCATCTTCGTCATATTCTGACTAAGAAAACTTCTAAGCGTAAGTTACACCTACGTCCTAAGATGATGGTTCATAAAAATGACCATGGTCTAGTTTCACGTATGTTACCATTCGCTTAATAGGGGTTTTTAGAAATGGCAAGAGTTAAACGCGGCGTTGTCGCACGTGCACGTCACAAAAAAGTTTTAAAACAAGCAAAAGGTTACTACGGAGCACGTTCACGTGTTTACCGCGTAGCTTTCCAGGCTGTTACAAAAGCGGGTCAATACGCTTACCGTGACCGTCGTGCTAAGAAACGTACTTTCCGTCAATTATGGATTGCACGTATCAATGCTGCTTCACGTCAAAATGGTCTGTCTTACAGCCGTTTTATCAATGGTCTTAAAAAGACTTCTGTAGAAATCGATCGTAAGATCCTTGCAGATATCGCTGTTTATGACCAAGTTGCATTCGCAGCACTTGTTGCAAAAGCAAAAGAAGGCCTAGCGGCAGCTTAAGCTTTTACATATAAGTAGTGAAAAGGAGCCTGAGGCTCCTTTTTTTGTGCCTGTAAGAAAGTACTTTTGCGGTAAGCCTCTTGAAAAGCAAGACAAGAAGTAGTGATCATTACCTTGCTAAACCGATATAATAATTACAAATAATTGAGGTAAAGATAAATTTTGAATTGGCAATCATTAGTCGATAACCGTCAACGTTTTTTCTGGGTATTACAAGTAGCCGGTTGGATTGGTTATGCGCTGGTAAATTACATTGGCTCCAAAGTATTTGAAATGCGCGATATATACGTTTTTGTTATTGTGCTAAATGCGTACGCGGGTTGTTTAATGACTGTGCCACTTCGTTATATGTATCGCAAGGCATGGAATGCATCTCCTTGGATACTCATGTTAGTGGTATTTAGTGCATCTTATGTTACTGGTACATTGTGGGCGGTTGTGCAAAAGTTTAACTTATGGGAAATATACCGCCATGGCTATAGACCCAATGAGTGGTTTTATTATTTCCAACAAGGACTTGATTCGGTTTACATCATTTTATGTTGGAGTGGTTTATATTTTGGCATTAAATATTATCAGTTACTACAAAGTGAGCGCCAAAAAGCATTAAAAGCCACCACAATGGCCCACGAAGCACAATTAAAAATGCTGCGCTATCAGCTTAATCCTCACTTTTTGTTTAATACGCTCAATGCTATATCTACACTTATATTGGTAAAAGAAAATAAAGATGCCAACTTGATGGTATCAAAATTGAGTGACTTTTTACGTTATACACTCAATACCGACCCGATTAAAAAAGTCCCCCTCGAGCAAGAATTACATGCGTTAATGCTGTATCTTGAGATAGAGCGAGTACGTTTTGATGAGCGTTTGAAAGTAAATATAGATATCAGCGATGAAGCAAAGCATGCATTGGTGCCAAGTTTGATATTGCAACCGATCATCGAAAATGCAATTAAATATGCCATAGCTCACTTATCTGAGGGCGGTGAAATTGACATCAAAGCACAAGTTTTTGCTAATGAATTATTATTGGAAGTAGGCGATAATGGACCAGGTACCGAGCTACTCAATGGTCAACTGGTTAATTCACAGGGGGTGGGTGTTGCAAACACCAAAGACCGTTTGAAAACCTTGTATGAGAATAACTATTCGTTTGTGTTATCACACAATACGCCAAGTGGATTAAAAGTGAATCTGCGCGTTCCGTTTGAAAAGGCTGTTAAGAAATGAGCAAAATTAAAACCCTGATTGTCGATGATGAACCGTTAGCCCGTAGAGGTTTAGCGGTAAGGCTTGAAGAGTTTGACGAGATAGAAGTCGTTAAGCTGTGCAGTTCAGGCCAAGAAGCCATTGATGAATGCCAAGCAGGGCAAATAGATTTAGTTTTTTTAGATATTCAAATGCCAGGTATGAATGGTTTTGAGGTTGCACGCGCACTCAGTGAAAGTGTAAGAGCATTACCTGCTATTGTATTCGTTACGGCATTTGATCAGTTCGCGGTCAAAGCATTTGAAATACATGCTTTAGATTATATTCTTAAACCAGTCGATGACAACAGACTAAAACAGGCGGTAGAAAAAGTGCATACCTACTTAAAAACGCAGCAAGACAACGCCCATAAAAAGAAATTAGCGAGTTTTGTAGCGGGAATAACCGGTAACAATTGCGAAGAGATCTTAAAAAAATTAGCAACTGGCGATACCTTGTCAGATAAACGTTACCCAGAATCATTAGCTGTAAAAGAGCAGGGTGAAATTATTCGTGTTCCTGTAGCGACTATTCAATGGGTTGATGCGGCGGGTGATTATATGTGTTTGCACTGCCAAGATGGCCAGACTCACATACTACGTAAGACCATGAAAGAGTTAGAGCAAGAGTTAGATCCACAATTATTTGTGCGGGTTCACCGCAGTGCTATTGTTAATACAAAGCAGATCAGTAAATTGGTCACCCAAGTAAGTGGTGAGTACCTGTTAGTGTTAGATAACGGGCAAGAGCTAAAAGTGAGCCGAAGTTATCGCGACAAAGTGAAAGCTGCATTAGCAAGCTAGTATTGCTCAAAGCAAGTTAGTTTATAGGCGATTTTTAGTTAATAAAAAACGCGGGCAT
This sequence comes from Pseudoalteromonas sp. APC 3893, assembly GCF_030408095.1. Taxonomy (NCBI): domain Bacteria; kingdom Pseudomonadati; phylum Pseudomonadota; class Gammaproteobacteria; order Alteromonadales; family Pseudoalteromonadaceae; genus Pseudoalteromonas; species Pseudoalteromonas sp. APC 3893. The sequence continues at coordinate 328,708 of NZ_JASDCD010000002.1, forward strand.
TTGTGTGCTCGCGTTTTTTGATTTGAACTAATAGTTGAATTAAGCCACTGTGACTATCTTCATGGTGTTAGTTGCACCAACAGTTTCCATTGCATCACCATGAGTGATGATCACTGTATCACCTGATTTTAATGAACCGGCAGCCACTAACGTATTTAGCGCATCTTTTACCATGTTATCTTTTTCACATTGTGTCGAATCGAAGAACACTGGGTATACACCACGGTAAAGTGCTGTTTGTCCTAATGTACTTGCATGACGAGACAGTGAGAAAATTGGCAAACCAGAGCTAATACGTGACATAAGTTTAGCTGTGCTGCCTGACTCTGTTAATGTTACGATTGCTTTCACTGAATCTAAGTGATTAGCAGCGTACATTGCAGATAGTGCGATTGATTCAGCGTTTGATGAAAAACGACTGTCTAAACGGTGTTTTGATACATGGGTCTCTTTTTGTGATTCAGCACCTAAACAAACACGTGCCATTGTTGCAACGGTTTCTTCAGGGTAATCACCGGCAGCAGTTTCAGCTGAAAGCATTACCGCATCAGTGCCATCAAGTACAGCGTTTGCAACATCCATAACCTCAGCACGCGTTGGCATTGGGTTATCAATCATTGATTCCATCATTTGTGTTGCAGTAACGACCGTTCGGTTTAACGAACGGGCACGACGTATAATCAGCTTTTGCTTACCCATAAGCGCAGCATCACCAATTTCAACCCCTAAATCACCACGTGCAACCATGACTGCATCTGAAGCAAGTACGATGTCATCAACGGCTTCAACGGTTTCAACAGCTTCAGCACGTTCAATTTTAGCAAGTAATTGTGCTTTAGAACCAGCAGCTTCTGCAAGTGAGCGTACATAACGCATGTCATCACCACTGCGTGGGAATGATACGGCGATGTAATCAACATCTATTTCAGCAGCTGTAAGTAAATCTTCTTTATCTTTTTCAGTAAATGCAGGGGCTGTTAAACCACCACCTAAACGGTTGATACCTTTATTATTCGATAAAACACCGCCAACAGTAACCGAAGTGTGTACTAGGTGGCCTTCAACACTTTCTACTGTTAATTGAATTAAACCATCGTTTAATAAAAGTAGATCGCCAGGTGATACATCTTGTGGCAATTCTTTATAGTCGATACCAACGGCATTTACATCGCCTTGGCCTTTTTCCATTTTTGCATCAAGGATAAACTTAGCACCTACATCTAAAGTTACTTTACCTTCTTTGAAGGTAGAGACACGAATTTTAGGGCCTTGTAAATCGGCTAAAATTGCGATGTGCTTGCCTAAATTTTTTGCGATATCACGAACAGCTTGTGCTCGGTCTTTATGATCTTGGGCTACGCCATGTGAGAAGTTCAAACGCACTACGTTTGCACCAGCACGGATTATTTTTTCTAGGTTGTTATCACGATCGGTTGCAGGTCCAAGGGTAGCGACTATTTTTGTGCGTCTAAGCATCAAATTCTCCTGTAGGCTTACAAGGTAAGCAGGTTGACGGTTATATTCGTTTTTAAATATTTGTGTTTATACACAAATATGGGGTTTTAAGGCAGTGTGAACACATTATATAAACAAAGTGTTATTTAATTGCTGCCAATATTTATACAAAATTAATATTACGACATTATGACACCGGTGTCAGCGTCAGTCAATGTTCTAATTGATGTTAAATAATCCCTGTGATGCGCGTTGTTTGATATAATACCTAGGCGTGTATTTAGAGCGGTTACTTTAACTCAGGCTCGCATTTTTGAGCGGCTTGGGTATAATGCGCGCGGTATTATTTTCATTTACTAACCAATAGTTGTTACCGAGGAGGACACTAAATGCAAGTTGCATTAGTAGGGTTAGGCGTTATGGGTAAAAATCTGGCTCTAAACCTGATAGAAAAAGGGCTGACACTCGTAGCTTATGATAAAAACCCCGATGCGGGCGAAGAGTTATTAAGTTGTGCTAAATCTCAAGGCATGGCGGACCGTCTGCATATTGTGTCTGATTTAAATGACATGGTTAAAAGGTTAACAGCACCTCGTTCAATTTTACTGTTAGTACCTGCTGGTGAACTGGTTGATAAAGTGTGTACTGAACTAGTAGAAGCTGGCGTTGATTGTAACGATATTATTGTTGATTGTGGTAACAGTAACTACAAAGATGGCATAACTCGTAAATTAAAGTATCAAAACAAATTTGAGTTTGCCACTATGGGGATTTCTGGCGGTGCCGAAGGTGCACGTCATGGGCCAGCAATGATGGCCAGTGGATCAGAGGGCGGTTGGGAGCGTGTCGAGCCATGGTTTGAAAAAGTGGCTGCCAGTTACAAAGGTGAGTCATGTTTTGCTCGAGTAGGTCAATCAGCAAGCGGCCACTTTGTGAAGATGGTTCATAATGGTATTGAATATGCTTTGATGCAACTTATCGCTGAAATGTATCAGTTACTTCGTTTAGGAACGAACCGTTCACCAAAAGAAGTAGCAGCTATTTTTGAGCAGTGGGCAGAAGGCGACTTAAACAGCTATTTATTATCCATTTCTAGCCATATTTTATCTTTAGAAACAGACAATGATGAGTCATTAGTTGATTTAATTGACAATAAAGTCGGTGCTAAAGGCACAGGTCTTTGGACTGCACAAAACGCTCTAGAGCTTGGTATTGCCGTTCCATCGTTAGTAGCGGCTGTGCAAGCTCGTCACTTAACTAACACCTGTGATACTCATGCTGCAAAAGAAATGACTTACGCTGCAAAATCTACCACTGAGGTTAAACTTGATTTAGATGAGCTTAAAGATGCATTTCTACTGGCTAGTTTATTGGCTTATCGCCAAGGTCTTGCGTTAATCAAAGGAGCATCACGTGCGCATCAGTGGAAAGTCGATTTATCGAAAACGCTACAGACATGGCGTGCTGGTTGTATTATTCGTGCCGATTACTTAGATAATATCGCACAAGGTGTCGAGTTTATTGATACACTTGAAAAAGAAGCTGTTTCATTACGTAAAATCACCGGTCAAGCAATGATGACAGGCTTAGCATTCCCAGTGTTAAGTTCTACACAGACTTATTTTTCAACACTAACAACCCCAAGCAATGGGCACTTAGTCCAAGCTCAGCGTGATTATTTTGGTGAGCATGGCATTAAAACCCATGGTGGTGAAATCTGTCATTTAACTGATTTAGTCGAGATTGACGCTAAAGTACGTTAATCAGTTTTAAAGCTCTAGCATCGCGGAGTCTACTAAAAAGCCAGCTAATTTAGCTGGCTTTTTTGATTTGTTCTATATTTGGTACAAACGTAGCGTTTGACTATAATTTATTAACTTAGTCTTTTATGTGACGATTTAGCCATGCTTTACGTACTGAGCGTCGCCAAAGTAAATCAATGCCAAAGTAGCCTATTACCGAAGCGGCTGTTGCACATATCACAGAACCCAATAAAAACGCAGGGCCAATAGTGGTAAGGCTTTCGATGAACCATTGCCAACTTGGTTCAAAAGCAAAGTGTTGCTCAGGCTGTCCAAGTGCAATGGTACCAACTAAGTATGAACAATAAAAAATAGGCGGCATTGTTAATGGGTTGGTGATCCAAACAACGGCAACAGATATAGGCAGATTGACCCTTAAAGGAATAGCGAGCGCTGCGGCTAAAACCATCTGAAAAGGAACAGGGATGAAAGCAAAGAATAAACCGACAGAAAATGCGCCTCGCGCGGAACGTCGATTTAGGTGCCATAGGTTTGCATCGTGGAGTAAACGGCCAAAAATTTGTAAAAATTTATGCTGTTTAATCGTATTGTGATCGGGTAAAAACCGTTGGATCGTTTTCTTAGCCATTTAAAGCAACCATTTACATCAGTGTGGTTAAGCATTGGGTTTGTTATTGGCTGCGTTACAACCGTTTTTTATTATCAGACCCTTGTATTTACTCTCTTAACATTATCTATAGTGATAACGAGCGTGTATTTTAAGCCGTTTTTGCCCGTATTGTTAGGTTTTATTTGCGGGATTTTAGCTGTTTGGGTACATTTTTCATGTTTTTATGCAATTTCTTATTCCAGTGTGACTGAAAATCAATCAAGAATCGTGACATTTGATGTTGTTGAGATTATTTCTAAGCGTGATAACTATTATTTAAAAGCGAAACTTCATAACCCACGAAACATAATTAGCTTTAAAGCTCCACAGGCATTAGTGAGTCTAAAAACCGGTGCAGACATCGCTATAGGTGACAGAATAACGACTCGGCTTAAATTAACTAAGTTCCGCAGTCAAAAAAATTTTCATGGCTTTGATAGAGAGCGTTACTCGTTTAGTCAGCGGTTATTTTTTAAGGCAAAACAAGCTTCCTCATCTTTACAAATAATAAAACCGAATAAAGTCAGTAGCATTCAAGCATATCGTCATTTTATTAAAGCCACTTACGATGATACTCAGATGAGTTGGCTTTATTATGCTCTATTGACTGGGGATAGAGCGTTAATGTCGTATGAACAAAAACAAACCATACAACAGTTTGGTTTAAGTCATTTGTTAGCTATTTCTGGTTTGCATATTGGTCTGATGTTTGGCATTGGATATTTTATCACCAAGCACATAGTGCATGTTTTTATAACTTTTATAAATCAAACCGTTAATCTTTCACTCATTTATAGCACAGGAGGGTTCATTTTAGCGTTTTGTTATGTGTATTTAAGTGACTTTCTAGTTTCAGCCACGCGTGCGTTAATTATGTTGGGGTGTTATTTGCTCGTCTATTTTTATTCTAAGCAAGCTTTAAAGTGGCAGAGTCTATTATATGCACTGGTACTTACTTTAGCAATTGATCCATTTAGCTTGCTAAATCCTGGGCTATATTTTTCATTTTGTGCCGTTGCGATTATTTTTTTAATCTTAAATAAGTTATCGAGTTTTCGTGGTGGTTTTTTCGCATTATTGAGAAATTTAACTGTTATACAATGTGCGCTGTTTATAGGTTTACTACCATTATCTTTATATTTTTTTAATGGAGTTAGCTTAATCGGTTTAGCAGTTAACTTGATTGCGATCCCTTTATTGAGTTTTGTGATCATGCCATGTTTAGTACTGTTTACCTCGCTTAGTATTTTCATCAGCATTGAGCCAATAATTCAAATTTTAGATAGCTTATTAAACCTCTGTTTCAGCGCTCTTTTGAATGTCCCAAATGAATACCGCTGGCTTAGTTCGCATACCTTGAGTTTGGTGTTAGTGCAGACATTTTATCTTAGTGGGATTATTTTCTATCTCTTACCTACAAAAAAAATATTGGCGTTAATTCCTTTGTTTCTAGCGCTAGTTGATACTCTTTTGCAAGTAAAGCCTACTTGGCAACTCGATGTGTTTGATGTGGGCCACGGCACTATGGTCTTGATAAGTAAAAATGCTAAAGGCTTTGTTTATGATTTAGGGCCTATCTATTTTAACCAATATACTCGTGTCCATTCGTATTTGTTACCCCACATTCAAAACAACGCAATTACAGTTGAGCATTCTGTGGTAAGCCATATGGATAAAGATCATGCAGGGGGACTAAAGCCATGGTTAGCACAGGGGTATTTAGAAACGTTTAATTTATTACAACCCAACGGGCCTGAGCAAGGGTGTTTAGCTAAACAGTTTAGGTTTCAAGGTTTAGATTTTACAGTGAGCAAAAACTTAGGGAATTTTACTTCGGATAATGATAACTCATGTGTGATCCATATATCAGATGGCGCATTCAGTGTGTTGTTACCTGGAGATATTACAATGCAACGTGAACATGAATTAATCAAGCAAAACGAACATTTAAAAAGCACCATATTGTTAAGCCCTCATCACGGAAGTAAAACATCATCAAGCGACGAATTTGTGAATGCTGTAAGCCCACAGGTTGTATTGCATTCAACATCTTATAAAGGGCAGTGGGGTTTACCCCATGAAGAGGTTGTAAAACGCTATCAAAAAAAACACGCTCAGCAGTATTCAACAGCTATACATGGCCAAATTAGTATCAAATTTTATCAAAATGAATACAAAATTGAATACGCACGCGCACAAAGTTATTGGTTTCTAAAAGATTGAGTTTAGTTTTGTGTTGCTGGAGGCTACAATAGTCCCAGACTATGAATTAGAGAGTGTTATGGATCAAACTACATCGCAAATCTACAAGCGCTTATTAACCTACGTGGGTGATTATAAGAGTATCGCAATTTTAGCTGTGGTGGGCATGATTGGCTATTCAGCCATGGATGCTTTATTTATTCAACTAATGAAACCTTTTATTGATCAGGGCTTAAATGAACGTAATAGTGACGTACTAAAATATGCACCATTTGTTGTGGTTGCACTTGTGTTTGGTCGTGGGTTTTTCAATTACATGTCATCATATTGCTTGAGTTATGTAGGCTCGCAAGTGGTGCGTTCATTACGACAACAATTATTTGAGCATATCCTGCATTTACCTGTCTCTTTTCATGACAAAAATTCTACTGGCGATTTAATATCTAAAATCACTTTTGATACTGAGCAAGTACAACAAGCGATTACTAAAGCTATGTTAATCGTGGTGCGTGAAGGCGCATTTGTGGTGTTTTTACTTACAGTGATGTTCTACACCAGTTGGAAGTTGTCTTTAATATTTTTGATCATTATTCCATTAGTGGCGATTATTGTCAGTGTGGTGTCAAAACGCTTTCGTCACATATCTAAAAATATACAATCAGCGATGGGGCAAGTGACCCGCAGCTCAGAGCAAATGCTCAGTGGCCATAAAGTAATACATGGCTTTGGCGGTCAAAAGCAAGAAATTGATCAGTTTGCTACTATCAATAACCACAATCGCCAGCAACGCATTAAAATGGATGCTACAAAAGCGCTGAGTGTCTCAGTGATTCAAATTTTAGCTGCCAGTGCTATGGCCGTTATTTTATTTGTTGTTTCTATGCCATCGATGATCGACACCATCAGCTCTGGTGATTTTGTTGTGCTTATTTCATCAATGATGATGTTGTTACGTCCACTTAAGCAACTCGCTAACGTCAATAGTGATTTACAACGCGGTATTTCTGCTGCACAAAGTATTTTTTTAGTACTGGACGAAGAAGTAGAAAAAGATACCGGTTCAGTCACTGTTGATAAAGTAACAGGGTTAATCGAAGTTAAAAATGTGACTTTTAATTACCCAACGAAAGAAGAGCCCGTGTTACGCGATTTATCACTAACCATTAAAGCCGGAGAAAGTATTGCTTTAGTTGGCCGTTCAGGCTCGGGCAAATCAACTATCTCCAATTTACTACCGCGTTATTATGACTTACAAGCACCTAGCGAAATATTATTAGACGGTATTGCACTGAGCGACTATAAACTTGCTGATTTACGAAGGCAGTTTGCCTTGGTGTCGCAACAGGTTGTTTTATTTAACGATACCATCGCCAATAATATCAGCTATGGCATTTCAAGAGAGTTAGCTGACGATGAACTGCTAGCGGTTGCTAAACAAGCCCATGTATGGGAATTTGTAAAAGATTTACCTGAAGGTCTAAATACCATGGTGGGTGAAAATGGGGTGATGCTCTCTGGCGGGCAACGCCAGCGTATCGCTATTGCCCGTGCAATCTTGAAAGATGCACCTATTTTGATTTTAGATGAAGCTACATCAGCCCTTGATACTGAATCTGAAAAGCTGATACAACAAGCGCTCGATCAATTAATGAAAGATAAAACATCAATAGTAATTGCCCATCGCCTATCAACAATCGAAAAAAGTGACCGTATTTACGTGATTGATAATGGCCAAGTTATCGAAAGTGGCGATCATCAGGCACTGCTTGAAAATGACGGCACTTATGCTGCTCTATGCAAAATGCAGTTTGGTGAGCAAGGGTGAGTAAAATAGAACAAAGCTGGTATAAAAGCTTTAGCTTTTTAACCTTACTACTTTTGCCATTGAGCGGACTTTATTGGTTGATTTCAACTCTGCGTAGCTTATGCTACAAAGTTGGTCTATTGGAGCAATTCAAAGGCGAAGTACCGGTCATTGTAGTGGGTAATATTAGTGTGGGTGGTAATGGTAAAACACCGTTTGTTATTTGGCTTGCTCAATATTTGCAACAACACGATTTAAACGTTGCTGTTATTAGCCGTGGTTACGGTGGCTGTTCTGATATTTATCCATTAATTGTTGATAGTTCAATTACGACAGTGCAAGCCGGGGATGAGCCTGTACTTATTCAGCGCCGATTAGGTTGTCCAGTTGTTGTGGGCCCTGATCGAAAAGCCAATATAAAGCTGTTAAATGCAAAATACGATTTAGATGTCATTATCTCCGATGACGGCATGCAGCATTATAAAATGGCTCGTGACATAGAGTGTTGCATAGTGGATAGCGAGCGCCGTTTTGGCAATGGATTTTTGATGCCAGCAGGCCCACTGCGAGAAACTACAAAACGTTTAAAATCGGTTGATTTAGTCGTAGAAAACGGAGGTGATGATAACTTTAATTATCAATTACAGGCTTCGGCGTTAATAAATGTGGCAACCGGTGAAAAAACTAAAAATCAATTACATAGCGCGCATGCAATAAGTGCAATTGGCAACCCTACTCGGTTTGAAAATACACTGCAATCCTCGGGTGTTAAGTTACTTTCTACGACTCATTATCGTGATCACTATGCTTATAGCCCCGCTGATTTTGAAAAATATAACGATGACATTGTCATTATGACAGAGAAAGATGCGGTAAAATGCCGTGCTTTTGCTAAACCAAATTGGTACTTTTTACCCGTTGATGCAAAGCCATCAAGCGCGGTAATTAATAAACTCAATCAATTACTTAAAGAAAAAGGGATCCTCGATGGCCTTTGATACAAAATTACTTGAAATTATCGCTTGCCCAGTGTGTAAGGGTAAATTACGCCTAGACAAAGAAAACAACGAATTAATCAGCACGGCAGCAAAGTTAGCTTACCCAGTTGTTGATGACATTCCAGTATTGCTTGAAAACGAAGCGAGGGAGTTAAGTCAAGAAGAGGTAGAAAAGTGGAATTCGTAGTCGTCATTCCAGCGCGTTACGCATCGACTCGACTGCCAGGCAAACCCCTTGCCGATATTTGTGGTAAGCCGATGATCCAGCACGTGTATGAAAAGGCACTTGCATCTGGTGCAAGTAAGGTGGTTATTGCAACCGATCATCAGAAAGTTTTCGAGGTAGTCAACACGTTTACCAGTGATGTGTTGATGACACGTGAAGATCATCACTCTGGCACAGAGCGTTTAGCAGAAGTAATGGATTTACTTAATCTCAGCGATGAGACCATCGTTGTGAATGTACAGGGTGATGAGCCATTACTTGCAGGCGAAAATGTTAGCCAAGTTGCAGCATTGTTAGCTAATTCGGCTGCACCAATGGCTACATTGAGTGTTGCAATTGAAGACATTGAAGAAGTATTTAACCCAAATGCTGTAAAAGTTGTGAGTGATGTTCATAAAAATGCGCTTTATTTTTCCCGTGCCAGCATTCCTTTTGATCGCGCTAACATGATGAATTCAGCTAATAAAGCTTTTGTAGATAAAGCAAACTATCAACGTCATGTCGGTATATATGCTTATCGCGCAGGGTTTATTAAACAGTACATTGAACTTAGCCCTTCACCGCTTGAACAATTAGAGTCTTTAGAGCAGTTACGTGTACTTTATCATGGTCATCAGATTAAAATTGAGCAAGCACACGTAGCACCTCATGCAGGTGTCGACACCCCTGAAGATTTAGCTCGCGTAGTGCACTATTTAAAAAGTAATTCTTTGAGTGAATAAGTCGTTACCTTTAACAGTTATTGCTGAACATAATGACTTTTATGTTATTGAAAAACCGGCAGGGCTCAACTTCCATAGCGAAGAAGGGCCTGGTTTTGTGGTTTTAGCTGAGCAGCAACTGGGTGAAAAGTTATTTGCCGTCCATCGGTTAGATAAAGTTACCTCAGGGTTAATTATATTAGCACGAAGCAGCCAGACCGCTGCTGAGTTTACTCGGCTTTTCACCGCGCATGAGGTTGATAAGTTTTATTTGGCTTTGTCAGACACTAAGCCAAAGAAAAAACAAGGCTGGATAAAAGGGGATATGGCTAAGTCTCGCCGCAGTAGCTTTAAGCTTTTAAAAACCCATACTAACCCAGCAATCACACGGTTTTATTCATTTAGTGTTGCAGCTAATTTACGCGGGTATATTTTAAAGCCGTACTCAGGTAAGACACATCAATTGCGCGTTGCATTGAAAAGTATTGCAGCACCGATTTTAGGTGATGCATTGTATGGTGGTACTGAATCCCAGCGTACCTATTTACATGCTTATGCATTGTGCTTTACCTGGAAAAATGAGCGATTTAAGTTTATTTGCAAACCAAATAGCGACGCCCTTTATGGGCAATTAATTAAACATGATAACTTTCACACATGGCAACAGCCATGGAACTTGGATTGGTAAATGACAGACTCTGTAACAGATATTCGTTTTGGTGGAATAAAACGCTTATATGGACATCAACAATTCGCATGGCTTCAAAATGCGCACTTTTGTGTTATTGGTATCGGTGGTGTCGGCAGTTGGACTGCAGAAGCATTAGCACGAACAGGTGTTGGTAAACTAACGCTGATAGACCTTGATGATATATGTGCAACTAATGTAAATCGCCAAATTCATGCGCTAACAGGCACTGTTGGTGAGGCTAAAGTTGATGCAATGAAAGCACGCTGTCAGCTTATTAACCCTGAATGTGAAATTGAAGTCATTGATGATTTTATTACAGTGGATAATATTCGCGAGCATATCCAAGGTTTTGATTATGTAATTGATTGTATTGATGCAGTCAAAGAAAAAGCGGCACTTATTGCTCATTGTAAGCGTAATAAACTGCCTATAATCACTACCGGTGGTGCAGGCGGGCAAACGGATCCAAGTCAAATAACATTTGGTGATGTAGCAAAATCAACCCAAGATCCGCTGCTTGCTAAAGTTCGCTATATTTTACGTAAACAGTACAACTTTAGTAGCAACCCTAAGCGTAAATTTAATATTGATTGTGTTTATTCTACAGAGCAATTAGTTTACCCAGGTTCAGATGGCAGTGTGTGCCACGCAAAACAAAACGCAGATGGTTCGATGAATATGGATTGTAATAACGGTTTTGGTTCAGTGACTATGATCACAGGAAGCTTTGGCTTTTTTGTAGCAGCCAAAGCGGTTCGTAAATATCTAGATAAAAAGCAGCGATTCGCTAAAGCTTAAAGCGACTTTTGTTCAGCCATTGCTTGAATACGTTCGACAATGGCTTTGATACCATTACCTCGTGAAGGGCTTAAGTGGCTTATTAAACCAAGCTTTTCAAACTCTTCAAATGCATTAATGGCTAACACTTGACTCGGTGTTAAGCCATTATATAAAGATAATATGAGCGCAAGCAGTCCTTTTACAATACGTGTATCTGAATCCCCAATAATAACTAAACAGTTTTCTTGCAGATCAAACTCTAAATACAGCCAAACTTTACTTTCACAGCCGGGTACAAGTGCATCTGATGTTTTTAAAACGTCAGGCATTGTCGGTAATTGTTTACCAAGTAGCATGATTTCACGGTATTTTTGTTGCCATGCGGGGGAATTATTTAGTGTATGAGCGAGTTCTTTAAACGTTTTATTCATTGCTTATCTACTTTTAATCTAATAAAGCGATGCATTCGTGCAGTGCGTTGATGAAAATATCAATATCTTGGTGAGTATTATAAAAGCAAAAGCTTGCTCGTACACTGCCGTTGATACCTAAATGTGCCATTAAAGGTTGGGTACAATGGTGGCCGCTGCGAACGGCAACACCAAATCCATCAAGTAAGGTCGCAATATCAAATGGGTGTTCGTCTTTGTAATTAAAACAAATGGTGCCAATATTATGTTCTAAATTACTGTAAATTGTGATGCCATTGATATCATTTAATTCACTAACCGCATAGTTAAATAGCCGTTGTTCATAGTCGTAGGCTGCATTCTTATCAAGCGCAGCGAGGTAATCTATTGCGGCAGAAAAACCGATTACACCTGCAATATTAGGTGTACCGGCTTCAAATTTAGCAGGTGCATTGCGAAATGTGCTTTGCAAAAGACTCACCGTTTCTATCATTTCACCACCAGTTTGATAGGGCTGTAAGGCATTTAAACGCTCATATTTACCATACAAGCCACCAACGCCGGTTGGGCCTAGCATTTTGTGAGCAGAAAATACATAAAAGTCACAGTCGAGCTTATTTAAATCAGGCTGTAGGTGCATGGCACCTTGAGCACCATCAACAACAGTGATGGTGTTAAATTCTTTCACAGCACTGAGTAGCGGGCTTAGGTTTGTTATATTTCCCAGAGCATTTGATGCATGAGTGAGTGTAAGTACACTTGGCTTTACTTTTTTTAAAAATTCAACACAGGCTGCAATATTCAATGTTGCATCTGCTTCAAGCGGTAATACGTGTAATTTTGCACCGGTTTTAAGTGCTAATTGTTGCCATGGGACTATGTTTGCATGATGCTCAAGCGGGGTAATTACGATACTTGAATTTTTATCAAGTTGCTCAATTAAGCCATTGGCAATGAGATTAAGTGCTTCTGTGGCGCCTTTAGTCCAAACAATTTCGCGGCTTTGCACATTGAAATATTGAGCAACTTTATCACGCGTTTGTTCGTAGGCTGTGGTTGCTTGTTCACTCAGTGAATGGCGACCTCTATGAACATTGGCATTTTGCTGTGAGTAAAAAAGTTCCGTCGCTGTAATGACTGACTGGGGCTTTTGTGACGTTGCAGCAGAGTCTAAATAAACTAAGGGTTGATTGTTTACTTGTTGCGTTAAAATGGGAAAATCAGCACGAATTTTTTCAACAGCAAACATAGAAAAACCAAACAATAAAAAGTAGCAGGGATTGTAATAGCTTTAATATAATTCTCAACTATTAAACACAAAAAAGGTCGCAAAAGCGACCTTTTTAGCATTAATAAAAATTAACGCTTGTCTGTAGATACGTAATCACGGTGTGTGTGACCAGTATAAAGCTGACGTGGGCGGCTGATCTTATGACCAGGTTGAGAAAGCATCTCGTCCCAGTGCGTGATCCAACCTACAGTACGTGCCATTGCAAAAATTACAGTGAACATGCTTGTAGGAATACCGATTGCTTTTAAGATGATACCTGAGTAGAAATCTACGTTAGGGTAAAGTTTCTTCTCAACAAAGTATGGGTCTTCAAGGGCAATTTGCTCAAGCTTCATAGCAATATCAAGCAGTGGATCTTGAATGTTAAGCTCTTCTAATACTTCGTGACACGTTTGACGCATTACTGTAGCACGTGGATCGAAGTTTTTATAAACACGGTGACCAAAGCCCATTAAGCGGAACGGGTCTGCTTTATCTTTTGCTTTAGCTACGTATTCGTCGATACGATCAACTGAACCAATTTCTTCTAACATGTTTAAGCATGCTTCGTTAGCGCCGCCGTGTGCAGGGCCCCAAAGAGATGCAATACCTGCAGCAATACATGCGTACGGGTTAGCACCTGAAGAACCAGCAAGTCGAACAGTCGACGTTGACGCATTTTGTTCGTGGTCAGCGTGAAGCATGAAGATTTTATCCATTGCTTTAGCTGTTACTGGGTTAACTTTGTATTCTTCAGCTGGTACAGAGAACATCATGTGTAAGAAGTTTTCAGCGTAGCTTAGGTCGTTACGTGGGTAAACAAATGGTTGACCAATGTTTGTTTTGTAAGCCATAGCAGCAATAGTAGGTAGTTTTGCAACTAATTTAATTGCGCTTGTTTTACGCTGATTTGCATCAGTAATGTCAAGATCTTCATGGTAGAAAGAAGACAAAGCACCAACAACACCACAAAGCATTGCCATTGGGTGTGCATCAAAACGGAAGCCTTGGAAGAAATTTGCAATTTTCTCATCAAGCATGGTGCTGTGAGTAATTTGTTTTGCAAATTCAGTGTATTGGTCTTTAGTTGGTAACTCACCGTTTAATAGTAAGTAACATAGCTCAATGTAATCTGAACCTTCAGCTAACTGTTCAATCGGGTAACCACGGTGAAGCAAGATACCTTTGCCACCATCAATGTATGTGATTGAAGATTCGCAAGAACCGGTCGACATGAAACCTGGGTCATAAGTGAAGTGGCCATGTGAACCTAGGGTACGTACGTCAATGACATCTTGACCTGCAGTACCTTGGTAAATCGGAAGTTCGATTGGATCTAGACCATCAATATGGACTGTGGCTTTTTTATCCGCCATCTATTTATCTCCTATTAAGATAACAACTCTGATTGTTATGTTCTGAATCTGTTTAAGCACATTCTTTTCATTTTAACGTGAAAGAGGGGGTTAAAGTCAATTTTTATAAACATTATGCACAAATGTATAATAAATATTCTGCTAGGATTAAATATTATACCATTGGCTAATTCGCAAACGTCTCTAACTAAACAAGAATTGTAAAAAGACCTTTGGCTATATATACTATCAAAGGTTTTATACCGTATTGTCTGTAGGTAAATGTTATTTTTACATGTAATTTTTGCATAAATGTGAACTTTACTCGTATTAAAAGTGTTTACTTAGATAGTTCCATTAAAAAAATTATTTTTTAGTGGGTTTTAGAAAAACAAGTAGATGAGCCCCTATGTGGGCAAGATGGGCAAGTAACTGTGAAAAAGCAAAGACCTGTAAATCTAGATCTAACAACTATATCTATGCCGGCAACGGCTAAAGCATCAATTTTTCACCGCGTCACCGGTGTTGCATTATTTTTTGCTTTAACGTTTGTCATTTGGGCTTGGTCTGAGTCTCTTTCTTCTGCTGAAGGTTTTGAATTCGTCAAGGGTCTGTTTAGCGGATTCATTGCCAAATTTATAGCTTGGGGCACCATTTCTGTATTGGCATACCACCTTATCGGCGGTATTCGTCATATCATTATGGATATGGGACATTGGGAAGAACTTGAATCAGGTAACTTCAGCGCTAAAATTGCTATGGCACTTGGCGTTGTTGCTTCTGTACTAGCAGGAGTTTGGATATGGTTTTAAATCAAGCAACTCTTAAACGTGATGGTGTACAAGATTTTGTCTCATTACGTACCACGGCACTAGTAATTACCGCGTATGCGATTTTTATTATTGGCTATTTTTTAGCGACGCCTGAAGTCACTTACGAAGCATGGCAAGGCCTGTTTTCAAACCTAGCAATGAAAGGGTTTACTCTCATCACCCTGGTTTGCATAATGGTTCACACCCGTATTGGCCTTTGGCAAGTACTAACAGACTATGTTAAATGCGCAAAGTTGCGTGCAGTTTTAGGGTTTATTTTAAACCTTATGGCAGCAGCGTACGTAGCTATTGGTCTAATCGTTTTATGGGGTGTTTAAGTGAAATATTCTGTTCGTGAATTTGATGCCGTCGTGATTGGCGCAGGTGGTGCGGGTATGCGCGCTGCACTTGCAATCACTGAATCAGGCAAAACCTGTGCACTTATCTCTAAAGTTTTCCCAACGCGTTCTCACACTGTGTCTGCACAAGGTGGTATCACAGTTGCTTTGGGTAACTCACACGAAGATAACTGGGAATGGCACATGTACGATACTGTTAAAGGTTCCGATTTCATCGGTGACCAAGACGCTATCGAATATATGTGTAATACAGGCCCTGAAGCTATTACTGAACTTGAAAATATGGGTCTACCATTTTCTCGTTTTGAAAATGGCCGTGTTTACCAACGTCCTTTCGGTGGTCAATCGAAAAACTTCGGTGGTGAACAAGCTGCACGTACTGCTGCAGCAGCTGACCGTACTGGTCACGCATTATTACACCTTCTTTACCAACAAAATGTTAAAAACAAAACTAACGTATTCTCTGAGTGGTATGCGCTAGATTTAGTTAAAAATGACGAAGGTAATGTTGTTGGTTGTACTGCAATTGAAATAGAGACCGGTGAAGTTGTTTACTTCAAGTCTAAAGCAGTTGTATTAGCTACAGGTGGTGCAGGTCGTATCTTCGCATCAACCACTAATGCACACATTAACACTGGTGACGGTGTTGGTATGGCGACTCGTGCTGGTATTTCTATGCAAGACATGGAAATGTGGCAGTTCCACCCGACGGGTATTGCTGGTGCCGGTACACTTGTAACTGAAGGTTGTCGTGGTGAAGGTGGTTATCTTTTAAATAAAGATGGCGAACGTTTCATGGAACGTTATGCACCGAATGCCAAAGATTTAGCGTCACGTGATGTTGTTGCCCGTTCAATGATGACAGAGATTCGTGAAGGTCGTGGTTGTGATGGTCCTTGGGGTCCTCATATTAAACTTAAGCTTGATCACCTAGGTGAAGAAACGCTTAATTTACGCCTTCCAGGCGTGTGTGACCTTGCTAAAACATTCGCACATGTTGACCCAGCTAAAGAGCCAATTCCAGTAATTCCTACTTGTCACTATATGATGGGTGGCGTGCCAACTAACGTAAATGGTCAAGCACTACAAATCGATGCTAATGGTAACGAGAAAGTAGTTGAAGGCTTATTTGCAGTTGGTGAGATTGCCTGTGTATCTGTACATGGTGCAAACCGCTTAGGTGGTAACTCATTACTTGATTTAGTGGTATTTGGTCGTGCTGCAGGTAACTTCCTTGGTACTTACCTAAATGATGTTGAAGTATCAAAAGATGCCTCAGAATCTGACCTAGAAGCGTCACTTGCACGTTTTAATCGTTGGGAAAACTCAACGCCAGGTCAAGGTGAAGACCCAGTACAAATTAAGAAAGACCTACAACAGTGTATGCAGCTTAACTTCTCGGTATTCCGTGAAGGTGACTCTATGGCGTCGGGTCTACAAGAGCTTAAAGAAATTCGTGAACGCTTACAGCATGCGCGTCTTGATGATAAATCATCAGATTTCAATACTGCGCGTATCGAATGTCTTGAGCTAGATAACCTTATGGAAACAGCTTACTCAACTGCAGTAGCTGCAAACTTCCGTACAGAAAGCCGTGGTGCACACTCTCGCTTTGACTTCCCAGATCGTGATGACACGAACTGGTTATGTCACTCAATCTTCAACCCTAATACGGATGAAATGAGCAAGCGTGATGTAAACTATGCGCCTAAACTGCGCGAAGCATTTCCACCTAAAGCACGTACATACTAGGAGCGAGACGATGGCACAAGTACAATTTTCTGTTTATCGTTACAATCCAGATGTTGATAATGCCCCACGAATGCAAGAATATACTTTGCAAACGGAAGAAGGCCACGACATGATGGTATTGGATGCACTTTTACTTTTAAAAGAGCAAGATCCAACACTTTCTTTCCGTCGTTCATGCCGTGAAGGTGTGTGTGGTTCTGATGGCGTCAACATGAATGGTAAAAATGGTTTAGCATGTATTACTCCTTTATCTACGCTACAAAAAAATGGCAAAGGTAAAATTGTAATTCGACCGCTTCCGGGTTTACCTGTGGTACGTGACCTTGTTATTGACATGAGTCAGTTCTACACTCAATACGAAAAAGTAAAACCTTATCTAATTAACGACACGCCAGCGGCGGGTGAGCGTCTTCAAACAATCGAAGAGCGTGATAAGTTAGATGGTCTTTACGAGTGTATTTTGTGTGCATGTTGTTCAACGTCGTGTCCTTCGTTCTGGTGGAATCCAGACAAGTTCATAGGTCCAGCTGGCCTTCTTCATGCTTACCGTTTCTTGGCTGATAGCCGAGATACAGCAACTGAAGAACGTTTAGCAGATTTAGACGATGCGTTCAGCGTGTTCCGTTGTCACAGTATCATGAACTGTGTTAGCGTTTGTCCTAAAGGTCTTAACCCGACTAAAGCAATTGGACAAATCAAATCAATGTTACTAAACCGTTCGGTTTAATAGTATTGTATAAATGTAAGATGGCTAATTCAGATTAGCCATCTTGTTATATAACAATTAATTTCTGCGCTAAAGAAAAGGGCTTATAAATGCACGAAGGTGTGATGAAGGCATGGCTAGAATCTTCACATTTAAACGGCGGTAACGTTGCTTATGTAGAAGAGCTTTATGAAGCGTATTTAGACGATGCGACTTCTGTGCCAGAAGAATGGCGAGAAGTGTTCGAACAATTACCAAAAGTAGATGGTGTGGATGTTGACGTAAAGCATTCAGAAGTTCGTTCACAGTTTGCGGCGCTTGCTAAAAACAAGCATAGAGAAGTAGTGGTAGCAGAAGGTGGAAGCGGTGACCCTAAACAGGTTAAAGTGCTCCAGCTTATAAATGCTTTCCGTTTCCGTGGTCACCAAAATGCCAACCTAGACCCATTAGGTATTTGGCAGCGTGAACGCGTTCGAGACCTAGAATTAGAATACCATGACTTATCTAAAGCTGATTTTGACCGTGAATTTAACGTGGGATCGTTTGCCGTAGGGCGCGATACCATGCCTTTAGGTGATTTATATCAAGCACTCAAAACTACATATTGTGGTTCTGTAGGTGCTGAGTATATGCACATCACATCAACTGAAGAAAAACGTTGGTTACAACAACGCTTAGAATCAGTGCAATCACGACCAACATTCAGTAAAGAAGAAAAGTTGCGTATACTTAAAGGTCTTACCGCAGCAGATGGTCTTGAAAAGTATTTAGGTGCTAAGTTCCCGGGTGCAAAACGTTTCTCACTTGAAGGTGGTGATGCGCTAGTTCCAATGCTTAAAGAGCTTATTCACCGTGCAGGTGAAAGTGGCCAACAAGAAGCCGTTATTGGTATGGCTCACCGTGGTCGCTTAAATGTGCTTGTTAACGTACTTGGTAAAAACCCATCAGAGTTATTTGATGAGTTTGCTGGTAAGCACAAAGAGACGCTAAGCTCTGGTGATGTTAAATACCACATGGGTTATTCGTCTGACTTTGCGACTTCTGGTGGCAATGTTCACATGGCGCTTGCATTTAACCCGTCTCACCTTGAAATCGTAAACCCAGTTGTTATGGGGTCTGTACGTGCTCGTTTAGACCGTTTAAATGATTCTACGGGGTCAAAAGCATTACCGATCACAATTCATGGTGATTCGGCTGTTGCTGGTCAAGGTGTGGTACAAGAAACCTTCAACTTATCGCAAACTAATGCGTTTAGTTGTGGTGGTAGTATTCGTATTGTTGTAAATAACCAAGTTGGTTTTACAACAAGTAAACAAGACGATGTGCGTTCTACAGATTACTGTACCGACATCGCAAAAATGGTTCAGTCACCAATCTTCCACGTAAACTCTGATGATCCTGAAGCGGTTGCATTTGTAACGCAAATCGCCCTTGATTTTAGAAATAAATTTAAACGTGATGTGGTTATTGACTTAGTATGTTATCGCCGTCATGGCCATAACGAAGCGGATGAGCCAAATGCGACTCAACCGATCATGTACCAAAAAATAAAAAAACACCCAGTCCCACGTTTGATCTATGCCGATCAACTCATGGCTGAAGGCTCGTTTACTGAAAGTGAAATAAAAGCACTTGCTGATGACTACCGTAATGGTTTAGACGATGGCAATTGTGTTGTTGAAGAGATTCAACCTGAAACGTCACATTCATCTGATTGGGCTAAATATGTAGGTCATGAATGGAGTGTTGATTACGACGCCAGTGTTTCAGTTGAAAAACTAAAAGAACTAGGCGAAAAAGTAGCTAACTACCCAGAGCAATATAAAGCACAATCACGTGTTAAAAAGATTTACGACGATCGTAAATTAATGGCAGCAGGTGAAAAAGCATTAGATTGGGGTATGGCTGAAACACTTGCGTATGCGACGATTGCGACTGAAGGCACCGATATACGCTTAACGGGTCAAGACTCAGGGCGCGGAACTTTCTTCCATCGTCATGCTGTAGTTCATAGCCAAAGTGATGGTGCAACTTACACGCCGTTACAACACTTAAGTGAAGACCAAGGTACGTTCCAAGTATTCGATTCTGTGTTATCAGAAGAAGCAGTAGTGGCGTTTGAGTACGGTTATGCAACAGCAGAGCCAACGTCATTAGTACTATGGGAAGCACAGTTTGGTGATTTCGCCAACGGTGCACAAGTCGTATTTGACCAATTCTTAAGTTCTGGCGAGCAAAAATGGGGCCGTTTATGTGGTCTTACAATCTTGCTCCCACATGGTTATGAAGGTCAAGGTCCTGAGCATAGCTCGGCGCGTCTTGAGCGTTTCTTACAGCTGTGTGCTGATCACAACATGCAAGTGTGTGTGCCTTCAACACCAGCACAAGTATATGCCATGCTTCGTCGTCAATCAGTGAGACCACTGCGTCGTCCATTGATTGTTATGACACCTAAGTCTTTATTACGTCATCCATTAGCGACTTCTAGCTTAGAAGATCTTGCTGAAGGTGTGTATCACAATATGATTGACGAAATCGATGATATTGATGCGGCTAAGGTAGAACGCGTTGTATTTTGTAGTGGTAAAGTTTATTACGAATTACTGCAAGAGCGTCGTAAGCAAGAAATTGATAACATTGCCATTGTACGTGTTGAGCAGTTATACCCGTTCCCACATGATGAAATGGATGCGATTATGTCGCGTTACCAACATGTGAAAGATTTTGTTTGGTGTCAAGAAGAGCCGCAAAACCAAGGTGCTTGGTATTGTTCTCAACATCACTTTGTAGAAGCAATTCCTCAGGGTGCTAAGCTTAAATACGCAGGGCGTAAAGCGTCAGCATCGCCGGCATGTGGTTACATGTCAGTGCATACTAAAGAACAACAAGCGCTCGTTGCAGATGCGCTTACTATTGAAAATAAAGGATAAGCAATGAGCACAGAAATTAAAGTTCCTGTTCTTCCTGAGTCGGTTGCTGATGCTTCCGTTGCAACATGGCATGTGAGTGTTGGCGACAAAGTAAGCCGTGACCAAAACTTAGTAGATATTGAAACAGATAAAGTTGTTTTAGAAGTTGTTGCACCTAATGACGGTGTGATCACTGAAATTTCACAAGAAGAAGGTGCTACGGTACTTGGCGACCAAGTTATCGGTCTAATAGGTGATGCTGAAGCAGCAGCACCAAATGACGAAGCTAAAGCCGACGCACCTGCTTCGGATAAACAAGAAAGCGCGCCAGAAGAGGCGCCATCAGCTCCAGCATCAGAAGGTAAAGAAGTGGACATTAAAGTACCTGTACTTCCAGAATCAGTCGCAGACGCGACAGTAGCTACTTGGCACGTTCAACCAGGTGACGTGGTTTCTCGCGACCAAAACTTAGTTGACATTGAAACTGATAAAGTTGTTCTTGAAGTTGTTGCTCAAGAAGACGGTGTTATGGGTGAGATCATCCATGATGAAGGCGATACAGTACTTGGTGAGCAAGTAATTGGTAAAGTTAAAGCCGGTGGCGCTCCAGCAGCGCCTGCAGCAAAAGAAGAATCTGCACCTGCTGCAGATTCTAGCGACAGCTCAGATGTATTAACACCATCTGTTCGTCGTTTAATTGCTGAAAAAGGCCTAGATGCGTCTAAAATCAAAGGCACTGGCAAAAACGGCCGTGTAACTAAAGAAGACGTTGATACCTTCTTAAAAGCACCTGCACCAGCGGCTAAGAAATCTGAAGCTTCTGCTCCAGCTGCACCAATGGGTGATCGTACGCAAAAACGTGTACCAATGACGCGTTTACGTAAAACCATTGCTAATCGTCTTCTTGAAGCGAAAAACTCTACTGCAATGTTAACGACATTTAACGAAGTTAATATGAAGCCAATCATGGACCTTCGTAAGCAGTATCAAGAAGTATTCGAAAAGCGCCACGGTATCCGTTTAGGTTTCATGTCTTTTTATGTAAAAGCGGTAACTGAAGCGCTTAAGCGTTTCCCTGAAGTAAATGCTTCAATTGATGGCGATGATATCGTATACCACAACTATTTTGATATCAGCATTGCTGTTTCTACGCCGCGTGGTTTAGTGACGCCAGTACTTAAAGATTGCGATAAGCTGTCTGTTGCTGAAATTGAAAAAGGTATTCGTGAACTAGCACTTAAAGGTCGTGACGGTAAGCTATCACTTGACGATATGACCGGTGGTAACTTCACAATCACTAATGGTGGTGTATTTGGTTCATTACTTTCTACACCTATTATCAACTTACCGCAGTCGTCAATTTTGGGTATGCACAAAATCCAAGACCGTCCTATGGCTGTAAATGGTAAAGTTGAAATTCTTCCAATGATGTATTTGGCGCTGTCTTATGATCACCGCCAAATTGATGGTAAAGAATCTGTTGGCTTCTTAGTGACAATTAAAGAGTTACTTGAAGATCCAACTCGCTTATTGCTAGATGTTTAATCTAGTTGTATAAAATCTAAGCTGTGAATCAACATTCACAGCTTTTTTTTTGCGCCTTTGGTCTTACTGGGGTTTTCATGTTAAGCCTTGGGATCTATACTAAGTGCGCAATTTGGGATAGCTGTGTATTTGCATAAATATTCAGCTCTTTTAGTATAAAAAATTGGATAAAGCATCATGAATTTGCATGAGTATCAGGCAAAACAACTTTTTGCCGAATATGGTTTACCAGTTTCTCAAGGTTTCGCTTGCGATACACCTGAAGAAGCTGCAGCAGCTGCTGAAAAAATTGGCGGCGATATGTGGGTTGTTAAAACTCAGGTTCACGCAGGTGGACGTGGTAAAGCTGGCGGTGTAAAGCTAGTTAAGACTATCGACGAAGTAAAAGAGTTTGCTGCAAACTGGTTAGGTAAAAACTTAGTTACTTACCAAACAGACGAGAATGGTCAGCCTGTTGCTAAAATTTTAGTAGAAAGCTGCACTGATATCGCCAACGAATTGTACCTAGGTGCAGTAGTTGACCGTGCTTCTCGCAAAGTTGTTTTCATGGCGTCTACAGAAGGCGGTGTTGAAATTGAAACTGTTGCAGAAGAAACACCAGAGCTTATCCATAAAGCTGAGATCGATCCATTAGTTGGTCCTCAAGCTTATCAAGCACGTGAACTAGGTTTCAAATTGGGTCTTAACCCAACACAAATGAAACAGTTCGTTAAGATCTTTATGGGTCTTGGCAACATGTTCAACGATTTCGATTTCGCACTTTTAGAAATCAACCCGTTAGTAATCACAGACGAAGGTAATCTTCACTGTCTTGACGGCAAAATCGGTATCGATGGTAATGCACTTTACCGTCAACCAAAAATCCGTGAGTTCCACGATCCATCTCAAGAAGATGCTCGTGAAGCACATGCAGCAAGCTTTGAGCTTAACTACGTAGCATTAGATGGTAACGTAGGTTGTATGGTTAACGGTGCAGGCTTAGCGATGGGTACTATGGACATCGTAAACCTACACGGCGGCAAGCCAGCTAACTTCCTAGATGTTGGTGGCGGCGCGACTAAAGAGCGTGTGTCTGAAGCATTCAAAATCATTCTTTCTGACGACAATGTTAAAGCTGTTTTAGTTAACATCTTTGGTGGTATCGTACGTTGTGACATGATTGCTGAAGGTATCATTGGTGCAGTTAAAGAAGTTGGTGTTAACGTTCCTGTTGTTGTACGTTTAGAAGGTACTAACGCTGAACTTGGTCGTGACGTTCTTAAGAACTCAGGTCTTGATATCATCGCTGCTGAATCACTAACAGATGCTGCTGAGAAAGTTGTAGCTGCTGCGGAGGGCAAGTAATGTCTGTATTAATCAATAAAGATACAAAAGTTATCTGTCAAGGTTTCACTGGTGGCCAAGGTACTTTCCACTCTGAGCAAGCGCTTGAGTATGGTACACAAATGGTTGGTGGTGTAAGCCCAGGTAAAGGCGGTCAAACGCACCTTGGTCTTCCAGTATTTAACACTGTACGTGACGCAGTACAAGAAACTGGCGCGACAGCTTCAGTAATCTATGTACCAGCACCTTTCTGTAAAGATGCAATCTTAGAAGCTATCGATGCTGGCATCGAGCTGATTGTTTGTATCACTGAAGGTATCCCAACGCTAGATATGGTTGACGTTAAAGTTAAGCTTGACGCAACTGGCACACGCATGATCGGTCCTAACTGCCCAGGTGTTATCACTCCTGGTGAAACTAAGATTGGTATCATGCCTGGTCACATTCACAAGCCTGGTAAAGTAGGTATTGTTTCTCGCTCTGGTACTTTAACGTATGAAGCGGTTAAGCAAACTACTGATGCTGGTTTTGGTCAGTCTACATGTGTTGGTATTGGTGGTGACCCAATTCCTGGTACTAACTTTATCGACGTTTTAGAAATGTTCGAAAAAGATCCACAAACTGAAGCAATTGTAATGATTGGTGAAATCGGTGGTACTGCAGAAGAAGAAGCTGCAGAGTACATCAAAGCTAACGTAACTAAGCCTGTTGTTTCTTACATTGCTGGTGTTACTGCACCAGAAGGTAAGCGTATGGGTCACGCTGGCGCAATCATCGCAGGCGGTAAAGGTACTGCTGATGAAAAATTTGCTGCACTAGAAGCTGCTGGCGTACAAACTGTACGTTCACTTGCTGATATCGGTAAAGCACTTAAAGAAAAAACAGGTTGGTAATAACCTAGTTTTTCTTTAATCAAAGGCTCGCTAATTAGTGAGCCTTTTTAATGGTCAGCTTTTCACATGCTGGTTTTATTCCCCGGTTAGCACTCTTGTTTACTTTTTCATTTATTCCTTTTATAAATAAAACCCGTTTATAAACCGTACCTAAATAAATCAACTTATTATTTCACCTCATTGTTTTGCCATTTAATCGTACTAACCTATTTATTGATCACAGAGCTGTTACACTTCGTAGAATAATGGAAATAATAATTAATTAGGTGATCTTTTGAAATTTCGAGTTCTTTTATTTAGTGTTTTGTGTACGTTAACTGGGGTAAGTACTCAAGCGAATAGCGCTAACGTAATTGTAGAACACGTTACAATGGAGCGTGCAAAAGAACAAGTTCAAGCTGTCGGAAATGCCGAAGCAATTCGTTCTGTTACGCTGTATCCAGCTGTTGGTGATAAAGTCACCGCGGTTCATTTCAAACCCGGCGACAAAGTGTCTGCTGGAGATGTCTTATTGGAGCTTGATTCTCGTCGACAAAAAGCTGCGCTTGAAGAAGCGAGAATAAAATTAGCAGATAGCCAACGTATTCAAACTCGCCTAATGCAAAGTCATGCAAAAGGAGCTGTACCTCAAAGTGATTTAGACGATGCTAAAACAATAACTGAACTTGCTAAAGTGACTGTTACTCAAGCCGAAACCGAGTTTGAAGACCGTCAAGTACGTGCCCCTTTTGATGGCATTATGGGCCTTACTGATATTGAGGTCGGTGATCGGATCACACCGCAAACAGCAATCGCTACTATTGATGATACTCGCGCATTGTATATTAATTTTAATGCACCTGAATCTGCTATTAGTATGTTAAGAAACAAGGGCAGTGTGCATGTTTTACCATGGCAAAGCAGCCAGTCAGTGGATGCTGAAATTGCGTACTTAGATTCTCGAATTGACCCGCAAACACGTACTCTACGGGTCAAAGTAAAACTAGATAATTCAAATAATGAGTTTTTACCTGGTATGAGCTTTCGTGTTCACATTGAGGTGTTAGGACAAAGTTTTGCTGCTGTACCAGAAGCCGCTTTATTGTGGGGCGCAACAGGACCCTATGTATGGACAAGCGTTGATGATAAAGCAACACGGGTAGATGTTAAAATTGAACAACGTCTTGCAGGGCGCTTATTAGTATCAGGGTCACTTGGGAAAGACGATATTTTAGTTGTTGAAGGTGTACAGCGTTTACGAGCACAACAAGCGCTTAGTTTTCAATCGCCACTTGCACACACTCAGGAGTAGCTATGAAACAGCAACCTATGATGCAAGATTTGCCTTCAATGGCAATACGTCGGCCTGTTTTAATTGTTGTCCTTAATTTATTAATTATAATTGCCGGTATAGCTGCAATTGCAGGTGTTGAAGTCAGGGAGTTACCAGATGTTGATACCCCTAGGATCACTGTCTCTGCTTCGTTTCCGGGGGGCTCACCTGAGACCGTAGATACTGAGGTTACAGGTAAGCTTGAAGGGGCTGTTGCCCGAGTCAGTGGGGTTAAAACCATTCGTGCGCAAAGTGAGGAAGGTAACGCACGTATTGTTGTTGAATTTAGACCGGGTATCAATTTAGATGATGCAGCAAATGAAACGCGTGAGTCTGTTGCACGTGTACAGCGAGAGCTCCCTGAAGAAGTCGAGCGGGTATCAATTATTAAAGCAGATAACGACGCCGAAGCTGTTGTATCGTTAACGGTTTCGAGCGAATCCTTACCCCTTGAAGCTTTAACAGAATTGGTCGAGGTTGATTTAGCGCCACAATTTTTAACCATACCAGGTGTAGCTGATGTGCGATTAAATGGTGACCGTCAACGGGTTCTACGTGTTCGTTTAGACCCACTAAAACTCACCAGTTTTAATTTAACCGTCCCTGATGTTGCTGAAGTCCTGCGCCAAGCGCCGTTTGATGTACCTGCCGGGAGTTTAAAATCTACGGATCAGCAAGTTATTGTACGCGCAGATGCAACCTCTATTACGGCGGAACAAGTTGCAGATATCATAATACGAGAAGATACTCGCATTGGTGATATAGCCGCGGTGTATTTTGGTCCTGCTGATCCACGCTCTATGGTACGTTTAAATGGCAAGCCAGTAATAGGGATGGAAGTCATCCGACAGGCACAATCAAATACTATTGAA
The DNA here is from genome assembly GCF_030408095.1 of Pseudoalteromonas sp. APC 3893. Lineage (NCBI taxonomy): Bacteria > Pseudomonadati > Pseudomonadota > Gammaproteobacteria > Alteromonadales > Pseudoalteromonadaceae > Pseudoalteromonas > Pseudoalteromonas sp. APC 3893. The sequence goes on from NZ_JASDCD010000002.1 coordinate 355,495, forward strand.
ATTTCAGATGAAGTCCTTAGGTTGCTTGAAAAAATGAAAGTTCGATTTCCTGAACTTGAATTTACTCTCACCTCTGACGACGCGCAGTTTATTCGTAGTTCTGTAGACGAAGTGATCAGTTCATTAATATTAACCATTTTGTTGGTGGTGATTACCTTATGGGTATTCATTGGCTCATGGCGTGCAACCTTAGTACCTGCTTTTGCCATTCCTGTTGCTTTAGTGGGCTCTTTAGCATTAATTTGGGCGCTTGGTTTTTCAATTAATATTCTTACTTTATTAGCCCTTGTGCTAGCTACTGGTTTGATTGTGGATGATGCCATTGTGGTCAGTGAAAATATTCAGAGGCAACGGGGTTTAGGTCTTGGCCGTCGTGCAGCGGCTGTGGTTGGAACGCGAGAAGTATTTTTTGCTGTTATTGCAACAACAGCCGTATTGGCGGCGGTGTTCGTGCCGATTGCGTTTTTACCTTCTACAGCAGGGCGTTTATTTAGAGAGTTTGGTGGTGTGTTAGCCGGCGCAGTGATCATTTCTAGTTTTGTTGCGTTATCTTTAGTGCCTGCGCTGACTTCTAAACTTAAATTAAAGCAGGGGGGCTGGCACCCATTTGCAAAATTTGGTCATTGGCTTGCGAGTATTTACTCTAAAACTATTCACTGGGTGCTTGATCACGCATGGTTGACGTTTGTTGCATCCTTATTGGTCGCAGCAGGCTCTGGTGCACTCTATCTAAATTTAGACAATGAATTATTGCCAAGTGAAGATCGCGGAAAAATCAGAATCTTCTCTCGAGGTCCAGATGGCGTCGGCCTTAACTTTATGGACCGCCAAGCTATTCAAATGGAAGATATTCTACTCCCTTATGTTGAAAGTGGTGAGATTGAATCTATTTATACAGTGGTGGGTCAATGGGATCCAAATATTGTTTTTATAACTGTTCCATTAAAACATTGGGATGAGCGTCATTTTACACAGCAAGAAATTATCGATAAAATTCGTGAACCACTCGGTGCTATTCCTGGCGCTGCTGGTCGGCCTAATGGCTCTAATAGCTTAAATCTACGTGGTCAAGGTGGGGGCATTGAGCTTGCTTTATTGGGGCAAGATTACAAACGTATTTTTGCTGCTGCGCAAGACTTTGCCGCACAGATTGAGCAAGCATTACCAGGTGTAGGCTCAGTACGTGTTTCTTATCAACCATCGCAACCACAATTAAGGGTGAACATCGATAGACGACGAGCAGAAGAGCTTGGGGTTGCACTGAGTGATATTGCCATAACATTACGTGCTGCTATTAATGGGGATGATATTGCTGATTTAAATATTGGCGATCAATCTGTGCCTATTATATTGCAAGCGCAAAACCAGACGATTCGTGATCCAAGTGATTTAGCCAATTTATATGTCAGTGCGAGAAACAACCAATTAGTTCCGTTAAGCAGTGTTGCGCATATAACAGAAGAAGGGGTTGCAGCAGAGCTTGAACGTCATGCTCAACGCCGTGCCATTGAGCTTGATATGGAACTGCCAACGGATATGAGTATTGCTGAGCTTGTTACGCAATTACGTGATATTTCAGAGCAATCATTACCTAGCGGAATTAGTCTTGCTTTCAAAGGTGAAGCATTAACTTTTGAAGAAACCTCTAATGAAGTGCTCATGACCTATGTGCTGGCCTTCTTAATTGTATTTTTAGTATTAGCAGCGCAATTTGAAAATGTAAATAGTGCTGTTGTGGTGATGATAACGGTGCCATTTGGTATTACTTCAGCGATACTTGCCTTGTATTTAACAGGCACTTCCCTCAACATTTATTCACAAATTGGCTTAGTTATGCTGATAGGGCTTATCGCAAAAAATGCGATTTTACTTGTTGAGTTTGCTGATCAGTTACGGGATCAAGGCATGACAGTTAGAAAGGCGGTGGAACAGGCTGCATTAGTGAGATTAAGACCAATCACAATGACCTTGATCTCAACATTGCTAGGAGCATTACCGCTTATTATGTCTAGCGGTGCAGGCGCCGAAGCTCGTAACGCAATAGGTTGGGTTGTCTTTGGTGGTTTAGCGTTAGCGGTATTATTTACCTTGTATTTAACGCCGGTTATTTACCTTGGTTTAGCGCGTTTTACTAAGCCTCGTGGTGATGAAACGAAACAGTTAGCGCAGGAGTTAGAGCAAGCCTAAAAACTTTAAGCCGGTGATCGGCTATTTTTCTTTGAAAAAATAGCCGATTAAGCTCACAATCAACAAAATGCTTTAATAAACGGACAGTGTAATGCAAGCCGAACACGTTGATATCGCCAGTTTCCTCAATGAGTATGCTCCATTTGATGACTTACCAGAAGATGCCCTAAATCACATAGCCTGCCAAGTTGAGGTCTCGTATTATCGTGCGCAAACGACAATCCATGAATATGGAGATGATATCAGTGACTTATACGTTATACGCAGTGGTGCTGTAGAAACGTATCGTCGCGATGGTGAGCTTGATAATCGCCTGACCGTCGGTGGTATATTCGGCCAAATGGGCTTATTAATGAACCGAAAGGTTCGTTACCCAGCTAAAGCGCTCGAAGATACCTTACTGTATTGTATTAACATTGATATTTTCACTGAATATTGTGATAAATATGAAGCGTTTGCAGATTACTTTGAAGCCAATGGCACAGTAAGGCTTCATCAGGCAATCGTAGAACAAGCTGATGGTAATGATTTAACTACTGCAAAAGTAAAATCATTATTACACCGAGATGTGGTAACGGTAGCAAAGGATGCAAGCATACAGCATGTTGCTCAAATAATGACGGACGAATCAGTTTCTTCGGTCCTCGTCACTGACGTCGATAAACCAATCAGCGATGATCCAGAAGACGATGATGGACAAGTTGTGGGTATTATTACTGACCGTGATTTACGCAGTAAAGTCATCGCCCTTGGTTTAGATTTTGCTCAGCCCGCTCAACAAATTATGCAAACGGATCTGATCCTGCTCGACAGTAATGCATATGTGTTTGAAGCGGTGCTTGCCATGTTAAGAGACAATATCCACCATTTACCTGTGGTCGTAAAGAAAAAGCCGATAGGTGTTATTTCACTGTCTGATATTTTACGCTACGAATCCCAAAGCAGTTTATTACTTGTTCGCGGCATTTTAGCACAACCCTCAGTTGAGGATCTCGCTTATTATGCCCGTCAGCTACCAAATGTATTTGTTCGTATGGTGAATGAAGATGCAAATTCTCATATGATCGGCACTGCAATGGCTGTTATTGGTCGAACCTTCAAACAACGTTTATTAACTCTAGCAGAAGAGCAGCTTGGTCCACCGCCTGTGCCTTATTGTTTTATTGCTTTAGGTTCTATGGCTCGAGATGAGCAGCTTATTGTGACAGATCAAGATAACGCAATTATTCTTGATAATAGCTTTGATGAAGACAAACACGATGACTATTTCCAAAAACTGGCTGACTTAGTGTGTGATGGCCTAGCATTGTGTGGTTATAAATATTGTGATGGCGAAATCATGGCTTCATTTAAAAAATGGCGATTAACTCGAGAGCAATGGCAGCAGCAATTTGCAGGATGGATAGCAGAGCCTAAACCACAAGCTTTGCTCAATAGCGCGATATTTTTTGATTTAGATGGAGTACACGGAAAAGTAAAATGGGCGCAAGAACTGCAACGCTTTATCGCTAAAGAAGGGCGTAATAATAAACGTTTTTTAGCAAACATGGCCGCTAATGCACGTAATCGCACACCGCCATTAGGTTTTTTTAAGGACTTTGTACTTGAACATAATGGCCAGCATAAACGCTCAATGAACTTAAAGCGTCGCGGTACAGCACCGCTGTCTGATGTTATTCGCGTGCATGCATTGGCTGTGGGTTCACGTAAACAAAACTCATTTGAGCGTTTAGAAGATATTATTGATGCAAAACTGTTACCGGATGGCAAAGCGCAAGATTTACGTGACGCCTTAGAATATATAGCCATGGTACGTATTCGCCACCAAGCTTGGCAAATAGAGCAGCTCAATGAGGAACCTGATAACGACTTAGAGCCGCACCTGCTATCTCCATTTGAACAGCGCAATTTAAAGGAAGCCTTTGCAATTTTAGATAAAGCGCAAAACTTTCTTAAATTTAAATATTCTGCTAACTCAGGTATTAAATAGCATGGTAGCGAATAAAGTTGATTGGCGTGAACGGTATTTACAGCTACAAAATGAAGCGCAAAACCAGTGTATTCAAGCTTATTATCAAGATGTAGTTGTTGACGAAACTAAGCCTATAAGTGATGTTCCTTTAGTGGCACTAGATTTTGAAACGACCGGTCTAAATTATGGTTCTGATGATATTGTCAGTGTGGGCTTGATCCCCTTTGATAGCCGCCGTATATATTGTCGAGACAGTCAACACTGGTTGGTAAAGCCGCAACAAAAACTAGCCGAAGAGTCCATTGTTATTCACGGTATCACTCATTCAGAGTTAATTAACGCGCCAGATTTTTCAGAAATTATTACACCGTTATTAAATGCACTTAAAGGCAAAGTAATAGTGGTCCATTTTGCCCCAATTGAACGACACTTTTTATATCAAGCACTGAAAGCTCGGTTAGGGGAAGGACTTGAGTTTGCGGTGATTGACACCCTTGAATTAGAAAAACGAGCATTAAAAGCAAGGCAGGGACTAATTGGACGGCTATTTAATACTAAACTAGACTCTGTTAGGTTGGCTAACTCACGAACGCGCTATTCATTGCCGGCGTACCAAAATCATAATGCGCTGAATGATGCGTTAGCTACCGCCGAATTATTACAAGCACAATTAGCCCATCATTATCGCCAAGACACACCTCTTGGTAATTTATGGATATAAAAAACGCCGCTAAAAGCGGCGTCTTTATATTTTAGTTTACATTGCTTAGCTTCTAGGCTCAGTTCTAAGACCTAGCAATAAACTCACGCACATAAGTAATAAGACCACGGTAAATGGCAAGCCTGTAGAAACAGCACCGGCTTGCAGTGCCTCCATCGCTTGTGTTCCGCCAATCCACAATAACGTTGCGGCAATTGCACCTTCAATTGATGCCCAAAAAATACGTTGTGGTACTGGCGCATCAACTTTACCACCCGCGGTGATTGAGTCGATAACCAATGAACCGGAATCAGATGAGGTAATAAAGAACACCAAGACTAACACTACAGCAGTGAAAGAGAGTAATTTGGCTAATGGCAGCTCGTCAAACATTTCAAACATGGCAAGGGGGACTTGCGTTAAACCATCTGTACCAAGCTTACCAACACCACTGACTACTTGGTCAATTGCAATACCGCCATAGATAGACATCCAAAGTATCGTAACCAGTGTTGGAATTAATAACACGGCAATTAAGAATTCACGAATTGTACGACCTTCTGATACACGTGCGATGAACATACCAACAAACGGGGACCATGAAATCCACCAAGCCCAATAGAATACAGTCCAACCGTGCATCCAAGTTTCATCTTCACGGCCATGTGGGTTACTTAATGGTACAATGTTTTCAACATAACCCATTATCGTGGTTGGAATATTACCCATTGCAGCAGCAAAGCCAACTAAACAAACAAATGCCATCAAAGCAAAGGCGATTAACATATTAATATTACTTAATAGTTTTACACCACCATCAATTCCACGTACCACAGAAATTATTGCTAATAATGTTACTACAGCAATCACTATAATTTGTAAACCAACACCAGATTCAATACCAAATACATGGTTAATACCGGCAGATGCTTGTTGTGCTCCGAGCCCCAGAGAAGTAGCTAAACCAAATAAGGTGGCCAGTACTGCTAAAATATCAATTAGGTGGCCGGGCCAGCCCCACGTTCTATCACCTAATATAGGATAAAAAATCGAACGTATAGAAAGGGGTAACCCTTTGTTATAAGTAAAAAAGGCAAGAGATAAGGCAACAACAGCATAGATAGCCCATGGATGTAGACCCCAATGGAACATAGTGGCGCCCATCGCCAATTTAGCTGCCTCTGGGGTATTAGGAGTCACATTTAATGGAGTTTCGTACCAGCCGGTAAAGTAAGCAACGGGCTCTGCAACCCCCCAAAACATCAAGCCGATCCCCATACCTGCTGCAAATAGCATTGCCATCCAGGAGAGGCGAGAGTGAGTAGGACGTGCATTTACACCGCCAAGGCGAATTTTACCGTACGGTGAAAAAATAAGGCCGATACAAAATAATAAAAAAATGTTAGCAGACCACATTAAAAAACTATCAAAGTTATTTAATATGCTTAACTTGATCCCATCGAGGCTTGCTTTTGCTGAGTCAGGATCACTCACTAACACCGCAATTAAAAAAATTAAAATTAAGCCAGCGCTAGTGCCAAAAACAGGGTTATGTACGTCAAATCCCCATTTTTGGATATTGTCTTGGCCTACAGTGTAGTCCGTATTATCGATACTATATTTGTCATGATTATCACTCATGAAAAACCTCTTTTGTTGTATTTCCGTTTATTTTAATGGTTTATTCAGCTTTAACCCACCAAGATATTATTTCGATGACTAACTAAAAATTAGTGTTAGGTTACTTGCTAAAGTGTAGAAGCAAACGAAAAATTGTAAATGTAAAGTCGCTAAAGTGCTGAATTATAGCCATTACGGTAGTTAATAGCTTACAGGATCAGTATCTGGCTGTCATGGCAACGCATAAAAATAAATGTATTTAAATCAATAAACATATAAGTCTAATTAATATTTCATCTAAGTGTCACTTCAATGTGTTTTAACTAAAGTTAGACTATAGTAAGTCAATAGGTAAATGAGGGATGATATGACCGCAAACAGTACACAATCATTAATCGCGTACTATAAAAAAGTGAGACAAGATTCTTTATCGCTTATTGCACCATTGAGTGCGGAGGATTGTCAGCTTCAAGCGATGAGTGATGTTAGCCCGATGAAATGGCATCTTGCTCATACCACGTGGTTTTTCGAAACTTTCTTATTGTTACCTCATATGAACAACTACAAGGTGTTTGATGAGTGTTTTTCGGTGCTATTTAATTCTTATTATAATGGCATTGGTGAGCAATTTAGTCGCGCAAATAGAGGGACTCTTTCTCGGCCAAGTTTAGATACAGTACTTGAATATCGAGCGTATGTTGATGATGCATTACAGACATTATTATCAGTCAATACTACTCTAAATGAACTATTGGAACTTGGCTTAAACCATGAACAGCAGCATCAAGAGTTGATGCTCATGGATATAAAGTATAACTTTTCGATTAATCCATCATTTCCAGCCTATCAACACATCGACTGTAAAATAGTTGAAAGTGCACCTGTAAAAAGCATTCATTATATTGATTTTGAGCAAAGTATTACTGAAATTGGGGCAACACAAGGCTGTGGATTTTCCTACGATAATGAACAGCCAACACATCCAGTTTTACTGCAACCATTTAGTGTGGCTAATCGCTTAGTTACCAATGGTGAATATTTAGCGTTTATCAACGAGCAAGGCTACCAACAGCCTAAATATTGGCTTAGTGATGGATGGGCTTTATTACAAAGCACACATGCAAGATGCCCTTTATACTGGCATTGTATTAATGACAAGTGGTATGAATTTACTTTGTATGGCCTGCAACCCTTAGCGATGGATTTACCTGTCAGCCATGTTAGCTTTTATGAAGCGTCAGCCTATGCCTGTTTTGCCAACGCAAGATTGCCCACCGAGTTTGAATGGGAGCATGCAGCACAACAACATTGCCCAGAATTAGTTCAGTTACATGACAACTGCTGGCAATGGACAAACAGTGCTTATTTACCTTATCCGGGGTTTAAACCGATTGCGGGAGTTGCCGGCGAGTACAACGGTAAATTTATGAATAATCAAATGGTGCTTAGAGGCGGTTGTGCATTAACTCCTAATGGTCATTTACGCACTACATATAGAAATTTTTATTATCCACATCAAGCGTGGATGCAAAGTGGAATTAGGTTAGCGAGGGATAATGTATGAGCCAGTTAAAGGTCGTTAGCGAACAGCATATAACAGATGAAAGCTTTTTAAATGATGTGTTGGATGGCCTAAGTCAACAACAAAAGTCATTGCCGTGTAAATATTTTTATGATGATAGAGGCGCAGCACTATTTGAACAAATTACCGCGTTAAGTGAATATTATGTCACCCGAACTGAGCTTGCTATTTTAGAGCAATATTCCCACGACATTGCGAAAATGTTGCCAGAAAATTTATCAATCATAGAGCCCGGATGTGGTTCAGGTAAAAAGGTTGCATATTTATTAGCGCATTTGGCCAATGTAAAAACATTCGTTCCGTTTGAAATATCAAAAGAAATGCTTAATTACTCGCTCGCGCACTTATCGCCTTTATTTCCTGAATTGGTAATTTCTCCCTTACTGGGGGATTTTACCCATAGTCAAATGGTAAAGCAGTTAGCCAAAGATACTGCTTTAGATAACCAAACCAATCTAGTTTATTTTCCAGGTTCAACTCTTGGAAACTTTGCACCTATTAAAGCGATAGAGATTATGAAAAACTTCCATCGCTTATGTGGTTTAAACGGCTATGTGTTAATAGGCATAGATTTAGTTAAAGAACGTCAGGTACTGTTAGATGCCTATGATGATAAAGCCGAGGTGACGGCGCAGTTTAATAAAAATTTACTACAACGTATTAATAATGAGCTCAATGGCACGTTTAATTTGTCAGGCTTTAACCATCAATCCAGATTTAACGAACAACACAGCCGAATTGAAATGCATTTGGTGAGTCAATGTGAGCAAAGTGTTGTCATCAATAATCATTTGTTTGAATTTGCTCAAGGTGAAAGCATACACACTGAAAATTCACATAAGTACACAGTTGACTCGTTTGCTCAATTAGCTGAACAAGCTAATTTAACACTGGCTCACACGTGGCAAGACTGCAATAATTATTTTGCATTGTGCTTATTACGACCGCAGAATTAATATAGCAGCACACTTTGACAGGTTAAGTGATAGTTTAACCGTGCGCCATTTTTAGATGCTTGAATGATGACGCCTTTATTTTGTGTTGTTAATTGCTTAATGATGGGGGCTATAATGCTAACGGCTGAACCTGTTGCTTGGTCTTCGTCTATACCGTAATAAGGGGCGAAGTATCTAAAATACCATTGCTGTGTTTTGCTATCTTTTTGCAAAACGATAAGAGCCGTTGGAGCCGATAAAATAGGTTTGGTCAATATCGAACGAGTACTCAATGGCTGGCTGTCATCTAAAATGACGGTGGTGTAGCCACCTTCCTCTGCACTTGTGTAGCTGCGTAAAACAGTGCTATTGATTGCCTTTACGACAGCCTTATGCGGGGTAACTTCTTTGCTAGCTATTTGCGCCATACTCAGCCGTAATTGTTTTAATTTATAGGTTATTTTAAAGATTTCACCGCTTAGGCTTATAAATTGGTGAGGGTAATAACCTTGATACTGCTGCAAAAATAATGCTGCCGCTAAGGTCCCATGACCACAGCGTTTAATTTCATTACTTTGATTAAACCAACGAATAGGGCAAAGAACTTGGGTGCTATATTTTACATTTATAAAAACAGTCGCAGATTGCTGTGACGTGCGCGCAACTTGCTGCATCATGTAAGTGCTTAGCCCTGTCTGATGTAACACAATCAGTGCTGATGAGCCCGCTTTCTTAGTGCTAGGATGGGTAAAAACAGTTTGTTGCTGAGCCACCAGTACAAAACGTCTTGTTTTGTACCGGTGTAAATTTAATAGACCGTGAGGTTTATTGTTTTTGTGTATAGGCATCGTTATGGATACCGGCCGCGCGACCAGATGGATCCGCATTATTTTGAAACGATGCATCCCATGCCAGAGCTTCAGGTGTGGAACATGCAACAGATTTACCATGCGGCACACATTTAGCGGCTGCGTCACCCGGGAAGTGTGACTCAAAAATTGAGCGATAAAAATACGCTTCTTTTGAATCTGGTGTATTAATAGGGTACTTAAATTTAGCATTTGCTAATTCTTGGTCACTTACTTGCTCAGCAACATACTCTTTTAAAGTGTCAATCCAGCTGTAACCAACGCCATCAGAGAATTGCTCTTTTTGACGCCAAAGTACCTCATCAGGTAAATAGCCATCAAAACCTTCACGCAGAATGTGTTTTTCAATTTTACCGTCTTTACACATTTTAGCTTCAGGATTGATACGCATGGCCACATCAACAAATTCTTTATCGAGGAATGGTACACGTGCTTCAACACCCCAAGCGGCCATTGATTTATTCGCACGTAAACAGTCAAACATATGCAACTTTGATACTTTGCGGTTTAACTCTTCATGAAATTCCTGTGCATTGGGTGCTTTGTGGAAATACAAATAACCACCAAATAGCTCATCAGCACCCTCCCCAGAGAGTACCATTTTAATACCCATGGCTTTAATTTGGCGTGCCATTAAATACATCGGTGTTGATGCTCTAATAGTTGTCACATCATAGGTTTCGATATGATAAATCACTTCTTTTAACGCATCGATCCCTTCTTGAATAGTAAAGTGAATAGGGTGATGAACTGTGCCTATCATGTCAGCCACTTTTTGTGCTGCTGCTAAATCTGGTGAGCCTTCTAGACCAACAGAAAAAGAATGTAATTTGGGCCACCATGCATCACTTTCGTCATTATCTTCAATACGTTTAGCAGCAAAGTTTTGTGTGATTGCTGAGATAACTGATGAGTCTAGGCCACCAGAGAGTAATACCCCATAAGGGACATCGCACATTAGTTGGCGTTTAACGGCAGCTTCAAGTGCATCTTTCACATCTTGAGCTTGAGCGCTATTATCTTTAACAGCTTCAAATGATTCCCAGTCACGCTTATAATATGGTTTAAGTTCACCATCTTTACTATATAGGTAATGACCAGGAGGAAACTCCTGAATACTTTTACAAATTGGTGATAATGCTTTTAATTCAGAAGCAACATAAAAATTACCGTGCTCATCATGACCCGTATAAAGTGGAATTATACCAATATGATCACGACCTATAAGATACGCATCTTGCTCTTCATCGTATAAACAAAAAGCAAAAATACCATTTAAATCATCTAAAAATTCAGGGCCCTTTTGTTTATAAAGCGCCAGAATGACCTCGCAATCAGACTGCGTTTGAAAGGTAAAATCAGCCTCTAAATTTGCAGCTAACTCTTTGTGATTATAAATTTCACCGTTAACCGCTAAAATATGTGTTTTCTCAGGGTTATAAAGTGGTTGAGCACCGCTTGATACGCCAACAATGGCTAAACGTTCATGCACTAAAATCGCTTTTTCTGATGAATATACACCTGACCAATCAGGCCCTCGGTGACGTAATAACTTTGACATTTCAATTGCTTGACTACGCAACTGTGTGGCATCAGACTTTATGTCTAATACACCGAAAATTGAACACATAGTAACTCCTCATTCCTATCATGTGTGCAATTAGGCAGGCTTTGCCTAATTGCGAACCTTTGTTTTAACAGAAATATTTAACTAAGTCACATAGCTTTTACAATATTTTTAGAATAATTTATGCACCACCATAATCTTCATTGCACCAAGGTGGCCACTAAAGCTTGTTGACGACTTCTTTTAAAGCAATGAAAAACACAAATAACCACTAATCCATTATGTTATAGGGCTAATCCTCACAGGATTAAAGCTTGAGCGTTCCATTTTGGTGCATTAATGTTTTGCATTTTCAAGTGCTAGAGATAGCTGAGCAAGGTGAGCATCTAATTTTGCTTTTGCTTTATTGGCCGTGGCTATATCTACGTATTCAAAGCGAATGCTATCGCCTGGTTTTAATTGTGCAAATAGAAATAGATCAGCTTCAATGACTGTGCCAAGGAGTGGATAACCACCTGTCGTTTGGCCATCATTTAATAATACAATTGGCTCACCATTAGGAGGCAGTTGAATTGACCCCGGTGCAACAGCGAGTGAAGGTAATGAATGGCTGTGTGATAATGACTGTGATTGAGTATTCAAACGAACCCCCATTCGGTTACTCTGTGGCGTTACGTGCCATTTTTTACTGCTAAATTCATTGATAATGTGTTGTGTTAATAATTCTTCATGAATACTTGGGTGTATTCGGATCACTTCACGTTTTGCTGGTGATATAGCACCTAGTTTAGGCCAGTGTTCAGTAAATGGTTTAATTGCGAGTGTGTCATGCTCTTTAAGAGCGCAGCCAGTTGCACCGCCAAATCCTGCTGCTAAATCAGTCGAGCGAGAGTTCATTACTTTTTCACACTGGATCCCGCCTTTACAGGCTAAATAAGCCCTAAACCCATTACGTGCGGCTGCAAAGCGGATGGTTTGCCCCTTTTTGACGGTGTATGTCCAACCAGGGTAAATAGCTGTATCGTCTAAATGAGCCTTCATATCAGTGCCAATCAAAGCAATAACGGTATCGCACTCGAATTTGAGTTGAGCCAACCCTAAGGTAATTTCAATCACTGCATCGTTATCAGCATTGTCAAGTAATCGATTGGCTATTACCATCGCATAGCTATCTATTGCACCAGATTGAGCAACACCTAAATGGCGAAAGCCTGTACGTCCTTTATCTTGGACACTCATTAATAAACCCGGCTTAATAACTGTGATCATGATTAAGACTCCACACTAACAAACGATAAGGTATCACCAGGTTGTATAACACTTGGTGGGTTATTAAGGTAATCAAATAAGTTGAAATCAGTATGACCTATTATGTGCCAGCCGCCAGGGGAGTCTGCAGGGTAGATGCCTGTTTGATTAGCACCTATTGCCACAGACCCTTTTGGCACTTTAGTTCGTGGATTATCTCTACGTGGAGTATGTAATTGCTCAGTTAAGCCATGTAAATATACAAAGCCTGGTTGAAAGCCTAAAAATAGTACTTGATAGCGAGCATTACTATGCAGCTGTATAACGTCATGAGTGGTTAAATTATGTGCTTTCGCAACAAAGTCGAGATCAGGTCCATGTTCACCACCATAATGAGTAATAACTTTATGATGTGTGCCTTGATGTTGCATGGTATCGATGTCTTGCCACCAATTTGTTAGCTCATTTTGCCAACGCACTAGTTCATCCGAGTTGTGTAAATATACGCACAGGGAGTTCATAGCGGGTACTACATCTATAAACGCATTGCTTGCTTTGCACTTAGCAGCTAAAGCCCAGATTTTTTTTTGAATCTTTAGCGTGTCTTCAGATAAATGTGTTGCGTCCAAAAATAGGCTATTGCTACTGAGGGTTACAACTGATGTTGTTGTTTTTAAGTCCATTGACGATTATTATTTTTAGTTATTAATAACGTCAAGCTACCACACTCAATTAAAAATGTTTACACCTATGCGACTAGAATAATAGGCGCTCTATATAAATACAAAGCAAATCTAAGTAGGTGCACAAGTAAACGACTGTACTTATGCACCATATATTTAAGGCTTAATTATAAAAGCTTAATTACTTAACAGCCACTCACTTAAAAGTCGCACACCAAAGCCTGTGCCGCCAGGTGAGATTTCATCTTTGCCTTTAGTCGCAAGTGCATTACCTGCAATATCTATGTGTACCCAACGGGTCTCACCAGCAAAGTGCTCTAAAAAGCTCGCTGCCGTTGTAGCACCTGGTCCGCTTGAACCTAGGTTCTTAAGATCTGCAATGTCAGAACTTAACGTGCTTTTGTAGCCTAAAGGCAGGCGCCATAGGTTTTCGTTTACATGTTTACCCGCTAAGGTAAGTTGTGAAATAAGCGTATCGTCTTGTGAAAAAACGCCAGCGTAATCATTGCCCACAGCTTTGATTTTTGAACCTGTTAAAGTGGCAACATCAATCATGATTTCAGGATTAAAATGTTTACGTGCATACCACATGGCATCACTTAACACTAAGCGTCCTTCAGCATCAGTGTTGACTATTTCAACGCTGAGGCCTTCAGCAGTGCGTACAACATCGCCAGGGGCTACAGCAAATTGTGACACCATATTAGCCGCCATGCCCATAACGGCCACGACATTTTTATCCGCTTTAGCTAAAGCCATTGCTTTAACGGTACCAAGCACCGCGGCGGCGCCCGCCATATCCGATTTCATGCGAGCAATTGATGCGCCAGTTTTGATGCTATAACCACCAGAATCAAAAGTGATCCCTTTACCAACTAATGCAATGGGCGTTGTGTTTGAGCCTTTATAATGTGCTACAACTAATCGTGCACCTTGTTCACTGCCACGGCCAACTGCTTCAAGCGCACCCATACCGAGTTCTTTCAATTCATTTGGTTCTAAAACGGTAATTTCAACACCGAGCGCTTCTAATTCTTTTGCCGCTTTTGCAAACGCAACGGGCGTCATATGTGTTGCTACTTCAGAAGTCAGATCACGGGCTAAAAATACGCCTTGTTCTATGCTTTGTAGCGTAGAGTATGTGTTGTTGGTCTGTTTCTTGTTATCTACATCAAAGTAGTATTTTACAGTGACTGTGTTTGGCGTTTGTTTGTATTTCTCGAAGCGGTGATCTCGTAAATTTGCACCGTGGGCAAAATTAGCAGCAAGCTCAGGGTTACTAATAGCACCTTTTACGCTATCAAATACGACGCTTGCAGATTCAACTTTGTTTTGTAGTAGCGTCGCATGAACATTGCCACCCAATTTAGCGATGGTTGATTTGTCTAGTTGTTGTTGCTTGCCTGTACCAACGATGAAAACCCGTTGCTGTTTACGTGAGTTAGTTGTAATAACTTCCAGTATATCGCCGTATTTACCATCAAATTGCTTAATATCAATAGTGTGAGAAAGTTGATTTTTGAACTGTTTATCAACGTCATTAAATGCACTGTTATTGGCATCTTGGCTATAAAAAACCACTAATGTTTGTGCTTTATTGTTAATCTTTGTCGAAAAGTTAATCTCTGCCGCGGTTACTTGCGTACTTATTGCAAGCGCTAAGGCAATTGCAGAAGCTTTAAAAACGTTTTTCATGTTTAACACCCAGTTTTAATATCAAAAGTTAAAATAAAAAGACTTTTTACCTTATCTGGGCTCAAACTTTAAGTTAAACACGACAGATATAAGGTTTGAAGCGTTAAGGCTGAAATTAATACGTCAATTGATAGGTCTAGTAGATTAATAACGCATTTTAGGAGTTTTGTATGTTCAAACAACCGTTATCAATGATGCTTTGCACAGCACTAGTGAGTGCAAGCATTGGTGTATATGCTTTAGCGAGCGATGAAAAAACAGCGAGTAAAAATGTTCAAGCCAGCATGCATGTACAAACACTGGTATTAGGTTCTGGGTGTTTTTGGGGAGCTGAAAAGCGCTATGAAGCAATGCCCGGTGTGATAGATGCTGTTTCGGGCTACGCTGATGGCAATGGCTTTAAAGCCACTTATAGAAATATAACAGCCTCATCTAAACGCTTTGACGATAATAATTACGCTGAAGTTGTCAAAGTTACGTTTAACAGTAATGTGTTAACAGCCGATGATCTACTTAAGCGTTATTTTGAAAGCCATGATCCAACGCAGCTTAATCGTCAAGGCAATGATATTGGCACGCAATACCGCTCTATTATATTAACCAGTAATTCAACACAACTTGATATAGCAAAGCAATTAAAAGCACAGTATCAACTTAAATTAACGGCAGCAGGCTTCGACTCAATTAAAACAGTGATAAAACCGCTGGATAAGTTTTACCCCGCTGAGGAATATCATCAGGACTACATAGCAAAAAATCCAAATGGATATTGCCCTGATCACTCTACAGGTGTGGTGTTCTCAACGCAGCCAAAGAGTGAAGTGGATAATAAAGCGCTGTTAGCAGGTAAGCAGATTGTGATCATTGATTCGCATGATTATTGCCCTTACTGTGAAAAGTTAAAAAAAGAAGTGACAAATGACTACAAAGGCACAATACCTTTGAGTTATAGAAAAGCTGATCAACTAACAGGCCTTACTATTAAATCTCCTACGTGGGCAACGCCTACCATCTTATTTTTAGAAAATGGTAAAGAAGTATTTGGCCGCCAAGGGTATGTGACAAATACTGAATTTTATAAAGCGTTGGGGGCATTTAAATTAGGAGATAGTGAAGCGTATCGTGTTGCTTTTAATGCACGCACTGATAGCCCTTTTTGTAAACAATACGATATTTTTAAAAACACACCGGATGGCCAGTTTATCGATAAGCTAAGTGGCGAGCCTTTATTTGACACTCGCGATAGATTTAAATCAGGCACAGGTTGGCTTTCTTTTACACACCCAATTAAAGACAGTGTCACTGAACATGAAGATAACAGCTTCGGTATGCAGCGAATAGAAATCAAATCTAAATCAACGGGGATACATCTGGGGCATATGTTTCCAGGGGAAGGGCCAAATGGTCAAGATAGGTATTGTATAAATGCAACGGTATTAGAATTTGCTGCCAGAGGTGATAGCTAATTAAAGTGAACGACACACAGAACATCTTAAGTGTGCCGCATCAAAAACAACGCATTTATAACGCTAAGTTTTGTTTAGCACGATTTAAGTTATGGTTAACTAAATCATTGTTAAACATTTGGTTAGCTTCATAAAAGTCTGAAATTGCTGCTGTCTCATTGTGTGACATAATACGGGCAACCCCACGGTTACTTAAAGCAAACGAGGTTAGCTCATTACGCTTATAGCTAGGTACTTTACTTGATTTAAGTAAAGTGATTGCCTGAGTACATAGGGTTTCAGCATCAGCGTAGTTGCTTAATTTTACATTCGCAGCACAGCTATTAAAAGGGATCTCATAAGCGCGATTAGGGTCGTTCTTGATAACTTCGTTGTCTTTAGTCAACGCCATCATTTCACCATTTGAAAGTGCGCTCGCAGATACTTCATTATCAATAACCATTAATTTATAGTCTGTTTGATCAGCAAGTACTGCTGAAGATGATGTTAATAGTGTCGCAACTAAAATTCGCTTCGTTAGTATATTTAACATGATAATTTCCTCTGAGTTATTTGGTTGTTCATAATGAACACATTAACTTTAGTCAGAGCTGGCGAGCGGTACAAACGATAAAAAGACACCTTACAAGTGAAATTTATTTACGTATGTAAGACAGTGAACAGCAACTCCAGAGTTGCTGTATAAATAATTATTTTAAATGTTTGTATGTATCTAGCAGCCATTTAATAAAGAGCTCTAGTGAAGCATTAGACTCGCTGGGTTCGTGATGAACCAAGTAATACTTATCTTTAGTTTTTAGCGGTAAGTTTGTGAAGTTAAACAACCACTCTTCTTCGAACCACGTTTGGCTGATAGGCAAGGGGATAAGTGCGATCCCCATTCCTTGCTGTGCGGCGCGTGCTACACCAAACATGCTGTCGACTTGGATTATTTGTTTCGGCGCGAAGTCTTCAATACCTGCATGCTCAGCCCATTGGTGCCAAGCCCATGGGCGTGCCTTATGCAATATTAGAGGTACTTCATTGAGTGCCTGAAATGGTTCATCTTTCCATGCCTCCCAATTCTTTTTGTTACAGGCTGGAGAGTATGACAACGAAAATAGCTCATGCACCACACCTTCAATAGGCTTAGAGGATGATAAAACAATAGAAAGATCACTTTGCTTAGTCAGCTCCTTACGCGTTTTCATGGTGTTTAATTGTAAATTTGTATTTGGATGCTCTGTGGTCCATTCACTGAGTTTAGGCATTAATAGTTCACTGGCAAAGAACTCAGGTAAGGTAATACTTATATTTACATTTTCTTGCAGCTGACTAAATTCGGTTATGGTCTTTTCAAGCGCTTTTATCAAAGGCGATACAGAGTCATAAAAGTTTTTCCCCGCGGACGTTAACCGAATTGAACGCGTTTGGCGCTCAAAAAGCTCAATACCTAGCTGCTCTTCCAATTGTTTAATTTGATGACTCACAGCAGATGGAGTTAGATAAAGCTGGTTAGCGGCTTCTTTAAAGCTTAACGTTCTTGCCGCAAAACAAAACGAACGTAATCCTCTAATAGGTGTTTGCATAGTCGATGTTAGTAATTCTCAATAAGGATAGTTAAGCAATAAACAACCCAATTTGCAAAGACTTAGCTGAAATAGTTCGTCAACTGATTAATTTTTGCTTATATTAATAAAAAATAAACATATTACGCTTATTAAAATTACAATCGCGAATATTTTTGATTAATCATTGTTACAGTTGATTTATTTGCAATATTAGTAGCATAGATAAGATTTCAGCGATTTTACTACTTTGGGGCAACGAAAATGGCTTTGCTATAAAATGGTGCAATTAGTTTTGCGCAAAAAAAATCCCTCTTGCGAGGGATTTTGGGTAACTCAGCGCCATTGGCACTGGGAATGAGGTCGGTACAAGGTGATTTATTGAGAGGTTAAGTTAAAACACCATCTCTGGAACATCACCAGTGACAAGCAATTTGCCTGCCGTTTTGCTAATAATTTCATCGACTGACACGCCTGGCGCGCGCTCTAGTAGATGAAATGCGCCGTCTTTAACTTCTAACACGGCTAAATCTGTCACTATTTTCTTTACACAGTTAACACCAGTTAACGGTAAATTACAACTTTCAAGCAGTTTTGAGTCACCATGTTTACTCGCATGGGTCATAGTAACAATAATATTCTTTGCGCCAGCAACAAGGTCCATCGCGCCGCCCATGCCTTTAATCAGCTTTTTGGGGATCATCCACGAGGCGATGTTTCCGTTCTGGTCAACTTCAAATGCACCTAAGACTGTTAAGTCTACATGACCACCACGGATCATTGCAAAACTATCTGCACTATTAAATATTGCAGCTCCCGTGGCTGCTGTCACGGTTTCTTTACCCGCGTTGATCATATCAGCATCAAGTTCAGCTTTAGTCGGGTAGGGACCCATACCCAGCAAGCCATTTTCAGACTGTAGCATAACTTCAATGCCATCAGGTACATAGTTAGCCACTAAGGTTGGAATTCCGATCCCTAAATTAACGTAGTAACCGTCTTGTAGCTCTTGCGCAACACGCATTGCGACTTGTTCACGTGATAATGCCATGTTGTGTGCTCCTAATCGCGAGTAGTTGTGCGTTCGATGCGTTTTTCAAAGCTGCCTTTAATAACGCGATTCACAAAAATACCAGGGGTATGAATTTGACTCGGTTCAAGCTCTCCTGGTTCTACAATTTCTTCCACTTCGGCAACGGTAATTTTACCTGCAGTGGCGGCCATTGGGTTAAAGTTCATGGCTGTATGGCGAAAAACAAGGTTACCATATCTATCTGCTTTCCACGCTTTAACAATGGCAAACTCACCGGTGATTGATTCTTCTAGAATATAAGGGCGACCATCAAACTCTTTTACTTCTTTACCTTCTGCTACCGGTGTACCGTAACCTGTTGCGGTGTAAAAAGCAGGAATACCAGCACCGCCTGCACGCATTTTTTCAGCGAGTGTACCTTGTGGAGTGAGTACCACATCAATTTCACCGCTCAGTAGTTGCTGTTCAAATAGGGCATTTTCACCGACATACGAGGCGATAATTTTTTTTATTTGCTTGTCATGTAACAAAATCCCTAAACCAAAGTCATCCACGCCGCAGTTATTTGAAACTACAGTTAGGTCTTTAGTTTGTTTACGTTTAATTTCGCTGATTAATCCCTCAGGAATTCCACATAAACCAAATCCACCAGCAATTATTGTATCGCCGTCTTTTAACCCTTCCATTGCAGCTTCATAGCTTGAAACTACTTTATCGAAACCGGCCATGGGCCCACTCCTTAATTATAATTATGATGTAATCAATCTATATTAAATATAGTTTATTGATTCGCTATTTGATTTTTAAGAGCTAAGGAAACCTTGCTCACAGGTTGTTTGTTTAATGCTGTGCAAATTGCCCAACCAGCTTTAGCCAGTCTTTCTAAATCAATTCCATGCTCTATGCCAAGTCCTTGCAGTAAGTAAACTACATCTTCGGTGGCAACATTTCCTGACGCACCCTTCGCGTAAGGGCATCCACCAAGCCCTGCAACTGCACTGTCAACCGTTGCTATGCCACGGTTTAAGGCTGTGTAAATATTTGTGAGCGCTTGGCCGTAAGTGTCATGAAAGTGAACTGCTAATAATGATTTATCAATATGCGCTAACAACACATCCAATAACTCATCTACTTTATTAGCCGTGCCTACGCCTATGGTGTCACCAAGACTTATTTCATAGCAGCCTAACTCTAACAACATCTGGCTCACTTTTAGCACCTGTTGCGGATTTATATCGCCTTCGTAGGGGCAACCTAATACACAGCTTACATAGCCACGTACACGGATATTATGTTGTTTGGCAAATTCCATGACATCGGCAAAGCGAGCAATACTTTGCTCAATTGAGCAGTTGATGTTCTTTTGGCAAAATGACTCACTGGCTGCTGTGAATATGGCAAACTCTTTAATACCTACTTCATGCGCCGCTTGCGCCCCTTTTAAGTTTGGAGTGAGGGCAGTTAAGTTAGTATCTGGTAGAGTTAGGGCGCTTATTACATCGCGCGAATCGGCCATTTGCGGCACCCATTTAGGGGAGACAAACGCGCCCGCTTCGATATCGCTAATACCTGCCGCTGCTAGTGCGTTAATGAGTGATACTTTGTCTTGGGTGCTAACGGCTCTTTCATTTTGCAGGCCATCTCGCGCACCTACTTCGACAATACGTACTTTTTTAGGTAATGTGTTGGCTGATAAGTTACTCATCGGCGGTACCCACATCAGTCGCATTCTCATCAGTTACTATAGCAAGTAGGGCACCATGACTTACCAATTCCCCTTGTGCAAAGCAATAACTTTGTAATATGCCATCGTGTGGTGCGTTGAGGGTATACTCCATTTTCATTGCTTCAATAATAACAACAGCATCACCTTTTTTAATTTGCTGACCTACTTCGACAAGGTGTTTAACCACAGTGCCATTTAGAGGGGCAGCAAGAGGCAGTGCTTCACTTTCATGCTCACTTACATAGTGCTTGTTGGTTAATTCAAACGTAGTCTGTAGCGCTTTATACATCACGGTAATAGAGTTAGCTGTATTAACAACATGACAGCGATGCTTATCTCCATTAATAAACAACTGGCACAGGTTATTTTCAATCGAGCCTGTGATTGTATAGTCCACTGAGTCTAGGTGAATGATAAAGCCGTCATTCAACTTAGTTGCCGTGATAGGTCTGTCACTAAAAGGGATAGTAATGACGGACTCACGGTTTAGCATAAAGCCAGACAGCTGATCCCAAGGGCTACTACCATTGCTATTTAAATCTGTTAAGTAGCAAAATGCAGCGATAATTTTACTAACTGCATTTAACGCAGCATCATTTGTGATTAATGCATCACCTTGCTCTTCAATAAAGTGCGTATCCGGTGCGCCTTGTTTGAAGGTTGGATGATTGGCTAAGTTATGTAAAAAGCTAACGTTGCAGCTAAATCCAGATAAATGAAATTGCTCAAGAGCAGTACTTAAACGTGAAAGCGCTGCAGTACGGTTATCATCATGAACAATCAGTTTTGCGATCATAGGGTCATAAAACGGGCTTATTTCATCCCCTTGTTTGATACCTGTATCTATTCGTACAAACTCAGATTCAGCAGGTATATACAAGCCGTCAATCGTGCCTGAACAAGGAATAAAGTCATTACTAGGATCTTCGGCATAAATACGCGCTTCGAAACTATGGCCTTGCAGCACAATATCAGCTTGCTCTAAAGGTAGGGTGTTACCAGCCGCCACATTGATTTGCCAATTGACTAAATCTACACCGGTCACCATTTCTGTTACTGGGTGTTCTACTTGCAGGCGAGTATTCATTTCCATAAAGAAAAACTCATCGCCACACAGTAAAAACTCTACCGTACCAGCACCACGATAATTGATAGCCAAGGCACAGCGCACCGCAGCTTCACCCATTTCTTTGCGCAGTCCATCGCTAAGTCCTGGGGCAGGGGCTTCTTCAATGACTTTTTGGTGACGACGTTGTAATGAGCAATCGCGGTCGCCTAAATACACGCAGTTACCGTGATTATCTGCAAATACTTGTACTTCAACATGGCGAGGCTTATTCACATAGCGCTCTAGTAATACGAGATCGTTACCAAAACCTGCAATGGCCTCACGTTGAGCACCTTGCAATGCAGTTAAAAAGTCTTTGGCGTGCTGAACAATACGCATGCCTTTACCACCGCCGCCAAATGCTGCTTTGATAAGCACAGGGTAGCCAATTTTTTCAGCCTCAGCTTGTAAAAACTCAGGTTCTTGTTTATCACCGTAATATCCCGGCACCAAAGGGACATTGGCAGCGGCCATGATCTCTTTTGCACGGGTTTTTGAGCCCATAGCTTCAATGCTTGACGCTGGTGGACCAATAAAAGCGATGTTATGCTGTTCACAGGTTTTGGCAAATTCACTGTTTTCAGATAAAAAACCATAACCTGGGTGGATGCAATCAACATTTGCATCAAGTGCCACCTTGAGGATTTTATCAGCCACTAAATAAGAGTCTTTACTTGGTGCTGCGCCGATATGATAAGCTTCGTCAGCTAATTTAACATGCTGGGCGTGTTTATCGGCATCAGAATAAACCGCCACTGTGGTTAAACCCATCTGTTTCGCAGTACGCATAACGCGACAGGCTATCTCGCCGCGATTGGCAATAAGAATTTTTTGTAATGATTGTGTGCTCATGATGAATCCTATGCTTGCCAACTTGGTGGACGTTTTTCAAAAAAGGCAGTTAAACCTTCTTGGCCTTCTTCAGACACCCGAATATGTGCAATACGTTCAGCCGTTAAGTTTATAATTTGCCCATTGATTTCATGACCTGCAACATCATTTATTAGTTGTTTAGCAGCACGAACCGCAACAGGGCCATTATTAATGAGTGTTTCGAGTAATTGTTCAACAGCACAGTCAAGTTTGCCTGTAACCTGATGCACTAAACCAAGTTGCTTTGCTGTATGAGCATCAAAAATCTCAGCCGTTAAAAAGTATCTGCGTGCTGCACGCTCACCAATAGCTTTAATAACGTAAGGGCTGATCACCGCAGGAATAAGCCCAAGCTTTACTTCACTTAGGCAAAACTGGGCATTATCTTGGCAAACAGCAATGTCACAACAGGCAATTAAACCCAGTGCACCACCAAATGCAGCACCTTGTACGGCACATACTGTTGGCAGTGGGCTGGTTGCCAGTACATGCATGAGTTTGGCTAGTTGTTTTGAATCAGCGAGGTTTTCGCTAAAATCGTTATTTGCCATGGATTTCATCCATGCTAAGTCTGCGCCTGCTGAAAAGTGCTCGCCTTCGGTTTTTAAAACTAAGGCGCGGACATCTAAGCTATTAGCGTGTTCAATACATTGAATTAGCTCTTGAATTACTTGCTCGTTAAAAGCATTACGCTTTTCTGGGCGACTTAAAACGAGTACAGCCACATTTGATTTAGTTATTTGTAGTGTTACTGACATACTCACTTCCTTACATTCTAAAGACGCCAAATTGCGAATCTTGTTTTGGTGCATTTGCAGCTGCGCTTAATGCCAAACCAAGCACATTACGAGTATCAGCAGGGTCGATTATGCCGTCATCCCATAAACGTGCACTTGCGTAATATGGATGACCTTGCTGCTCGTATTGATCAATGATTGGTTTTTTAAATTCACTAATTTGTTCATCAGTCATACTATGACCTTTACGCGCTAAACCATCTTGTTTAACTTGTGCCATTACACCGGCAGCTTGTTCGCCACCCATCACCGATATACGGGCATTAGGCCACATCCACATCATGGTAGGTTCAAATGCACGGCCACACATACCGTAGTTACCAGCGCCATAAGAGCCGCCAATTAATACGGTAAATTTGGGTACGTCAGCACAAGACACGGCCATCACCATTTTGGCGCCATGTTTTGCGATGCCTTCAGATTCGTATTTTTTACCCACCATAAAACCGGTGATGTTTTGTAAAAACACTAAAGGAATATTGCGCTGGGCACATAGCTGTATAAAGTGCGCGCCTTTTTGTGCGGATTCACTAAATAAAATGCCGTTGTTCGCCACAATGCCTACAGGGTGGCCATATATTTTGGCAAAGCCAGTTACTAGTGTGTCACCAAAGTAACGCTTGAATTCATCAAAAGAAGAGTCATCAACGGTACGGGCAATTACTTCGCGCACATCAAATGGCTTTTTAAGATCAGTCCCCACGATGCCATATAGCTCACTTATGTCATAACGAGGCGCTTTAACTTCATCAAGTAAAGGCTGAGTAGGGCGTTGATAATTGATGCGCTCTATACATTGGCGTGCAATTGATAATGCATGGCTATCATTTTCAGCGTAGTGATCTGCCACACCCGAGGTTTTACAGTGCACATCAGCTCCACCGAGTTCTTCGGCTGTGACCTCTTCACCAGTTGCGGCTTTAACCAATGGTGGACCTGCTAAAAATATAGTCCCTTGCTCTTTTACGATAATGCTTTCATCAGCCATTGCGGGTACATAGGCACCGCCTGCAGTACATAAGCCCATTACCACTGCAATTTGTGGAATACCTTTACCTGACATTCGCGCCTGATTATAAAAGATACGGCCAAAATGCAGTTTATCTGGAAATACATCGTCTTGTTCAGGCAGGTTTGCACCTCCTGAATCAACTAAATAAATACACGGTAAATGACAACGTTCAGCGATATCTTGTGCGCGTAAATGTTTTTTAACCGTCAGCGGGAAATAAGTGCCGCCTTTTACAGTTGCGTCATTAGCGATAATCATACACTCAACACCTTTAACGCGACCGATACCTGCAACAACACCTGCGCATGGTATGGCTTGTTCATAAACGCCATGAGCTGCAAATTGTGAAATTTCTAAAAACGGTGAGCCTTCGTCTATAAGAGTGCTGATACGGTCACGAACAAACAGTTTACCGCGGCCTTCGTGACGCTCGATTAATGCAGCGCCGCCACCTTGGCTTATTTGTTTTACTTTGGTGCGTAAATCATCAACCAGCTCAGCCATGTTTTGCTGATTTTGTAGATACTGCGGATCATGTGGATTAACGCTAGATTTTAAAATAGTCATCGCGTAGGTCCTTATCTGCTTTCAGTGAATAATTCACGACCAATTAGCATACGGCGAATTTCTGAAGTGCCGGCACCAATTTCATAGAGCTTTGCATCACGAAGAAGGCGGCCCGTTGCATATTCATTGATGTAGCCATTACCACCAAGAATTTGAATCGCATCTAGTGCCATTTTGGTTGCAAGCTCTGCTGCATATAAAATAGCGCCTGCGGCATCTTTACGAGTTGTTTCACCGCGATCGCACGCTTTAGCAACAGTGTACACATATGAACGAGCGGCATTCATTTGTGTATACATATCAGCTATTTTACCTTGAATAAGCTGGAACTGGCCGATTGGGCTATCAAATTGTTTACGTTCGTGAATGTAAGGAACAACAATGTCCATACAAGCTTGCATAATACCCAGAGGGCCAGCAGCAAGCACTACGCGCTCATAATCAAGGCCACTCATTAGCACCTTAACGCCTTCGTTCAAATTACCTAGAATATTCTCCTCGGGTACTTCGCAGTTTTCGAAAACTAACTCACAGGTATTTGATCCGCGCATGCCAAGTTTGTCTAGCTTTTGCGCTGTTGAAAAGCCTGGAAAGCTACTTTCTACAATAAACGCGGTAATACCTTTAGCACCGGCGGTTAAATCAGTTTTAGCGTAGATAACTAAAGTGTCTGCGTCTGGACCATTGGTGATCCACATCTTGTTACCATTGAGAATATACTTATCGCCTTTTTTCTCGGCTTTAAGTTTCATCGAAACGACATCAGAGCCTGCATTTGGCTCACTCATTGCTAAAGCACCAATGTGCTCACCACTAATTAATTTAGGCAGGTATTTTTCTTTTTGTGCTTGTGAACCATTACGGTTAATTTGATTTACACACAGGTTTGAATGGGCACCATAACTTAGGCCAATAGAAGCACTGGCTCGGCTTATTTCTTCCATCGCAATGACATGCTCTAAGTAACCGAGACCTGCACCGCCTAACTCTTCTGGTACTGTCATGCCTAATAAGCCCATTTCGCCAAGTTGCGGCCAAAGTTGGTTAGGAAAGGCATTATCAAGATCGGTCTTTTCAGCTAATGGGGCGATTTCTTGACTGGCAAAACTATTAACATGATCACGGATCATATCCGCTGTTTCGCCAAGGCCAAAGTTCATTTCTTTATATAGTGAAATAGTGCTCATGATTCATTCCTGTGTGAGAGTCTGTTAATGATTGTATTTTAGTAATTATTCATCTAATTGATTTAAGGTATCGCGACAACGCCGCTCTGCAGTGACCAGCTCCATTAAGACAACTTTTATATCATCCATCTGCTGGCTCAAATCCGCTTTTTTATCAGCAATTAAGTCAAGCATAGTGACTAGCTGTTTAGCACTTGATTTATCTGCATCGTAAAGTTCAAACAAACGACCCGTTTCAGCTAAGGTAAAACCTAAGCGTTTACCACGTAGAATTAATTTTAAGCGCACTTTATCGCGCTTAGAGTAAATGCGTGTTTGGCCATTACGCTCAGGTG
The DNA here is from genome assembly GCF_030408095.1 of Pseudoalteromonas sp. APC 3893. Taxonomy (NCBI): domain Bacteria; kingdom Pseudomonadati; phylum Pseudomonadota; class Gammaproteobacteria; order Alteromonadales; family Pseudoalteromonadaceae; genus Pseudoalteromonas; species Pseudoalteromonas sp. APC 3893. Next base: position 382,204 of record NZ_JASDCD010000002.1, read on the forward strand.
ATATCAAACCTTGATCTTCGTAAAAGCGAATAGAGCGGGTAGTAATGTCAAACTCTTTAGCTAATTCACTGATGCTAAAAGTTTGTTCATTACTGGCGGGCTCAGCGGAAGAGCTGGCAAAATTTGTTTGATTATCTTGATTCATAGTGTATCTACCTCATTCGAATAACCCCAATATAAGTGAAGTTTACGTAAAGGTAAAGTGGATTGTGAAAGTTATACTTTAGGCGTACGTCATTAGTCAGTGTTACAGCAGGGTATCTAGTTAAATCAGTCTCTCTAGCGCCATTGTGATAATTTAACTACAGTAAAATAAAGATAAGTTTACACTTTTGTTGAGCGTAAAAACCTTGATTTTAGATTTACGTTGGCGTAAACGTAAATATTATGTATGCTCATATACAGATTAATAAACATATTGTTTGGCGTATCTTAACACACAGTGAGAGTGCCAATGACTAAATGGAGCCTTTTTATGACTACCGAAGCCGTTGTTATTGTAGCAGCAAAACGCACCCCTATGGGTGGTTTTATGGGAGCACTTAGCAGTGCAGACGCAACTGAACTTGGCGCAACAGCAATTGCTGGCGCATTGGCCGATACTGGATTAAATGATAGCGCAATTGATGAAGTGATTATGGGCTGTGTTTTACCCGCTGGTTTAGGTCAAGCTCCTGCTCGCCAAGCGATGTTAAAAGCAGGCCTTGCTCGTTCAACTGGCGCAACAACCATTAATAAAGTGTGTGGTTCTGGTTTGAAAGCAGCGATGCTTGCTCATGATTTAATTAAAGCTGGCTCAATTAGAAGTGCGGTTGCCGGTGGTATGGAAAGCATGACTAATTCACCTTACTTTATTCCAAAAGCGCGTGGTGGCATGCGAATGGGTCATGGTGAAATTAAAGATCACATGATGAGTGATGGTCTCGAAGATGCCTATGATAATAAAGCCATGGGGTGTTTTGCCCAAGATACAGCCGATGAATATGGAATAGGCCGCGAGCAGATGGATCAATTCGCTCTTAGCTCATTAGAAAAAGCGAATGCGGCAATAGCAAACGGCTTTTTTGAATCAGAAATTGCCCCACATACTATGAGCAGCCGTAAAGGTGACGTCACGGTCAGTATTGATGAGCAACCAGGTAATGCTCGCCCAGAGAAAATTCCTAGTTTACGTGCAGCATTTAAAAAAGACGGCACCATCACTGCTGCTAATTCTTCATCTATTTCTGATGGTGGTGCTGCACTTGTTTTAATGAGTGAGTCTCACGCGAAAGCCCAAGGGCTAACACCACTTTGTCGCATTGTTGCTCATAGCACCCATTCGCAAAAACCAAGTGAATTTACTCTTGCACCAGTTGGCGCTATGACTAGCTTACTTGAAAAAGCGGGCTGGACTACGGCTGATGTTGATCTGTGGGAGATAAATGAAGCATTCGCCATGGTAACAATGTTAGCAATTAACGAGTTAAAACTTGATGAGAGCAAAGTGAATGTAAACGGTGGTGCCTGTGCTCTTGGACATCCGATTGGTGCGAGCGGTGCGCGTATTTTAGTTACGCTTATCCATGCACTTAAAAACAGAGGCCTGAAAAAAGGCATTGCATCATTATGTATTGGTGGCGGTGAAGCGGTTGCCCTTGCAGTAGAAGCAGTATAAACCAAACTAATTTTAATCTCTCACAGCCGCAGGCTCTTTTAATAATAACTACTGCGGCTTAATCAAATACCCTTTGGGGAGGAGTGCGTTATGCACCAAGTACCATTATTTATCAACGGCGAATTTATTCAATCGACATCAGAGCAACTTATTGATGTTGTTAATCCTGCAAATCAGGAAGTACTAGCCCAAGTACCTTGTACTACAGATGCTGAAATGGATGCTGCCATAGCATCAGCGAGCGAAACATTTAAAACATGGAAAGATGTACCGATCACAGAGCGTGCTCGTATCATGATGAAGTACGCAGCATTGCTTAAAGAGCATCACGATGAGCTTGCAACCATCATTTGCCATGAGCTAGGTAAAACATTCGAAGATGCAAAAGGCGATGTTTGGCGTGGTATTGAAGTGGTTGAGCAAGCAGCAAACGCGCCATCTTTAATGATGGGCGAAACCATGGAAAACGTTGCCCGCAAAATTGATACCTATTCTTACATGCAGCCACTAGGTGTATGTGCGGGTATTACGCCGTTTAATTTCCCGGCGATGATCCCATTATGGATGTTTCCGCTTGCTATCGTGTGCGGCAATACCTTTATATTAAAGCCTTCTGAGCAAGACCCACTGACTCCAATGCGTTTAGCTGAACTTTTTGTGGAGGCGGGTGCACCTAAAGGTGTTTTACAAGTTGTACACGGAACTAAACCTCAGGTCGACCGTTTACTTGAAGATGCCGCAGTTCGTGCCATTTCTTTTGTTGGCTCGTGTGTCGTAGGTGAATATATTTATTCAAAAGGCACGGCTAATTTAAAACGTGTTCAAGCCTGTGTTGGTGCAAAAAACCACATGGTTATTATGCCAGATGCAAGTCGCTCACATGTTGTTAATAACCTTGTTGGTGCATCGGTTGGTGCTGCTGGTCAACGTTGTATGGGTATTTCAGTTGCTGTGTTTGTCGGTCAAGCAAAAGATTGGGTTGATGATATTAAAGCGGGTTTTGCTAATGTGCGCCCAGGTGTTTGGGATGATAAAGATGCTGCTTATGGACCGCAAACATCCGCCGCTGCCAAAGCGCGTATTTTATCATTAATTGAAAGTGGTAAAGCACAAGGTGCAACATGCTTAATTGATGGCTCGGATTTCACTGTTGAGGGTTATGAAAAAGGGAACTGGGTTGGGCCTACACTGTTTAGTGATGTTACAACTGATATGGATCTTTATAACGAAGAGATCTTTGGCCCAGTATTGGCGTGTATGTTTGTTGATTCGCTAGATGAAGCAATTGCCCTGATTAATAACTCACCCTATGGTAATGGCACATCATTGTTTACTTCAAGCGGTGCTGTTGCACGTAAATTCCAACACGAAATTGAAGTGGGTCAAGTTGGTATAAATGTTCCAATTCCTGTTCCGCTACCGTTTTTCTCATTTACCGGTTGGAAAGGCTCATTTTATGGTGATACGCATACCTACGGTAAGCAAGGTATTCGCTTTTACACTGAGACAAAAACTATTACATCACGTTGGTTTGAAGATGACATTGCTTCAGGTCCAAACATGAGTATTAATCTTAAATAACAATAATAAAAAAGAGGGGCACGAAGGTCACTTCACACACACAATGATGCCTTCGTAGCCCTTCACTAATTTTGACAACATACAATTATAAAGAGGTCTCCTATGGACTTTAACCTAACTGAAGATCAACAAGCATTTGCTGATACAGCACGTCAATTTGCGAAGTCAGAGCTTGCACCCCATGCAGCTAAATGGGACCGTGAACATATTTTCCCTAAAGACACAATTAAAGCCGCAGGTGAACTTGGCTTTTGTGGTTTATATACACCCGAGGATGCAGGTGGTTTAGGTTTATCTCGTTTAGATTCAAGCATTATTTTTGAACAACTTGCAATGGGCTGTACGGCCACAACAGCGATGTTAACTATTCATAATATGGCCACCTGGATGATAGCAAGCTTTGGTACAGAGCAAACCAAAGAGCAGTATTGCGATCAGCTTGTAATGGGGGAATTACTTGCCTCTTATTGTTTAACTGAGCCTGGCTCTGGCTCAGATGCCGCATCACTTAAAACCAAAGCTGTGCTTGAAGGCGATGAGTATGTGCTCAACGGTTCTAAAATGTTTATCTCAGGTGCAGGTGAAACTGAAGTACTTGTGGTTATGGCTCGTACTGGTGGCGAAGGCGCTGCGGGTATTTCAGCATTTGTGGTACCCGCTGATGCCAAAGGCGTTGAGTATGGCAAAGCAGAAGAAAAAATGGGTTGGAATGCCCAGCCAACCCGATTAATTAGTTTTGAAGATGTACGTATTCCAGCGCATAACTTACTAGGTGCTGAAGGCGAAGGCTTTAAGTTTGCGATGCAAGGCCTTGATGGCGGGCGTATTAATATTGCTACCTGCTCAATTGGTACTGCACAAGCAGCTTTAGAAACGGCGCGTGAATACCTACAAGAACGCGAACAATTTGGAAAACCACTGGCTGCGTTTCAAGCACTGCAATTTAAAATTGCTGATATGAACACCGAGCTGGTGGCTGCACGACAAATGGTACGTTTAGCCGCGTTTAAACTTGATAGCGGTGACAGTGAAAAAACCACATATTGCGCGATGGCAAAACGATTCGCTACCGACGTAGGTTTTACAGTGTGTAATGAAGCTCTGCAAATACATGGCGGCTATGGCTACATTAAAGAATACCCGTTAGAGCGCCATGTTAGGGATGTACGCGTACACCAAATTTTAGAAGGCACAAACGAAATCATGCGAGTGATTATTGCTCGTCGAATTTTAGCGCAATCAGCAGCTGATATTTTATAAGGAGCACGTCATGTCAAACCCAAGTATTGATTTAACCATTGAAGGTCATGTAGCGATTCTAACGATGTCAAACCCGCCAGCAAATACCTGGACGAAAGACACCTTAATTGCATTAAAAAATACCGTAAATGAGCTCAACGATAATAAAAACATCTATTCATTAGTGATCACCGGCGAAGGCGAGAAGTTTTTTAGTGCCGGTGCTGATTTAAACGTGTTTGCTGATGGTGATAAGGGCATTGCTGCGACAATGTCGCAAGTGTTTGGTGAAGCATTTGAAGCATTAACGGCCTTTCGCGGTGTGTCGATTGCCGCAATTAACGGTTATGCCATGGGCGGCGGTTTAGAAGTGGCTCTTGCTTGTGATATTCGTATTGCAGAAGAGCAAGCACAAATGGCATTACCTGAAGCGAAAGTAGGCTTATTACCGTGTGCTGGTGGCACTCAAAACCTTGCTTGGTTGGTGGGTGAAGGTTGGGCAAAGCGCATGATCTTATGCGGTGAACGTTTAAAAGCCGATAAAGCGCTGCAAATTGGTCTAGTAGAAGAAGTTGTTCCACAAGGTGAAGGTTTTGCCGCTGCTTTAAAACTTGCGACTCAAGTGGCCGATCAAAGCCCTGTTGCAGTAACCGCATGTAAATCACTTATCCAAAAGGGCCGTACACAACCAATGGCGCATGCATTGCCTCTTGAACGTGAACTTTTTGTTGGCTTATTTGATTCTGAAGATCAACGTGAAGGTGTTAATGCCTTTTTAGAAAAACGCAAAGCAAATTGGGTAAACGGCTAATGGTTGAATTAACACTCCTTAATAGTCAAGAAGATGCTGTGGTATTTGAAACCGCAGCGACTGCCAATGGTGCTTTGATTGGTTTGGCTACGCTCAATGCGCCAAAGTCGTTAAACGCACTTAATTTTGACATGATCCAATTGCTAGAACCGCAGCTAAGAGAGTGGGCAGATGATGCAAATATCGCCATGGTTATTTTAAAAGGTGCTGGTGAAAAAGCATTTTGTGCAGGTGGCGACGTCGTTAGTTTACATACCGCGATGAAAACGGGCGAACCTACTAACCATATCGAAGATTTTTTTACCAAAGAATATCGTTTAGATCACTTAATTCACTGTTATGAGAAACCATTTCTAGTGTGGGGTAACGGAATTGTGATGGGCGGCGGCTTAGGGTTAATGGCAGGTGCCAGCCACCGTGTTGTTACTGAAACATCGCGAATAGCCATGCCTGAACTAACGATTGGGTTATACCCTGATGTAGGTGGCAGTTACTTTTTACATAAAATGCCCGAGCAGGTCGGTTTATTTTTAGGCCTGACAGCGGCATCTATCAATTGTGATGATGCGATGTTTGTCTCTTTAGCCGATCACTTTGTTAAAGCTGAAAAATATGACAGCTTGATTGAGCAACTCGTAAATACTAAGTGGGGTAAAACTGCGTCTTTAAATCATGAAAAACTAACGGTATTGCTTACTGAGCTTGATAACCACTCAGGTCGTATGCCAAAGGGCAATGTAAAAGCTAATTTAGCAACCATTCAAAAGTTAGGTGAATTTAATAACTTGCAAGATAAAGTCGCTTATATTTTAAACTTAGATACTGACGATAAATGGTTAGCGCGCGCACAAAAAGCCTTAAGGCATGGCTGTCCACTAAGTTGTGCTTTGGTAGAGCACCAACTTACTAAATCAAAAGGTAAGAGCTTGGGCGAATGCTTCCAAATGGAGTTAGCTATGTCGGTTCGATGTGGCGAAGTGGGTGAATTTCAAGAGGGCGTACGTGCCTTATTGATTGACAAAGATGGTGCGCCTAATTGGCAGTTTAAATCAATCGATGAATTACCCGAACAGCTAATTGAAAGCTTTTTTACTTCCCGCTGGACTGCTGACTCGCATCCATTAACACACCTTACAAAAGGATAATGTTATGTCTCTTTCTATTGGATTTATAGGTTTAGGAAATATGGGCGGCCCAATGGCTGCAAACTTGGTTAAAGCTGGGCATAAGGTAAATGTTTTTGATTTAAACCAGTCGGTCGTAAATCAACTCGCTGATCAAGGCGCTACTGCAGCAATAGACGCCAAGCAATGTGCAACAAACGTAGATGTATTGATCAGCATGTTACCTGCTAGCAAGCACGTTAAGTCACTGTACTTGGGTGAATCAGGGCTTATCAATATTTTAGCTAAATCTACACTGGTTATTGATTGTTCAACAATTGATGCGGCGTCTGCTCGTGAGGTGGGTGCTGAACTTGCAGAGCGAGGTATCGCGTTTGTAGATGCGCCTGTATCTGGCGGGGTTGCAGGGGCAACAGCAGGCACATTAACTTTTATTGTTGGTGGCGCACAAACAGATTTTGCCAAAGCGCAATCTGTACTTGCTGATATGGGTAAAAACATATTTCATGCTGGCGATATTGGTGCTGGTCAAGTAGCAAAAATTTGTAACAACATGCTGTTAAGTATTTTAATGGCAGGCACCAGTGAAGCAATTCAAATGGGTATTAATAACGGGCTAGATGCAAAAGTATTGAGTGATATTATGACAGCAAGTTCGGGTCGCAACTGGACACTCGAATTATATAACCCATGCCCAGGTGTGATGGACACAGCCCCAGCGAGTAATGATTATAAGCCAGGCTTTATGGTTGACTTGATGGCAAAAGATTTAGGGCTTGCGATGGAAGCCGCGCAGCAAAGTAACTCTTCAACCCCTATGGGGTCAATGGCGAAAAATCTTTATACCATGCTACAGCACCAAGGTGCGGGCAGTGATGATTTTAGCGCCATTTTTAAATTGTTTTCAAAGGAGTAACAGGTGGAAATTAAAAATAATACAGTCGTTATCACCGGCGGTGCGCAAGGCTTAGGTTTCGCTATGGCGCATAAGCTTGCCGAACTTGGTGCTAATATCGCATTAGTTGATATGCAACAAGAACTATTAGATGCTGCGGTTAAAGAGTTAGCCAATTATGGTGTTACAGTAAAAGGCTATGTTGCTAACGTGACGGACGAACAGGCAGTTGAGAGCACTTTTGATAATATTAATAGTGATTTTGGTCATATTGGTATTTTGATAAACAATGCCGGTATTCTACGTGACGGCATGTTTATTAAAGCCAAAGAGGGAAAAGTGGTTGCTAAGATGGCGCTTGATCAATTTAAGTCAGTGATTGATGTAAACTTAACTGGCGTGTTTTTAGCCGGTCGTGAAGCGGCTGCGCATATGATTGAATCGGGCAAAGGTGGCGTGATCATTAATATGTCAAGTGTTGCTCGTGCAGGTAATATCGGCCAAACTAATTATGCCGCATCTAAAGCGGGTGTTGTCGCCATGACCACAGGTTGGGCTAAAGAGCTAGGGCGTTTTGGTATTCGTGTTGGCGCTATTGCACCGGGTGTTATTCGTACTAACATGACCGACGCCATGAAGCCAGAAGCTAAGCAACGTATGCTTGCAGTTACCCCAGTCGGGCGCTTCGGTGAAGCTGATGAAATTGCACATACGGCGCAATACATCATCGAAAACGACTTCTTCACAGGCCGTGTGGTTGAAATTGACGGCGGCATTCGTCTGTAACTTTTAGGTATTGTTTAGTTAAATAACAAAAAACACCAATACTGTATTTATGTACAGTATTGGTGTTTTACCTTTAACAAAACTATTTTATTTCCTATATAAACATGTTAAAAATAATGTGTGAGATTTGTTATTAGTTGATATTAAAGGAAATAAGATGACAACAAATGAAAATGTAGAAGTGTCAGTAAACAAAGGGATGTTATTCAAGTTTAACTTCAATAATAAACTCATCACTTATGACTGCTCACCTGTATCGGGCAAAGAAGTTGTAATGGTTGATGGGGAGGTTGTCAGTGAATCAAAAAACTATAAAATGTCAACGAGCCATGAGTTTGTACTTGATGGCCAAGCCGCAAAAATAAACTTAAGCCTCAAAGGGTTCACAAAGAACGTAACAGTATGTGAGTTTTTTGTTGCGGGTGAACTGATAAATGCGTACCAACTTACCTATGGCACCAAAGGCAATATACCGTTAATGGCAAAATTTATTACGCTTACAGTTGCAGCAATGGTAGGTTGGTTTTATGCTGCACAAGTTATTGATACGTGGTTAGCAATTGCGATAGTCTTAATACCCAGTGTAGCGATTATGTTTAAATTTGAACAACCCAATTGGACATGTGAAGATTTACTAAAGAGTGAATGATTGTCACATTAACGTGTAATTTAGTTTTGAAGAATGATCAAACGGTTGGCGTATGTTGCCAGCCGTTTTTTATTTACCCTCAGTGAGAATGCAGTGAAAGCCAAAGAAATCCGCAATTTTTACATCAACGAAGAGCAGTCAGTTTATTTGCTTTCGCATCACGATGCTAAAAAGCACCGCCAGTGGCTTAATATCTGTATAAAAAAACTAACGAATTTAGGTTACTCCGACGTCGAAATGATAGGCTCTGGTGCTTTTGGTTTTGTATTTGCAGGGCTTGATGAACATAACCAACCTTGGGTGTTTAAGTTTTCGCGGATCACTTTAGCACAAAGCGTACGAGACAGATTAGAAGATGAAGCTTATATGCTGTCTCAAGTTAATAATCTTTTAGTGCCGAAATTTTATGGCTTTGAGCGAATAAAAAAGCAGGGCATTTTAATGATGGCCCGTGCTCTAGGTGAAGATTTAGAAAAAGTTTCACTCAAAAGAGGGCGCTTTAGTGCAGCAGCAATCACAGATCTTGCGCTTAAATTACGTAATGTACTAATAGACTTACGTAATCATAAAAACGGTATCAGCCCACAGCCGATAGTGCATGGCGATATTAAACCATCAAACTTGGTCTGGAATGAAGCCACACAGGGGCTATCTTTAGTAGATTGGGGCAGTTCGGTATATGCTCAAATAGACAGTGATGGTGACCCTGTTACCAGCAATTTTATGGATTTAATGTCAGGTGATTTGAGCAGCACTAATGCCCGAATGGGGGATGTTTATTTTATTGGTGATGAGCAAATGTCTGGCGCAAAATCATCCCCGCGTTTTGATGAACAAGGTGTAGCCTCTACACTTTATGCACTTGCCTCAGCACAGTCTTGTCGCTTTGGTGCACAAGTTATTCCGGCCAGTTCGCTTGGACTACCTATGGAATTGGCAAAAGTAATTGATGGCATGTTATCTAAGGAAAAACACATAAGAGATGGTGCAGGGGATTATTTTATGCGTAATATGCCTACCATGGCAAAAGCTTACTTGCCTCAGCTAAATATCCATAAAAATATAAAAGCGCATATTCCCTTTTGGTTTGGTACAGATACTGAGTTACCAGACACAGTTGTATACAGTTCCCGCAAACAGTTTTTACGCCAGGCTGATCATAAGCAGCAACTGCTTGATGTAAACGATGCACAACTTGATCGTTATTATAAAGAGTTTTTATTTGATACTGGCGATACAGAAAAAGCCTTCTTAGCTTCAATAAGCCGTTTAGCTAAATATCCCGTTGTTGGCGGGTTAAGCTTTCATTGGAAAGAAGAATCACTGTACGTAGAGTCGTCTTTAATTATGCATGATGAAAGTTTGGCTGATGCATTTACTCAAGCGGTAAATAATACAGTGATGTTGGCACAAGGAATTAATCAAAAAGGGCTGTTCAAATGTTGCTTATTTGATGCTCGTAAAACAATTCAGTTAGAGCGAGATGGTACAGGGGCATTTAAATTTGAGCAGTTACCCGAACTCGAATACGAAGTGATGAATTTAAAAAGCAGCGATGTAACCCGACCCCATTCATACTTTGAAGATGGTAAAGACCCGGATGAACAACTACAACTTCCTAAAAAAGTGATAAAATGTGTATTTGAGTTAAACCAAATTCATCATACCGGATGTATTATTTTTGAAGCACTCCCTGATAGAATGAAAATTCACCATTATTATCGTTTGCTTGATGCAAATAAAGAGGACGAATTTAAACGATTGCTTAATAAGCTAATGCAATACGCTGTGAGTATAACTGATGTCGGTGTAGCTGGGTTTATGAAACTGCCTTATAAAAACACCCGAGAATTCTCACTCTGTGAAAAACAAGCCGATTTTTTCTACCCTAAAGATCCAAAGCGCTTTGAAGCTTAAAGCTTTGGTAAACAGTATGAGGTTAAAGCGAGTTAATTAAATAATGCGTAATAGGAATATCAATAATGGCAAAAATTAAACCATTAGTATCAATGCAAAGCTATGGTATTTATACTCAATGGGACTCATCGTCAAAAGAATTGCCACAGATACAATCGTTCACGACCAAAGTACCCGCAAAGCTTGATATTGAATTTGGTTTCATCATTAATATCAAAAAAGCGAAGGGGGAAAAATTCATTTTTGTATTTACCACCCAGATATCCCCGATGATGATGGTATCGCCATGGCTCCATTTGAAGGTACTGAATATATAAAAAATAATGACTGGCACTTTTACCTAGGCGACACTCTATGGCAGCCTATAAATAATAAAATAGGTGACTGGCGGATGACCATTGAATTGAACTCAAAAATTATTGCAGATAAAACTTTTTCAGTATATGAACAAGAGGCGATGTCTGAAATTGAGTTTTGGCAAAAGCGAGGTTATTAGTTTTTACGCTAGTATTATTAAAGCGTTTTATTTATTAATAAACAGCTCTCGAGATACACCCTAAACTATGGTTATAATATAGCATTACTAAAAAGGCTAAAAGTATCACGATTATGAATCAAACACATGAAAGTGTATCAGACACAGGCTTGAGGCCTGAAGAATCAACCTGTACAAATACAAGCTGTTGTCCTCCTCCACAGAGTCCACAAGTACGAACTGCCCCAAAAATTTGCCGTAACGATCCATGTGTTTGCGGTAATGGACGCAAGTATAAAAAATGCTGTGGTAAAAACGCATAGAGTCAGTTTTATTAAGTAACGAGTTAACTAAATAGTCACTTATTGTTATTTTAAGCGTTAAAAACACAGGAAGAACACATCATACATTATTTCTTTAGTTAAATAATATAATCGCATCGGTGAATAAATTAAAAGTTTTGAACAAAGTGGGGGATTTTCTCACAATAGTGCTAGTTTGTTGGTCAACATTCTTAACATCGTTTCGGGTTTAGGGTGTGTTTCATTTAAACCGCTAAGCAGAGTCATAAAATAACAATCCATCATTACGGTAGCTTTTACTTCATCATATTGAGGTTGTTCACTAAAGAGCATTTTTTTAAATTCGTTGAGCTGAAAATTAAAAAAATCTGCTTGCCAAATTATATCGCTGATTAACACTTTACTAAATTCTTTATTTTCACAATAAAATGTAAATAAGGGCAGTGCATAATGGCGTAACTTCAAACGAGGAGAGTGTTGTTTATCAGTTAAAGCTGCTGTAGTTATGATGTTATCTATTTGCAATAACATACCAGCTTTAAGTAAATCAATTTTGTTTTCAAAATGGCTAAAAACCGTTCCTGCTGCAACACCTGCATTATTTGCAATTGATCTGGTTGAGGTTGATTCATAGCCCAGCTCTATAAATAGCTCCCAAGCTGCGGCTAAAATTTTATTTCGTGTTATTTCTTTTTTACTCATATTTCAATGCTTTAATTTTTATATCACTTAAAAAGTTTGAATTGCCTTGCTTTATTGAGCGCGCTCAATTAAATTTATGAGCGCGCTCACTTTTAAAAGGAAAATACACAATGAATATCATTAAACGCGTTATAGGCTTCGTTTTATTTATACCTTTTATCTTTTTTTATTCTTACATGCTTGGGCCTATTCTAAAAGCGATATTAGTTCCCGGGGGCATAATATTATTATGGCTTATTTTAGGTCCGAGGGAGGGTTATAAAGCAATAAAAAAAGCGTTTATTGAGAAGAGATAAAGAGAGTGTTGCTAGTTGAACTAAAGTAACGAGCAACATTTCATTTTATAATACGTAGTGGAAGCCGATTGCAATACCATCATCTTCTGATAAGCTCATTTGTTCTTCTTGCTGTTTGTCTGCACTTGAGAAGTCACTAAAATCTTTTCTTGCTTCGATATAAACAAGGGTACTGTTATCAAATAAGTAATGAACCCCTAACACGCTAAATTGTCGTTTAAAGGTGTCATTTGGATCAGCATTAAAGTTTGGTTGAATAACATAGTCATCACCCGCATCAAATACGTTGTATGCTAAAAATGTGCGAATGTTGTTGTCGAATCTATACGAAACAAGAGATTCAAGCCCTACGGCCTTTTTAATTAACCTGCCTAAGTTATCTGTATCATGGTTTTTGTTTTTATTTAAATTTGCAGCAGCATAGAACCCTTTTGCATCAAAATTACCATAAGTAATACCTGCACCATAAACTAAGTCGACCGCTGTTTTCATCGTGGCATCAGTGCCATAAACGATATTAAATTCACCGCGGTTAAAACCTGTTGTAAGTGTCAATTTATCAGTTAACGTATAGGTAAGTGCTGCACCGTATGTAGAATTAAACTCAACTTTTTGCGCTAAGTTACTTTGGTTATTAAATAGTGTTTCGCAATCAGATTCTGAGATTGCTTCTACATCACATGTATAAAAGTCGTTATTTTTAAACTGTACTTGAGCTGCAATACTCAAATCACCGTAATTATTACGGTATTGGAGTAATTTATCACCACGGCCTGTGCCATTTATTGCACCGTCATCTTTATTATAGGTATAGACACCTGCAGCATTACCGTCCCATACTAGGCTGTAGTTAGTACTGTATACTACGTCGTACCACACACCCCATTGTTTGCCTATCGTCAGTTGACCATATTGATCGTGGGCAATGCCTACATAACCTAAACGATTATATAAAAATTCATCTTGAATTGATTCAAATCGGTTGTTGTAAATGATATCGCTACTACCAACAGGATTAACTCCCCATTCGAGCATGGCTACAGCTGACCAATGTTCTTTTAATTGCCTTTTAAAATCAAAATTTATACGCGAGGCACCATTTACTATTTCAGTTTGTCCTTGAGTGTGGATGACCCTTGCATCAATAAACCCACCAATTGTTAGTGAATTAGTCGAATCATTATAGATTTCAAGCGCTTGGGCACTGCAAGAGCTGAAAATCGTAGCGGTTAAAAGTACAGATAGTCCTTTGTTCATTAACTAGGCCTTTATATATTGTGTGTGTTGTTATAAACGCGCAATCCTAACAAAGGTACGCCATGGGTAAAGTGAAAAAATATCATTAAATTAGTATAGAGGAAATTTAAAATGTAAAGACTAAATTAATCCTTATTTTGTTGGGGCTTAAGCTAGGTAATTAGTACTGTAAAAGCATTAAATTAGCTATTTAGTTCAGAAATATTCCATAGAAAAAACACCTGTTTTGGTTTAAACTCCAGCCAATTTAATTTCTATGATTTCCCCTTGGAGGGTAGCGCTATTATTAGTACAGCTAACATCACCATGCAATTTGGTGCTAAACCATTATTTGAAAACATTTCTGCAAAGTTTGGCGAAGGAAACCGTTATGGTTTAATAGGCGCTAATGGCTGCGGAAAATCGACTTTTATGAAGATTTTAAGCGGTGAGTTAGAGCCTTCATCTGGTAATGTTAGTACTGATCCAAATGAGCGTGTAGCTAAGTTAAACCAAGACCAGTTTGCATATGAAGAATATTCAGTTGTTGATACTGTGATCATGGGCCATAAAGAGCTATGGGAAATCAAACAAGAACGTGACCGCATCTATAGCTTGCCTGAAATGAGTGAAGAAGATGGCATGCGTGTTGCCGATCTTGAGACTGAATTTGCAGAAATGGATGGTTACTCAGCTGAGTCAAAAGCAGGTGAATTATTAATGGGCGTGGGTATTGATACTGCGCAGCATTATGGTCCTATGTCAGAAATTGCACCGGGTTTTAAACTACGTGTTTTATTAGCTCAGGTTCTATTTTCAGACCCAGATATTATGCTGCTGGATGAGCCGACCAATAACTTAGATATTTATACGATAAAATGGCTTGAAGATGTATTGAATCAACGTGATTGCACTATGATCATTATTTCTCATGACCGTCATTTCTTAAACTCTGTGTGTACACACATGGCCGATATAGATTATGGTGAGTTACGCCTGTACCCAGGTAATTATGATGAATATATGTTTGCGGCTGAGCAAGCACGTGAACGTTTGTTAAGTGAAAATGCGAAAAAGAAAAGCCAAATAGCTGAATTACAGCAATTTGTATCTCGCTTCTCGGCGAACGCATCAAAAGCAAAACAGGCAACATCTCGCGCTAAACAAATTGACAAAATCCAACTTGATGAAGTTAAAGCGTCATCTCGTCAAACGCCATTTATTCGTTTTGAACAAGAAAAACAATTGTTTCGTAATGCACTAGAACTTAATAATCTAGGTCAAGGATTTGAAGAAATGCTTTTCACTGGGCTTGAAGGCTTAGTTGAAGTGGGTGAGAGAATAGCCATCATCGGTGAAAATGGGGTTGGTAAAACAACACTATTAAACACATTAGCAGGTCGCCTTGCACCAAAACAAGGTGAGTTTAAGTGGTCTGAAAATGCAAATATTGGCTATTATGCACAAGATCACGCCGATGAGTTTGAGCAAGATATGAACTTATTCCAATGGATGGAGCAATGGCAACAAGAGGGCGATGACGAACAGGTCGTTCGTAGCTTTTTAGGCCGTATGTTGTTCTCACAAAATGATATTAAAAAATCAGTCAAAGTTATTTCAGGTGGTGAACAAGGCCGCATGTTATTTGGTAAAATTATGATGCATAAGCCAAATATATTGTTAATGGATGAACCAACCAACCATATGGATATGGAGTCGATTGAAGCTTTAAACTTAGCCCTTGAAGCCTACGAAGGTACATTACTATTTGTATCACATGATCGCCAGTTTGTATCGTCACTTGCTACTCGCATTTGGGAAGTTAAAGATTCTCAGATTATTGACTTTAGAGGCACATACTCTGAGTATTTAGCCAGTAAAGAAGCATAACGCTGTATTTTAATAGTTAAAAGCCATGCATGTCATGGCTTTTTTTATTGGCTGTTTATCGCGATTTTATATTTAATACGTGTATAATGACCGCCTTAAAATGAGGACATAAGTCCGCTATTGGTTCGAAAATTAGTTTACTGAGGAGTATTTATGACTGTTGGCATTATTATGGGTTCCAAATCAGATTGGCCAACTATGGAACACGCAGCGATTATGCTTGATAAATTTGGCATCGCTTATGAAACAAAAGTTGTTTCTGCACATAGAACTCCTCAATTACTTGCTGATTATGCAAGTTCAGCCGCAGATCGTGGTATTAAAGTTATTATTGCTGGTGCCGGTGGTGCAGCACATTTACCAGGAATGGCCGCTGCGTTTACATCGCTACCTGTATTAGGTGTGCCAGTTAAGTCTAAAACCCTAAACGGTGTTGACTCATTATTATCTATTTGCCAAATGCCTAAAGGCGTTGCTGTTGGCACACTTGCAATAGGTGATGCTGGTGCTGCAAATGCAGGCTTATTAGCGGCGCAAATTTTAGGCTGTCAACAGCCTGAGATCTTCGCAAAAGTTGAAGCATTCCGTAAAGAACAAACAGAGACTATTTTAGCCAACCCTAACCCTGCAGAGTAATATGAAAATTTTAATTTTAGGTGCGGGTCAGCTTGCTCGAATGATGAGTTTAGCGGGCGCGCCATTGAATTTAAATGTTGTTGCTTATGATGTTGGCAGCAAAAAAATTGTTCACCCTTTAACTAATGAAGTTTACAGCACTACCTTAGAGCAAAGCATTGCTGAGGTTGATGCAATTACTGCTGAGTTTGAACACATACCAGATGATGTGCTTACATTATGTTGTGCCAGTAATAAATTCTATCCAGGTAAAGCGGCCATTAAAACCGGTGGTGATCGTGCAATTGAAAAAGCACTGTTAAGTAAAACTGAAGTCGCTTGTGCACCTTATAAACTCATTACTGAAAAAGCACACCTTGTTGAGGCAGTAACAGCACTTGGTAAACCGCTCGTTATCAAAACTTGCCAAGCAGGCTATGATGGTAAAGGGCAGTGGCGTTTAAAGTCAGATGATCAAATCGACCAAATCTGGTCTGAAATGGCTGACTTTATTGCATCGGGTTCTGAGCAAATGCCGCATACAATTATTGCTGAGAAAATGATCCCATTTGACCGTGAAGTGTCAATTATTGGGGCTCGTGATAAATCAGGAAACACTGTTATTTATCCATTAACAGAAAACCAACATACCAATGGCGTACTTACACTGTCAGTAGCGGGTAAAGAAAAATCAGCTATTCAGCAACAAGCAGAGGATGCATTTAACAAAATAGCCAATGAGCTTAACTATATAGGCGTGTTAGCTATTGAGTTTTTTGATGTTGATGGACAATTGTTAGTGAACGAATTAGCACCACGCGTGCATAATTCTGGGCATTGGACACAGCAGGGCGTGCATTGTTCTCAGTTTGAGAATCATATGCGGGCAGTTGCAGGTTTACCACTTGGTAGCACAGAACTTAAACAAGTCAGTGCGATGATCAATGTTCTTGGTCAGTCTGCTATCCCACACGATGTTTTGAAAGTGAGCGATGTAACAAGCCATTGGTACGGAAAAACACCAAAGCCTGGGCGCAAAATGGGGCATATAAATGTATCAGCTTCAAGTTTACATGAACTTGGAGAGCGTTTAGCTGAACTTGCTGAATACCTACCCGAAGAGCAATACCCTGGCGTACTTGCAACCAGTACCTCCCTTATTTTGAATTAATAATAAGCAAGCCGAGCAATAAGCTCGGCTTTATTATTTCTGTACTATCCATCTACCGCTTTTTCTTTTTTTATCCAATCGTTTATGTCAGTCTATACTTAAATTCAGATAATAAATCATACGAAAAGTATTATTTAGGAATATTATGCCTGCGACGATTCACTTTCATAAGCTAGCTTATTTACTGTTATTAGGTTTATGCCTTACTCCTTTAATTGGTGCAGGTTCTGCTCTTATTATGGGTGCTGTATTTGCAATTATTATTGGAAACCCGTTTGCTGAGCTTTCTCAAACCGCGAGTAAATGGATGCTAAAAGCAGCCGTAGTAGGCTTGGGCTTTGCTGTCGACATTAACCAAGTAATTGAAGTAGGCCGCAGCTCGTTAGTACTGACAATTGTTAGCATTACTGCGATTATCGGTTTGGGTGAAATACTTACTCAAGTATTTAAGTTAAACAGAAACACTGGTGTGTTAATTTCATTTGGTACAGCAATATGTGGCGGTAGTGCTATTGCCGCCATGGCTCCGGTTATTAAAGCCAAAGATCATGAAGTAGCGGTAGCGTTAGGCGTTGTATTTTTACTAAATGGCGTAGGCTTATTGCTATTTCCTGCAATAGGTCATTATTTAAATTTAAGCCAAGAGCAATTTGGAATGTGGGCAGCTCTAGCTATTCATGACACCAGTAGTGTTGTTGGCGCATCAGCAACTTATGGCGCCGTTGCGCTGAGTATTGCAACAACCGTTAAATTAACTCGTGCGATGTGGATTATCCCTTATACCACGTTAGCGGGGGTATTTTGGCGCTCAGAAGAAAAAGCCAGTATTCCGTTGTTTATTGTAGGCTTTTTAACAGCAGCATTAATAAACACGTATTTGCCAGATTATTCTTCAACGTGGTCATTTTTAAACAGTGCTGCTAAACAGTTATTAGTGATGACTTTATTTTTAATTGGCAGTGGTTTATCCATCAATGTTTTAAAGCAAGCGGGTGTTAAGCCATTTTTAATGGCAATCCTTTTGTGGGTTGTTGTCAGTAGTGTAATTTTAATATTAATTTTAGACGGGTTTATTTAATGAATATAAAATTGATTGTTGCCGCTGTTGCTTGCATGTGTGTGACGTGCACTTTAGTAAATAACGCAAAAGCAGCAGGCAATATAAGAGTGGCGACCTTTAACGTAAGTATGGATGCCACAAATTACACTGCACAGGGTGAAAGTGTTAACCCAAATGCGCTAGTGAATGCGTTAAAAAGTGACCATCAACAGATAAAAAACATTGCAGAAATTATCCAGCGTGTCCGCCCTGATATCTTGCTCTTGAATGAGTTCGATTATGTGAATAAATCCCAAGGCATTGATTATTTTATACAGAATTACTTAAAAGTAAGTCAAAATAAACAACCTGCTATTAACTACCCTTATACATATATAGGCCCTGTTAATACAGGAGTTGCGTCAGAATTTGACTTTGACAATGATGGCAAAAAAACGGGTAAGCTTGGTGATGCTTATGGTTTTGGGTTTTTCCCAGGTCACTATGGCATGGCTGTGCTTTCTCGCTACCCAATTGATTTTGATAAAGTACGTTCATTGCAAAAATTTAAATACAAAGATATGCCAGATGCGCAAATGCCAATTGATCCTGAGACAAAACAGGATTGGTACAATAATGATGAATGGCAAGCAATGCGCTTGAGTTCAAAATCTTTTTGGGATCTCCCCATCGATGTCAAAGGTAAAACGGTTCATTTACTTGCATCGCACCCAACTCCGCCAGTGTTTGATGGCGAAGAAGACAGAAATGGTAAACGTAACCACGATGAAGTTAGGTTAGTTAAAGATTATATTGAAAACGCAAGTTACCTTTATGATGATAAAGGGGTTAAAGGCGGGCTAAAAAGTAATTCTCGATTTGTTATTGTTGGTGACTTAAATGCAGCACCAGAGGGCGATAAAAAGCGCCCAAACACAACAAACCAACTCTTAGCAAACCCGCTAATTAATAGTCAATTTGTGCCGGTGAGTAAAGGCGCTGCAACAAGTTATACAGGTACGTATGCCGCTGCTTATACCGCACATTGGCAAGCACGTGTTGACTATGTTTTACCATCAACTTATGGTATTTCGGTTAAAGACGGGGGCGTTTTTTGGCCAACTAAAAATAGTGAACTGTACCGTTTGATAAAGGATAGAAATGCGTCTTCTGATCATCGTATGGTTTGGTTAGATATACTAGTTAAATAGCGAGGGCGTGTTTATCTTTCGAGGTTAAATTTGCAGCTGCGTGTTTGGTGTTTAGGCAAGGCAGAGCCAATGTAGTGTGGTTGCTCCCCATAAGTAGGCGATAACGCAGCATCAATACCAAACACGCGCTGCCCTTCGGGTTCTGTCTAGGGAAGATTAACTCTTTGTTGCTCAATTTTTACTTAGCCCACTAGGTTACAAATTTCGCGCCGCGATTAAATCCTCCCTAGTTTGAACAAATTTCAACCCTGAAAGGTCAACACGCCCAATACTTAACGGTAAACTTTGGCTGTTTATCCTAAATAATTGCAATACCTATGGTGCTTCTGCTTAAATTGGAGGAATTATAATAATCTTCCTCTATTTAAGCAGAAGCACTATGAACTTAAAAACAGCAAATAGAACCTTAGTAGCCATGGCGATTGCATCAAGCTTTGTGCTTGCTGGTTGTCAAACTACCACCGCAACTTCTTCTGAAGAAGTTGCAAATCCCCCCGTTGCAAGTGTTGTAGCAACGCCTGCAGATTTTGGCAGCAGTGAAATCACTCTCGAACAAGCTATGGCGCATCCTGATTGGTTAGGACGTCAAGCGGAGCGAGCGTTTTGGGCTGCGGATTCAAGCACTATTGTATACGCTCAAAAGCAACAAGGAAATGAGTTAAGGGACTTGTATGTACAAGGGGTCAATAGCCAATCGGCAAATAAAGTTGCGTTGAATAAACTCCATACTTTAGGTGCAAGCAATGCCGTTTATTCTGCAAACCGTTTGCTTCAAGCTTATGTGTATGAAGGAAATATATTTATAAAAAATATAAAAATAAATGAAATTACACAAATAACTCACGACAGTGCTAAACAATCTAACCCACAATTTTTAACAGATGGTAATTTAGCTTTTCGCCAAGGAAATACTTTTTATAAAGTAAACCTAACAACAGGTTTGCAAACTGAGCTTGCAAATTTACATTTAAATGATGCGCCAAAAGGCATTATTGAACCTCAAACGTATATTGCCAAAGAACAGCATAAACTAATTGACTACATTGCCTTAACGCATAAAAATAAGCTTGATAAACAAACACGTAAAGAGCAATTAAAGAGTCAAAATGCAAGTATTGCGAATGCACAATTTTATTTAGGGAAAGGAAATAAAATCTCTGATGTTCAATTATCACCAAGTGGTAAAGCATTAATTGCAGTAGTAACGGATAACCGCTCATGGCGTGAAGACAGTGATATAATGCCAAACTATATTACTGATGATGCGGGGGTAAAAGCTGAAAAAGTCCGTCGCCGCGTTGCCGATGCAAAACCACAAACATCTAAAGTTATCTATATTGATTTAGAAGAAAACACGCAAAAAACACTCGCTTTTGATACGTTACCGGGTTTCGATGAAGACGTACTTGCTACAGTAAAAAAAGAAAATTATGCACGTGAAGGCAAAACATACGAGTCGAAAAAAGAACCTCGTGCAATTAACTTGATTATGGACTGGGGCTGGTCACAAAGTGCTATTGTATGGAATCATGATGGCTCACAAGTAGCGCTAATGCTTGAAGCATGGGATAACAAAGACCGTTGGATTGCATCTGTTGATTTTGAAAACAACACATTAGTTTCTCAACACCGTTTACATGATGATGCATGGGTTAACTATACATACAATGATTTTGGGTGGCTCAATAATTCAGACACACTTTATTATTTATCTGAAGAGTCGGGTTACAGCCATATTTATAAAAAACCATTAAACGGTAAAGCAACCCAACTTACGAAAGGCCAGTTTGTTGTATCTAACTTAACCCTCAGCGATGACAATAGTGCTATTTACTATAAAGCTAACGTTGAGCACCCTGGATTGTATGAGATTTACCGCGTCGATCCACAAACTGCTCAATCTGAGCAAATCACAAACTTAGATGGCATGACTGACTACCAACTTAGTCCTGATCAAACCAAGTTATTATTAACACATTCTAAAATAATGGCTCCGCCAGAGCTTTATGTAGCAGACGCAAAAGCAAATGCCAGTGCAAAGCAGCTTACAAATATGGTATCGAGTGAATTTTTAGCAAAACAACTGATAGCCCCTAAAATTGTTGCTGTACCATCAAGCCATACTGACCAGCCTATTTACGCAAAAGTTTACTACCCAGCCGATTATGTTGAAGGTGAAAGTGGTAACGAGCGTAAAGCCGTTATTTTTAATCACGGCGCAGGTTACTTACAAAACTCGCATATGGGTTGGTCAGGTTATTTCCGTGAGTTTATGTTTCATTCCTTATTAGCCTCTGAGGGTTATGTAGTAATGGACATGGACTACCGTGCATCAAAAGGCTATGGTCGCGATTGGCGTACTGCAATTTATCGTCAAATGGGAACGCCTGAAACCCAAGATTTAATGGATGGTGTAAGTTGGATGGCCGAGAATGCGAATGTTGATACCGGTGCTGTAGGCACTTACGGTGGCTCATACGGTGGCTTTATGACGTTTATGGCGTTGTTTACACAGCCTGATTTATTCCAATCAGGTGCTGCACTTCGCCCGGTTACAGATTGGGCTCACTATAATGCGCCTTATACATCTAATATTTTGAACCACCCAGACGTTGACCCGATTGCTTACGAAAAAAGCTCTCCGATCTACTATGCAGAAGGCTTGAAAAACCACTTACTGATTAACGCACCAATGGTTGACAATAATGTATTTTTCCAAGATTCAGTACGTTTAGTACAACGTTTAATTGAGCTTGAAAAAGAAAACTTTGAGACTGCAATATTTCCTGTAGAGCCGCATGGCTTTGTGCAGCCTTCGAGCTGGTTAGATGAATACCGTCGTATCTATAAGTTATTTAAAGAAACACTGTAATTTTAGTTAAAAAAAACGCCAAACTTAGTTTGGCGTTTTTTTTATCATTTTAATAATAACTGGTGTTGCTAGCACTATACCACCAATCGCACCAATTAAATGTGCGTCAATAGCCACCCGTGAGGCAATTAGTTGACCGACTTCAGCACTAGGGCCAGTATATTGTTCATGGGCTACCTTGAGCCAGACTCCTATAAATAATAAACTGCCAGTTCTCATACCTACACTAATATCTTTTATAGCTCCCCAAACAATCACGCCATGTAATAGGGCGCTTAACCCTGTGTAAATTTTTATATCAGGACAAAAGAAGTAAATACCTAAGCCACACCAAATACCCAAAACTAATGAGTTGAGTGCATATTGACTCGGTGTAGTGTGCTCGGCATGCAGTAACCAAATAAGCAATATACCGGCACAGTTTAAACCTAAATGTGCCCAATTAGCATGCACATATTGGCTACTGAGTAATCGCCATACTTCACCTTGACTTATTAGCTGGCGATTGAACTCTAAAAAATCGTTCAAATTTAGCATGGCAAAGAGTGAGCTAATTACGATTAAACACAGTGGTGGTAGAACGTAACGGGGTTGGAGAGGTAAATTAACCATTTTTTTCTTATTTTTACAGCAAACTTTTGCATATTGTGCACGTTTAACTTTAAGATGCCAAACACCTAGGCGCAATAAAGTTATTTTATGTTTTTAACGTTTCCAAAAGCACTGGCATTAACTGCCTCATTATTATGTATTCCTTCTTTAGCCGTTAGCGCAACAACGCCGCGCGAAACTCGCGAACCAGAAGCTGCCACAGGCCATCAACTTAAACAACAGGTCGTTGGCGCTAATTTTATGATTGCTGCTGCAAATCCCTATGCAGTTAAAGCAGGTCAACAAATTCTTGCCAAAGGCGGTAGTGCAGTTGATGCCGCTATTGCTACACAACTTGTTTTAACATTGGTAGAACCACAATCGTCAGGTATAGGGGGTGGTACATTTATGATGTATTACGATAAAAAAACCGACACGCTGACAAGTTTTGATGGGCGTGAAACCGCGCCTGAAAATGCAGACGAAACTTTATTTTTAGATAAACATGGTAAAGCGGCAAAATGGATTGATGCAGTGGTAGGAGGTCGTTCAGTCGGTGTGCCAGGCATTTTACATGCACTTGCAAATGCTCATAAGCAATACGGTAAACTTGATTGGCACACACTATTTAACCCGGCGATAGAGCTTGCAGAGCAAGGGTTTGTTGTCTCCCCTCGACTGCATGCATTACTTGCTAAGCAAATTAACCCTGGCGTTACTAAACTTGATGTCATTAGCGATTATTTTTTTCAGGATGGTAAGCCTGTAGCAGTGGGTACAGTAAAGAAAAACCAACCATTAGCAAATCTATATAAAGACATAGCTGCAAAGGGCATTGATGCCTTTTACAAAGGTGATAATGCCAAGCAGATGGTGGAAGCTGTTCAGCAAAGTAAGGTGGCACCGGGTACGTTAACTCTTAACGATCTGGCTGAGTATAAAAGTGTACAGCGTGACGCTGTGTGCGCGCCATACCATGATTATAAAATCTGCTCTATGGCACCACCAAGTAGTGGTGGGGTTGCAGTAATACAAATATTAGCATTACTAGAAAGTAAAAACATGGCCCAGTTCACGCCTAATTCGGAGCAAGCCATTCATTACTTTACCCAAGCATCACGTT
Organism: Pseudoalteromonas sp. APC 3893; assembly: GCF_030408095.1. Classification (NCBI taxonomy): domain Bacteria; kingdom Pseudomonadati; phylum Pseudomonadota; class Gammaproteobacteria; order Alteromonadales; family Pseudoalteromonadaceae; genus Pseudoalteromonas; species Pseudoalteromonas sp. APC 3893. The sequence continues at coordinate 406,386 of NZ_JASDCD010000002.1, forward strand.
TAGCATTTGCTGATCGTGATGTGTACATGGGCGACCCCGATTTTGCCTATATTCCTACTCAAGAACTGCTAGAGCCAGACTATATCAAACAACGCTCAGCCCTAATTACTGAAAAAGACACCCCAGCTGTTGCCGGAGAGCCTAAAGTCAAATTAGCTTATGCACAAGATGATGCTTATGAATTACCTTCGACTACTCATGTATCTGTTGTAGATAGTGCAGGAAATGCGGTTTCGATGACCAGTTCAATTGAAATGGCGTTTGGTTCGACAGTTATGGTCAATGGTTATATATTGAATAACCAATTAACTGATTTTGCCTTATCACCAAAAAAAGATGGCAAACTATTAGCTAACCGAGTTGAGGCAGGCAAACGCCCACGAAGCTCTATGTCGCCGGTGATGGTATTCAACAAAGATGGAAGCTTACGCTTAGTGGTTGGTTCACCGGGTGGCAGTCGTATAATAAATTACGTAGCACAGGTATTAATTGGGGTACTGGATTGGGATTTAACAGCCCAACAAGCCATTAATTTAGGCCGAGTAACAAATAGAAATCGTTATACCAGCTTAGAAAAAGGGGCTGACATTGCTGCATTAAAATCGCAGTTAGTTAAACGCGGTCACACTGTAAAAGTTGTCGATTTGAACTCAGGACTACACGCTGTTGAAATTAAAAAGGGTGTTTTATACGGAGCAGCAGATCCACGACGTGAAGGGATCGCCCTTGGCGATAAATAGTATTGTGCTTAATGAGCATAAATAGCCCTTATTTCAATTAATAAGATACTGTACAATATGCTGTAAGTACGGCATATTCCGTACATTTCTCTTACTGTAAATGGTCTGACAAGATTGAATGTCATTGCTTTTTAACATTCAATCGTAATAATGGCAGATCACAATTAAAGACATCGCTAAGCTTGGAATTATGACTACAAATACCGATCCAAATTATCTTTATATTCATCACTCAGGTCCAGGCCTGATCGAAACTCCTCTGCTAAATAAAGGTAGTGCATTTACACAAAAAGAGCGTGAAAGTTTCAACCTAGCGGGTTTATTACCACCTCGTTATGAAACAATCGAAGAACAGGTTGAACGCTGTTATCAACAATATTCAAGCTTTAACGATAACCTTAATAAACACATTTATTTACGCGCAATTCAAGATAATAACGAAACACTTTATTACCGTTTAGTACGTGATCATCTTGAAGAGATGCTGCCAATTATTTATACCCCAACGGTGGGTGATGCCTGTGAAAAATTCTCAGATATTTACCGAAGTGCTCGTGGCTTGTTTATTTCGTACGAAGATCGTTATCAAATTGACGACATCTTGCGTAATGCAACCAAAGGAAAGGTAAAGGTTATTGTTGTAACCGACGGTGAACGTATCTTAGGTTTAGGCGACCAAGGCATTGGTGGCATGGGTATTCCAATTGGTAAGCTTTCGCTGTATACCGCTTGTGGCGGGATCAGCCCAGCTTATACATTACCAGTCATGCTTGATGTTGGTACTAATAACGAAAAGTTACTTAATGATCCAATGTACATGGGGGCACGTCATAAACGCATAGCCCAAGATGAATATGATGAATTTTTAGATCTATTTATTAAAGCGGTTAAGCGTCGTTGGCCAAATGTATTATTACAGTTTGAAGATTTTGCCCAACCTAATGCAATGCCTTTATTAAAGCGTTACCGTGATGAAATCTGTAGCTTTAACGATGATATTCAAGGTACTGCAGCCGTTACTGTCGGCTCTTTACTTGCCGCATGTCGCGTTAAGAATGCAAAGTTATCTGAGCAAAAAGTGGTATTTGTAGGTGCTGGCTCTGCCGGTTGTGGTATTGCTGAACAAATCATAAGCCAGATGGTTTCGGAAGGTATCTCAGATACGCAAGCACGCAGCCAAATATTTATGGTTGATCGTTTTGGTTTGTTAACCCAAGGTATGCAAGGCCTTCGTGATTTCCAACAAGCGCTTGCGCAACAAGCCGATGACTTAGCACAATGGACTTACAGTGGTGAATACGCCTCGTTACTTGATGTTATGCATTGTGCAGAGCCTGATATTCTAATTGGAGTATCTGGTCAGCCAGGATTATTTACTGAGCAAGTTATTCGAGCGATGCATAGTAATTGCGCACAGCCGATTATCTTTCCATTAAGTAACCCATCAAAACAAGTAGAAGCTTTGCCTGCTGATGTGATTAATTGGACTCAAGGCAACGCAATTGTTGCAACCGGTAGCCCATTTGATCCTGTTGTATATGAAGGCCAAACTTATACTATTCCGCAGTGTAATAATAGCTATATCTTCCCGGGTATTGGTTTAGGTGTGATTGCAGCAAAAGCGACGAGAATTACCGATGCTATGCTGATGGTCTCAAGTGAAATATTAGCTGAGTCATCACCGCGTGCAAATACTGGGCAAGGCAGCTTGTTACCAGCGCTTACAGAGATTGAAACGTTAAGTAAACGCATTGCATTTGCCGTTGCTAAAAAAGCAATCGAAGAGGGCGCTGCACTTGAAATAAGTGATGATAGACTTTGGGCTGCTATTGATTCCAACTATTGGTTACCAAAATACCGAAACTATAAACGCGTTAGTATCTAATTAAGAATGTTAATAAAAACAGGCTACGGCCTGTTTTTTTATGCTTGTTCATTTTAAATTAACCAGCTAGGGTATCTAATAAGCCTAATTCACTTAATGAGGAACATTATGCGTTACTTACCTTTACTTGCAGCCGCCATGACTTTCAATGTGTTTGCCCAAAGCACACCAAGTGCACCGCATATATATATTCAAGGTCAAGCTAAAATCACAACAGCTGCAGACAGTGTTTTGCTTAATGTCGGCATACTCGAAGTTGACAAAAACCTTATGGCAGCAAAAGATAAAGCTGATAAAACCATGGCAAAAGCAATTAAACTTTCTAAACAAGCGGGTGTGTTAGCTAAAGATATAAATGCAGGACAAATCAGTATTCACCGTGAGACACAGTATAATAGAGAGACTAACAAGCAAGAGTTTGTAGGTTTTAGGGTGTCTCGTAGTTTATCTTTAACGCTTAACGATGTTGATAAATACCCTACGCTTTTACAAAATCTCGTTAACGGCGGTATAAACCAAGTTAATCAAACTCAGTTTGTATCTAGCAAATATAATGAACTGCATAATCAAGCTCAAAAATTAGCAATTAAAGACGCTAAAAAAGCAGCATCAGAGTTTGCAAGTGATTATGGCGTTGAAGTTAAAGGCCTTTACAGTGCATCCATGAAGCCGATGGACACTGGTGTACAGCCTTATGTAAGAGCTAAAATGGCAATGTCAGCAGATGTGGAATCTGGCTCAGTAACCCCTGATTCTTATCATGCCGGTGAAATCACGATTTCAGCTTCAAGTTATGCTATTTATTTGATTGAAAATTAATAAACTCATTTTATATCAAAGGGTAATACTTATAAGAAGTCTCCAGCTGGAGACTTTTTAAATTTAACCAGCCAATAGCCATTTACTTTGGCTGCTCAAATCTCTTAAGCAAAACATCGCCACGCTTAGGTGAGATCCTAGTAATTGAATTTAGCATATTAATAACTTCTGTACGGTCATATAAATTAGTCGTGTGTTCATTTATATCATCTACTATTGCAGCAAGATAATTGAATAACTTTTCAGTAGCATCTTCGTTGTCATTTGCGACGAACAAAATATTCTTAAATGCCTCTAACACATTTGTCATTACATACGCATCGGCTTTGGCGTAATTACGAAGTGGGGTGAAGTTATCATGTAATAGCTCCTCAAATGAGGTTTCATGAATGTATAATAGTGGCGTATCTTGTGCGTGTTTTAGCGAATAATTGATATCACTAATTTTTAAGCGTTCAATTAGTAAGATACTCAACATATCAATTGCTTTAACGGCAGTACCGGGATCATTAATTCCTGGGCTCATCGCTTTAACTGCAATTTCAGAAATTTGTGTTAAGCCATAACGATAATGGTCGCTAATGTATTCTTCTACATAAAAAATAAAACAGTCTAATAATTTTTCAATGAGTTCAGGGTTATTAGTAAGATCTTTATCTGACTTAAGAAAAGGGTAACCTTTAACAGTAAAATACCCTTGGTTAACGGCAATAAAGAGCTTTATATCTTCTTGGGCTAGAATGTCACATAATTTATCGGAATGAACCCCTTTGAAATAGCCTTCGGTTTTACTTTTAATTGAATACCAGTCAGAAAAATCGGGGAACTGGCTTATATTATGCTCCTCTTGACGGCTGATTATCGACTTAATAACACCTTTGGTGTCTTTAAATAAGTCATTAAGCACATTATCGACTTGAATAGCTTTTGAAATTGAATGAATAAAGTAAACAAATAGAGCGAGTGATATCAAACCAAATACTAATGAAAAAAACACCCCTAGTGCAGGAATTGAAACATCCCCTCCAGAGGTTTGTTTGATATTGATAAGCATGATTATTGAATAAATAATACTGCCTAAATAAAAGCCTAAAACTAGTTGATGGGATTTACGAGTGATCAAACCAGGGATCACCCTGGGTGATAAACTTGCACTTGCGGTATTTAAAACAATCATTACCATTGAAAAGCTAAACACGGTTAAAGAAATTATACTTCCAGCTAAGGTACTTAATATGGTTCGTGCATTTTCTTCGCTATCAACTAATAAAAAAGCAATAAGCTCTTTTAACTTAATGATAGGCGCGGTGTACTCTACCGACATAGTGATAATGGCAAAAAGCAGAAATCCCACAGACAACATTGAAGGATAAAAGCCAATGCTGTTGATCATTTCTCGATAATTATCAGCAACTTTACGTGGAACAAACATATATATCCTATTAATCAGCTATTTTAGTACGTTATCATAAAAAGCTAGCTTGTAACTATTTCATGTTTAAACTTGTGGTATCATTAAAAAAAATTATAGGAACTAACGCGTGATTATTTCATTTTATGCGGCCGTATTGGCTTTTATGTATATTTATTTAAGTATGAATGTGGTTAAAGTGCGTAAAGCAAACCAGATATCGCTTGGTACTGATAATAACGAAGCGCTGATCAGAGCAACGCGTGCTCATGGAAACTTTATTGAGTATGTACCATTTGCTTTAATATTAATATTTTTAGCAGAATACCAAGGTCTTAGCAGTCACTATTGTCATATTCTTGGTTCATTATTGGTATTTGGTCGTATTTGCCATAGTATCGGAATCAAAGACGGAACTTTTAAATTAAGAGTTATTGGCATGATATCAACTTTTGCAACCTTGGCATTAGCAGGATTCGTATTAATTTTCAGTCGGCTTTTCTAATATGAAATTACGGTTGCTTTGTGTGCCTTTTGCGCTTTCGTATCCAGCAGCCGTTTATTATTTTGTAAACTCCAAAAAGCGCCCATATATATGCTAAGCAGCAATACAGTTAGGGCTTAAAAAACCGTTATCCATCTAAAAAGCACTCACATGTTAAAGTAAATACCACTTGAAAATAAACAACTTTGGTTTAATCCAAACGAATAATTATAATGACAGAAAATAAAATCTTTATTATCGGCTTACCTCGCACAGGCACAACCAGTGTATGCCATAGCTTTTTGCAACTTGGCTACAGTTGTGCGCACACGGCTTATACAAAAAAATGTTTTAAAGATGCACAAGTAATTGCTGACACGCCCATTTTTAATGATTACCAATATCTTGATAAAGCATACCCTGGCTCAAGGTTTATATATCTTGAGCGGGAAACGTCATTATGGCTACCTTCAATTCGTCAACTTTTAACGCGAATGTTTAAAAATTTAACTCGTGAAAATGGTGGATTCAATCCACATATAAAGCGTTGCTACTTAAATACGTTTTCAAATTTAAATTTAGAAAACCTTGAGTGTGATGATTTCCTACGCCAGATATATAAACAACACAGAGATGAAGCGCGCCACTATTTTTCAGCAAGAGAGAGTGACTTTTTAAAAATCGACATTAGCGAGTCTGAAAGCTTCAATTCATTATGTGATTTTTTAAAATGTTCAGCTCCTAATACTATGCATGATTTCGAAAGAATGAATATTGGCGGCAAAGTAACAGCCTGGAATAACATTAAACATCCACTGAAAATAGCGTCTACCGCCAATGGAAAAATCGACAGGGTACTCTATTAACTACTGCTCAAAGCAAGATTTTATAAGTTAATTACGATAAAATTGCGACATTGAATTAAGAGTAAAATTAACCATGTTTGAATTAAAATACCATACTCCATTTTCGTGGACAGAAGCAGTACTTGCTGACTTTGATACATTTTTACAAGATCACGCAGCAGCTGAAAAAAAAGCATCAGGCATGGCTATGTCTATGCTTTCACATTACCCAGATCGCCGAAAACTTGTTAAAGCGATGACTGATTTAGCACTTGAAGAAATGATTCATTTCAAGCAAGTTTTAAAGCTATTAATAGACCGAGACGTAAATTTAGGTAATGACCAAAAAGATCCTTACGTTAAACAAATTCGTGCTGTTTTTCGAAATGGCCGTGACGAATTTTTAATGGACAGACTGCTTGTAGGTGCCGTTATAGAGGCGAGGGGACACGAACGATTCTCTTTAGTCGCACAAGCATTGCCTGAAGGGAAAGAAAAAGATTTTTATGTGGCGATTGCAAAGTCAGAAGAAAAACATAAAAATTTATTTGTAGAACTAGCGTATGAATATTTTGCTAAAAAAGATGTTGATACACGACTAGAGGAAATATTAATAGCAGAAGGAAATATTTGTAAGAGTATCCCTTTTACTGCTGCACTACACTAATAAAGCGTTATATTAAATAGGCTGTTATTTATTTTTAACAGCCTAAATTGCAGTATTTTATATTATCATTAGTGATAAATTGATTATTAATCAGTTAATTAGCAATATATGTTGTAAAATTAATTTTTTAATGTGCGATACTGTGAAATTAAATCAGCTACGTTAATAATCGTTGGTCTACCTGCTAAATAATTGGTATCAATATGGTACGTATTACCAAGCCAATAGGGGGTTTGGGTTGTGTTATGGCCGTGAATTGAAAATAACACACTTGGGTTTATTACATTACTTTGGGTTTTTACACGAGATCTATCCCATAAAAACTCTTGTACTACTGTATCTGTTGATAGTGTCTCTTCATTTAATTCTAAGTTGTTCCAATCACATGTAAGTGGTGCAGTGTGAGATAAAGTAATCACTTCATTTTGAACATGCAGCTTTAATGTAACCGGGCATGTTTTAAGATAATCACATACAAGTGATAAATTTTCTTCACTTTCATTAAAATGCCAAGCGCCACCATTTTGCACCCAAAGCTCAAAAGCATCTGCGTCTTTATCAATAAGAGACGCTAACATCATATGTTCATGGTTACCCAGTAGCATAATTAGATTATGTTCAATTGCGTATTTTATTAGTTTTGTGCTGTCATTGCCGCGGTCAATTACATCTCCGAGCATCACCAAAACATCATTTTTATAATCAAATTTAACCGAGTGCAGGACATCGACAAACTTTTGAAAATCAGCGTCTAAATCGCCAATGACAAAAACACGTTTATCATGCTCAATGTACAGATTTTTATGCATGTGTGATTTTGATAAGCAAGCAGTAGAAAAAGCCATATAATTCTTCATTAAAAAGTTTAAAACTACTATAACAATTTGAAGTAGTAAGTTCCAAGTCAACAATCTTGTAATAAAAGTATCAAAATATCAATGTTACTTTAGACTGAAACCAGGCATTGATCTAGGTTGGGATTATAATCCTGGTAAAGCATGGCTAGGTGCAGACATAGCAGCGGGTAAATCAGTAATGAGTTTATCAACTGACATTCAAAAACTAGCGGTACCACAATTTAACGAAGCAGTTTTAAAATCTCAGCAGTACTATATAAAGCAGATAAACTTACAAGCAGCTAAGTTAGCGCTTAAAAAGTCGGTACCAGATAGCCAGCAATTTACGTTAGGGCACTTGCCTGTAAATTTACTAAACGAGTTATCACGTAAAAACGCACCTATATATAGTAGCGCTGTTACAGTCAGCAGCGCTCAAATTGAAAAGTTCTTAACTGGCCAACTAGCAATTGAGCAAATACACGAACTAATGAACGCAGTTCAAAATCCAAATACGGTTGCTTATGTAGGCAATCAAGTAAAAATATCGTACCAAGGTTTTATGATCACAGTAGAGCTAGGCCCAAAGTTCAATACCATTATAGCTGCCGAAAAAGTTTAAACATCGGCAGCTCAAAATATTTAAACAGTGTTTAAAAGGCGTTTAAAGTGTATTTAAAGGAAAGTTAAACGATCAACAATGATCTAATTCTAAACGTATAAAATGAGCAGGAATGATTGGGTAATGAGTCAGTTTGAACAGGTTTCGTCTAAAACCAAGCGTAATCCAGATTTAGCTAATTTTGCGCTCAGGGTTAGCCAAACCCAGTAATAATGGGCTTTTCCAAAAGACGAGGGCGAAAATCCTCATATCATCATTATTCTAGAAATGAACAACCCCTTACAATTAGCGTCAAAATAACCGCATTTAACATAATATAAATTATAGGCTATGGCGTATGCGCGAATGCGCCCCTTGAATCTGGGTAAATGATGCTGTTAAAAGCAGTAATCCCGCTACACATGCAGCGTTAATCTTTTTTGCTACTTCCTGCCATGCTTTCGACTCTTCTTTTGTTTTAGATCGCTCGATAGCTAATTGAATTAACTCGGGCTTAAAATCAATGCCCATTTCTTTACAAATAAAAATACATTGATTTGGGGTTAGGTGTCTAAGTCCTTTCCTTATTTGGCTTAAATTCCCTTTGTTACAATTATCCAAATCTGCAACTACTTGTTTATCTTGAGTATAACCTTTGAATTCTTTGTATTTATCAATGAGTTCTGAACTGAATTTCATACGTCCTCCTATAGGACTTTAATTATAGATTGTATTTAGTTTATATAATAACTTGACAGTATCCAAACATGAATACTATCATCTGCTCAGTATCCAAGATTGGCATACCAAATATATACTATGTCCAATACTCAATAGTATCGGACTTTAAAAGGGAAATACGAATATGCTCGCATTAACAGATTATGAAACTAGACACCTATATAGAATTTTAAATTCTTTGTTTCACTCTTCTGATTGCGATATGCCATTACACCAAATCCTTGGTTATAACGATTTCAAACTAATTAAAAAAATGGCTTTGCAAATTCGCCCTGATAATTCTGATTGGCCTAAACAACCAAAGGCAATTAAGTAATGAAATTCTATCTTCAATACATTTCAGGAATAGAAGAATACGCACTAGGTTTCAATAAAATTGAACACCCGCTAATGTATTCTTCACGCGCAGAGGCAATGGCATTTTGCATTGATTACTGTGGTCGTGAACCGTTTGAAATTATCGATGTAGATGACAACAACTGGCAAGAATTATTCGACTCTGGAGCATTTGACTATGAACCAGAACGTTAAAAACCCTACCCAAAACCTAACAAAAATCGACTATTTAACCGTTGTTTTTTGTCCTGATGAAGTTGCCCGCTTACGTTTTGACGCAAAATTAGCTTTCGGAAATGGCGATTTTAAGTCATACAAAGAAGCTTATAACGCTATGTTATGCGCTGAAATGTTCGACCAAAATGCAACCGATGACCTAGAAATTGACGTAACTGAAACCGTTAATTTTAACTCTGATTACTACTACGATGAGCTATTTGAAAACAACGAAAGATACAAATATTACAGCTCAATCAAGCAAATACCAGATGATGAGCGTTCACACTTCCTTAAAAATGTTGTAAGAAAAACAAAACGTTATAAAACACTTACATCATTGATTGAAGGTGATATTTCACACTTCATGCACTTGATGAACACCGAAGTTGCAACAAAAGCAGACCGTTTAACAAGCGATACTTTGAGCTGGTCTTATCGCCATAATTCAGGCGGTATGTTCACGTATGAAAAATCAGCCACACTCTATCGTCACGATGTAAATTCAGGTGTCATTGCTTGGGGTGCTAACAATGGCGGTGTCATGGTTTCGTTTTCTGGTACTGGTTGCGCTGGTTTAGATATTCCTAAATTACACGCCATGTTAAAGAAAATGCCTAACGTAAAAATTACCCGTTTAGATATTGCTTACGATGATTACGAAGGCAATAGAACCGTACTCGATTACTTTCAAAATTTAGAAGAGGGCGGCTTTTGTAAAACTAATCAAGCGCCCTCTTTCTCTTTTATCCAAACGGGTGAACTTCAAAAATTAACAGCTGAACAACAAGCCGAATGGAAGAAAAAACACGGTTGGCAAAAACGCTATGACTGTGTAGCCAATGGCGGAAATACGCTTTATGTAGGGAGTCGTAAAAATGGAAAAATGGCGCGTATGTATGAAAAAGGTAAGCAAATGCAAAGTGAATCTCAACCTAATTGGGTTCGTGCTGAGCTTGAGCTTAGGAGTATTGACCGTGTTATCTCCTTGGATGCACTACTCAATACCGATGCCGTATTTGCTGCTGCCTATCCCGCTTTTGCTTTTATTACTTCTGAACGTCTTGAAATCAGAACTACGAGTAGAGAAAGAAAACACAACGGTGCGCTTGTGGCCGAACGACTAGAACGCTACTGCATTCAGTCTTACAGCAAATTTGTAAATTACCTTCGTCACATACAAGAACTATCAAGTGATGAAATTATTAATCGTTTAACCAAAGGCCTAAATCCTTGGGATATACCCGACTCTATTAATCAGGCCTGTATTACCCCACCCAACCAAATGGAGTTAACAACATGAAAGTAATTTTATTATCTGCGGCTATGGGTCGCGGTGTATCTAGTAAATCAGGTGCAGCTAAACCCTACTCTTTTTCGTCTATCTCTTACTTAGTTCCTGAGCAAGATTACATCCAAGGCGACCACAATATTCAAAAATGTGGCTTTGAACCAAAGAGCGTAGAAATGCTTGAAGACCAAACGCTTTATAACAAATTCAAAGCAATCACCGCTGAACATGGCATTTGCGAAGTTGACTTAACACTTCAACCAGATGCTAGAAACATGTCACGAAACATCGTTTCTGATGTTCAACTGGTGAAATAACCATGGCTCAATGTGTCGCTATCCAACCAGACCAAACACTTATGGCCGTTACTGGCGTTTGTGATTTTGTGATGGTCACACAAGCTGAATTTGAACAACTGCAACAACAAAATTTAGTAAACGTTCTTAATGAATTGTTTGCTTTTGACCTAGCCACTTTTGGCTTAATTAACTCGGCGGCATTAGTCGCTTTTATAACTGCCCATTGTATCGGTCGTATCGTCCGTATCATGGGTAAAACTTAATCCTAAAGGAAATTCAACATGAAAAAATTATTAAAAAGTAAAACAGCTAAGTTAGCTGCATTTGGTACTGCTGTTATGGGTTCTGCATCTGCATTTGCAGTTGATCACTCTACTGCAATTACTGCCGCTGTAGATGATGGTTCAGCTAACTATACGCTAATTATCACTGGTGTAATTACGGTTGCTGCGGCTGGTTTCTGTGTTGGTATGATTGTCTCTTGGTTACGCAAGTAAGATGGTCACATCAATTGGCCTAGCGTCATTTCTTGTTTGGTGCTTTGTAGAAGGCTTTTCAAGTGGCGTAAGAACCAGTTAACAACGGCGGGTAAAACCGCCCTTTTCTTCAAGGCGCTCACATGCGATTACTAATATTTTTATTGGCGCTTAGTAGCGCTTTTTTTGTTTCTAATGCAATTGCACTCCCTGATATGGATGATTTATTAACACCTAGGTTTGAAACAGTTCCTTGTGAGGCTGCATCACTCAATGGGAGCGGGGATTTAACTCACAAAGTTTGCTCTATTAATGCAAAAATTGAAAGTTGCAAAAAATTAGCTGCAACAATTCCAGCTTCATCATCAGTTGAATATGTATATTCAGCAGGTGGTGAATGCGTTTTAGATAATGGTTCAATTAAGATTAAACAATCAGGTTCACGCATCTATTCCGATGGCACGACATTACCTACTGTTAAATGGCGCTCTCTTTATTATGCAAATATTCAAGGGGAGAAAACACCAACTTGTCCACCCAATGGTTCCCCTGAGTATGATATTGATGTCACAGCTCCTGATGGTTCTCCTATGTGCGCTAAAGAAAAAGATTTTTGTCCAGAACCAAATACTGGCGGTCCAGATAGTTTTACTACAGGTTTAGGCGAGCAAAGAGAGGTTTGTTATAACAACGAAGACGGTACGCAGTGCAAAATTGAAACTGATGAAAATGGCGGTTATTACCATCCATTCAAGTATGGCAGTCAAGAACCTGTTCAATGTAAAAGACCGCCTGATAAAGAAGTAGATAAAACGTCACCACCCGAAGAAAAACCAGCACCCGAAGAAACCGACCCAACACCTCAAACTGAGGAACTCGATGCACTGAATAAAATAAATGAAAATTTAGATGCAATGAATGAAAACCAAGTTGCAGCAAGCGAGTCAAATGATGATCGCCTAGACCGCTTAGCCGAAGAAACCCAAATTTCTAACGAGATACTTGGCGAAATTAGATACAACACAGCAATGACTGATAGTAATACAATGATAGCTAATTCGCTTTTACAAGACATTTTAGATAATGCAGGCGGTACACCTGATAATGGTGAGCCATGTACTGGTGAAGATTGCCTTGATAATGATTTGCTTGAACAGATAGCCGATAACACTAAAAAAGAAATTTTTGATATAGAAACCACTAGAAAAGACCCTGACAAAGGTTTGAATTCTGTTTTTACTGATTCAGATATAGCTGAATTGCAACAAGAAATTGAAGATAAAAAAACCGAATATTCTGATTATGTACAACAGATTCAAGATGAAATAAATGGTCTTATGACTTTCAATATTACATTAAATGGTGGTTATGAAGACCGCAAGGTTGATTTAAAAGTAGCATCTAAAACTGTTCAGGTTGATATGGGTTTGGAAAGGGTTTCTAATTTTTTTAAGCTGATTGCTCCTGCTGTTTTGTTATTAGCCACCCTTATCGCTATCTATATACTGTTGAAGGATTAATTATGAAGATTAAATTTATTTTATTAACAATTTTTTTTATACCGTTTTTTGCATTCTCAGCTGTTGAGCCTTCAGGTATGGCGAATTTTGCACAAAAAGTAGGGGATTTTTTTACAGATACTTGGGCTTTTTTTGATGATGATGTTCCTAGTTTTTTAGAACGTGCCGCTATTTATGCCACAGAAAAGGCTGTTATGTTTGCAATTGAGTTAAAAATTGAGTCAATAAAATTTGCTTGGAAAGTTGCCAAGGCAGTTCTTGAAAATTTTCAAGTTTCATCAAAAGTTGTTTCAGCTGCAAATTCATTACCTCAAGATGTTAAAGCGGCTCTTGTTGATATGCGTTTTTTCGATGGTGTTGCCATAATTATTCAGGCGTTAGCAACTAAATTTGTTATGAGGTTTATATAAAATGGCTTCATCAATTTTTCACGGTGCGCCAGGTTCTTTTAAATCTGCCAGCGCTACATGGTTTGAAGTGTTGCCAGCACTAAGAAAAGGTCGCTTAGTTGTTACCAATATCGAAGGTATCTTACCTCTCGAAGAAATCGAAACCGAGTTACAAGAAACGTTCCCAGAGTCAGCGCAGTTATGGCGCTTATCATCGCAAAATGAAGAAGGCCAACACCTCTGGCGAAATTGGTATCACTGGATGCCAACGGGCGCATTAGTTTTAATCGATGAAGTGCAAGACGTTTACCCAACAGAAGCAACGTTTAAACCTGAAAGCTGCAACTATAAACACATCGATAATTATAAGAATTTGATACCCGCTCACTGGTATGAATACCATTATGAACAGCTTGAAAAGTTCAAACCTGAGAACTTAACCAGCGGCGATACTGACGATTTAGGAAAGGAGTTATTTAACGAGCATGGCCACATTATTTACCCCAAAACACTCAAAGAGTGTTACATGCGACACCGCAAATACAACTGGGATATCATCGTCTGCACACCCGATATTACCAGCGTCCATAAATACATTAGAAACGTCAGCCAGTACGCCTATTCGCACAAATATTTTGACGGACTCGCCTCAATACCATATTACAACCGAAGACCGAGAATCTTCGAGCATAACCCAAAACTTGACGGTAAAACCCCAGTCAAAGGAAGTGTTACAACATGGAAGAAAATCCCAGTCGAAGTACACAAGTGCTACAAATCGACAGCTACCGGAGGTATTACAAAAGGACAAGGTAAAAATCTCTTACTCAATCCTGTTTTTGCCTTTCCAATTGCTATGTTCTTTTTGTGTATATTGTATTGGTTATGGTATTTCACCAGTCATGAAAGCGCTATGGAAAATATCGAAGAAACCGCTAAGGTGGGTATGGTCGATACTCAAAAAGATACTAATTCTAATCCTGATAATGGTGCTTTTCAGATTCTTGATGGTCAGCCTGTTTCTGTAGGTCTTCCTTATGGCGCTAGTGATATTTTTGTTACTGGTGTTCAAGAGGTGAAGCGGCCAGACAGGACACATCGAGAATTTATATTTGAATTCATCACTGAAAAGTACGGTACTTTTAGTATCGACTCTTACGAACTGGCGAGTATGGGTTTTAGTATTCAATATTTCAGCCCTTGCAATGTCATTATCAGACAATCAAAAACTGATTTTGCTTATCGTGCCTTTTGCAGTCCTAACCCATATTCACAACCTGAACCAGCAAATAATACTGATTCATCTATAGCACTTAATTCATTAATTTAGATTTTAACAAGCCGCCAAGCGAAGCCTGAGCGTAGCGGCTTGTTTAATCTATATACATTCATCTACTACCCGTCACTGGTGACACTATGACTAGAAATCAAAAGTACGAAAAGAAACAAAAAGATAAAGGGTTAAAGAAAGTAACCCTTTGGATACCTGATGATTCAGAAGTTGAAATAAAGCAGATGATAGACTTCTTAATTGATAATCCTGACCATATTCCCTTTATGGCTCGAAGTGTTATAACTGGCCGTATGAAAAAGGCTGTTTAGTGGTACGTAACTTATTACGTACTTTTTACTTTGGTACGTAATAATAAGTTCAATTATCACGTACCAGTGACTAGCTTAGTGTACGAACCTATCACTGATGGCGTAGCCATGTAGACCGCACACTAATATTAATATTCCATTATTGCTAGTCGGTCGTAACCAAGCGCAGCGCAAACCATTTTATTAGTTATGCATAACCCCGCGCAGCCATGCGCCCTTGATAAACTATTACGGAATTTCAGATAATGATGAAGCCGAGATTAACACCCCTCCCCCCGTATACTAATAGGGGGGGAGCGAAAATTAACACCTATGCCGATTTTGCATCGTGATTTTTTTTAACAAGGAGTAAAAATCACAATGTTTAAATCAGAATTTCACAAACAGTATTTATCACTTTTTGGTTATGACTACGCTAAAGGCGCTAAAGAACTAGGTGTAAGTGAGCGTCAAATAAGGCGGTATTTAAAAGCCGGTAAAGCAAGCAAGCCTGTAGAAAAGCTTTTAAATATAATATATCGCGGCTACCTTCCAGATTTTGGTGCATGGGCTGATTGTAAGATTTCTATACATGATCATACGATGATTACCCCTTGGGGGATTGTTCGTGCCTCAGATGTTCAATTAGTTCATCGTTATAAGTGGTCAGCAAGGGAGTCTGAATCTATGTATAAAAAACTAAAATTAGAAAATAAAACACAAGATAAATACCTATCTGATTTGCAGTATCAACTTTTAGAAATTATAGGTGATATATCAGAACGAACAGGAAGTTAATGACGAGTTGTCAAAGTTGTGAACTCACGTAATTAATTATAAATAAAGGGGTTTTCACCCCTTTTCATTTACACTGTAATATAAATTATAGGTTGTTGGTAGTGGTAAATAAATAAATGGAATTAGTATTAACAAGCCGCTACGCTCAGGCTTCGCTTGGCGGCTTGTTAAAATCTAAATTAATGAATTAAGTGCTATAGATGAATCAG